>DASZIR010000085.1:0-34948 GCA_035948995.1 Paraburkholderia sp. | reverse complement strand
GTCGCTACCCGGTTTTCTGTTTTCTCCGCCGCCGGGGAAGCCCGGAACGTCCGCGCATCAGGTCGCCGATCTGTGGGCGTCGCTGATGCGAGGTCTAGGCTATGAGCGATTTGGCGCGCAGGGTGGAGACATCGGCGCAGGAGTGTCGGTTGCACTGGCAGCGCGACATCACGGCGTTGTCGACGGCATCCATCTCAACTTCTTGCCAGGTTCGTACGAACCCGCGATTGACGCCGCCCAGGCACCGCTGACTCAGGACGAACAGAACTTTCTGCGCGAGAAAAACGAATGGGCGGCAACGGAGGGGGCGTATGCCCATATGCACGGCACGAAGCCGCAGACGTTGGCTGCGTCGCTGAACGACTCGCCAGTCGGAATGGCCGCGTGGATCTGCGAGAAATTCCGTGCGTGGAGCGATTGCGACGGCGTCATCGAGCAGCGGTTTTCCAGGGATGAACTGCTCACCAACCTGTCGCTCTACTGGTACACGGGCAGCATCGGATCGGCGATCCAGATGTATTGGGAAAACCGCTTGCAACCCATGCATTTTGCAGCGGGGCACCGTGTCATACCGCCGGTGGGATTCGCGCACTTTCCGCGAGAAATCAATCATCCGCCTCGCACCTGGCTCGAGAGGACATTCAATGTCGTGCAATGGACGGACATGCCGAGCGGCGGCCATTTCGCTGCGATGGAGGAGCCGGGACTTCTCGCCGCCGACATTCGCAGTTTCTTCCGGAACGTAAGGCCGTGAGTAAGCCGGCCACGTAGCCGTACCGCAGGTCGAAATCCAGCACACCCTCTGCGCGTCCTTCAATTAACAGCGTCCGGCACGGACCGCTGACACATTTGCAGCGCACGTCGTAAGCACTCCGTGGACAGTCGGAGCCGCGTTTCACGGGCCAGTCGACTCCAATGAAAGCTTCGAAAAAGCAAATCGTCGGCTATGTCATATGACCGGCACGAGAGTGACATCTCATCGACTCTGCTTCGTCACGGCGAGGCTCTAAGTTTCTCCGGTGTAACACCTCGTAAGAATTAAGTGAGCTGGAACAACACTCGCCGCACCCCCCCGTCGCCACGAGTGAGCCACAATTAACGGAGATTTAGATGAAACGAGAACGCAAACGTCGTCATTCGCTGCAGCAAGCCGCGTTGCTATGCAGTGCCGTTGCTCTGAGCGCGGGTAGCATGATTTACCCGTCGCTGGCGGACAGCCAGTCGCAAACCGCCGCCGATGCATCGGCAAGCACCATTTCTCCGATCAAGCACGTCATCGTGATCGTCGGCGAGAACCGGACCTTCGATCATGTTTTCGGCGCCTATAAGCCGCGCCGTGGCGAGTCGGTATCGAACCTGCTCTCGAAAGGCATCATCACCGACGAAGGCGCGCCTGGCCCTAACTTCGGGCTCGCCGCCCAATACACGGCCAGCGCCACGAATCCATCGCGTTTCGAACCGAGTCCTGGATCGAAGCAGCCCTATTCCGTATTGCCCGCACCCAACACGGGCTCTGTGCCCACAGCGGCAAGCGACACCAATCCGCCCCCCTTCGCCACGCTTGCCGCGGCGCAAGCGGCCGAAAGCAACGCGCTGGAGTCACAAGACCTCATTCATCTGACGACGGGGGCGTCCGGTCTGCCGCACGACGTGCCTGACACGCGCTTTGGCGCCAATACGTACAACCTGCCGAATGGGCCCTATCAGATCTCGCGGGTCGGGCCAGACTACGATCAATACATGAACAGCCCCGTGCACCGCTTTTATCAGAACTGGCAGCAGTCGGACTGCAACATCGCGCATGCGTCGTTCGATAACCCGAGCGGCTGCAAGATGGATCTGTTTGCGTGGGTCGAAACGACGATTGGTGCGGGTTCGAACGGTAACAAGCCGCCGGCGAATTTCACCAATGAATCGACCAATGAGGGCTCGACTGCACTCGGTTTCTACAACGTGAATACGGGTGATATGCCGTATTTCAACGAGCTGGCGCGTCAATTTACGATCAGCGATAACTATCACCAGCCGGTGATGGGCGGCACGGGGGCCAACAGCATCATGATCGGAACCGCCGACGCGCTGTACTACACCGACAGCAGCGGCAACCCGGCGACGCCGCCGGCTAACGAAATCGAAAACCCGCATCCGCTAGCGGGCACGAACAACTGGTACACGCAGGACGGCTATTCAGGCGGCACCTACAGCAACTGTTCCGAGACGAACCAGCCGGGCGTGGGCGCGCTACGCCATTACCTCGACAGCTTGCCGTATCACCCCAACGCCAACTGCGCGGCCAAGACGTACTACCTGCTCAACAACTACAATCCGGGCTATAACGGCAACGGCTCGGTGAACACGAGTACGTTTACGATTCCGCCATCGCCCGTGCCCACGATTGCCGACACGTTGCTTGCGAAGAACATCTCGTGGAAATACTACGGCGAAGGGTGGACGACGTTCGTGGCGAATTCGCCGACCAGCGTCTATTGCAATATCTGCAATCCGTTCCTGTACGAGAAAGCGATCATGACGAACCCCTCGATCGTCAAGGCTCACTTGCAGGACACGACCGACCTTTACACCGACATTGCAAACGGCACGCTGCCGGCCGTGTCGTTCGTGAAGCCAGGTGGATTGCTCGACGGGCATCCGGAGTCGTCGAAGTTCGGCCTGTACGAGGGTTTCGTGCACAAGATCATCGATTCCGTGCAGAAGAATCCGAAGCTGTGGGCGTCAACGGCGATCTTCATCACGACCGACGAGGGCGGGGGCTACTACGACTCGGGCTATATCCAGCCGCTCGACTTCTTCGGTGACGGACCGCGCATTCCGCTCATCGTCGTGTCGCCATACTCGCGGGGCGGACGCGTGATGCACACGTATTCGGACCACGCGTCGCTCGTCAAATTTATCGAACGCAACTGGTCGCTCAGCCCGATCACGTCGCGCAGTCGAGATAATTTGCCGAATCCGGTGCAGTTATCGTCGAATCGCTACGTCCCGATCAACGCGCCCGCAATCGGGGACCTGTTCGATTCGTTCCGCTTTGAACCCGCTGGCCATAGCGCGGCGTCGGATTCGGACGCAGCAGGCAACGGCGGAATGGGACTATTGCCGTTCTGAGACATTGGCTCGATGCTGGTCACTCGCAATCTGCGTACCGCGTCGCGTGATGTTTGACGCGGTCACGCCGGTCGGGTGGCTGAACATGCGCAGAGCCTGCAAACAAAAATGTCTCGCCGCCCGGCGATCGGGCGGCGAGACATCCGCCTCATAAAACTAACGGCAACCCGCTGAACAGACCATAGCCGAGACGCTGGCGAGCGCCCCGACCAGACCACCCAGCGCGAACGTCTCAGCCGAGGTGGCACACCCTTGCAGGTTCAGCGTGCCGACAATCAGCGACGAAACCACAAGGCGCCGCAACAGAGGATTCATTTTCCTGCGACCTGTGCGAGCGTCCTGAAGCATTTTATTTCGCTGCCTCGGTCGTCGTCCCTGTGGTGGCCGTCGCCCCCACGATTGCCGGGTCCTTGAGCTGTCTTACCGCATCAGCTGCGGAAGGGGCCAGTTTCTGATCGACCAGCGCCGCTTCAAAGGCATCGTGCTGTGCCTGCTTGCCCTGCTGATAGTCCGCGTCCAGCTCGGCGATGCGTCGCTGATACCAGTTCAGCACGCAGGCTTTGTCGGTGCAGTTGTGTTGACGCCAAAGCCATTGCTCGACCCGCGCGGATTCAATCGAGTTCGGATCGAGGCTGGTCGCCTTGGCGCGTTTGTACGTCGCCGCGAGATGATCGTCCAGGTCCGACAGTTGCGGATCGTTGCAGACGAGCTTCTCGGATGCCGAAGACTTGCTCGAGCAGTGGAAGCTGGCGGCCGACGCGTTGCCGGCGAACGTTGCACCCGCTGCCAGAATGCAAAGCAGCAAGCTGGTGGATCGCTTCGCAAACAACTTGCCAGCGAGTGAAATGGCAGTGCTATGTGTGGACATGATTAACCCTCTTCGAGAAAGCAGCCAGATTGAAGCGTGGCTGACGCGTCGTTATCGCAGGCAGGCACGCACAGATGCGATTCGCCTGAGTGCAGAATAGTCCGCTCGGGAGGGTTCGATGTCGGGAAAAAAGGCTGTGGCCGCAGAGTGCTTACCAGAAATTTCCGCGGCCGGCGTTGCGTGATCGATGCGCGATGACATGCGCCGGCTGGCGGGCTTAAGCCAGTTCCCGGCCGCCGGTTTCTTCGAGCATCGACACGGCGATCAGCGAAATGATCACGCACGCAATCATGTACCAGGCGGGTGCCATCGTATTTCCCGTGACCTTGATGAGCCACGCGACGACCAGTTGCGCCGTCCCGCCAAAGACAGAGACCGCGACTGCGTACGCGCTCGCCAGATAACCGGCGCGCACATGCTTCGGGAAGTTCTCGGGCATCAGCGCGTAGGCCGGAGCCGAGCCCATCGTGTAGAAGATCATCAGCAGCACGATCAGGGCGAACACGACCGGCAGTGCCGGAAAGTGGTTCATCAGCCAGAAAGCCGGGTACAGCAAAACGATCAACGTCACGCGCCCAATCACGGTGAGCGGCTTGCGGCGTTGCATCCTGTCGGAGAGGGCACCCCATACCGGGCACAAGGTAAGCGATACGAAAGCGGCGCCGATCGACACCAGCATCGAAAGCTTGGGCGGCAGTTTGAGATACTGGATCGAGTAAGTCGGGATGTAGTACATCAGGACGTAGGTTGCGACCGTCATGCCCATGATGGCGAACACGGTCAGAAACCATTTGCGCACGAGGACCGGCTCGAGGCTCGAACGTTGCGTCTTGCCGGCCACCGGCGGTTCTTCGACGATATGGCGGCGCAGATAGACGCCCACCGGCATGATCAGGACGCCGGCCAGAAACGGTACGCGCCATCCCCAGTCGAGGAGCTGCGCGCTCGTCAGCTGATAGTTGAGCAGCGCGGCCATGCCGGAGCCGAGCAGCGCGGCCGCGCCCTGGCTTGCCAGTTGCCAGCTGGCGCGAAAGCCGCGGCCCTTGGCCGTTCCGGTTTCCAGCAAGGTCGCGGTGGCGGCGCCAAACTCGCCGCCCTGCGCGAAACCCTGCAACAGGCGGGCGAACACGATCAGGACGGGGGCGCCGAGGCCGATCGTCGCATAGCTGGGGGCGAGGCCGATCATCGCGGAACCCACTGCCATCAGGAAGATCGTCAAGGTGAGTGCAGCACGGCGTCCATGCTTGTCCGCGTAATGCCCGAGTACGAAGCCGCCGACCGGTCGCGCGACGAAGCCGATCGCGAACGCGGACAGGGCGAGCAGGGTGGAGACGACCGGGTCCTGCGCAGGAAAGAAGAGCTTCGCGATGGTCAGCGCAAAGAAGCTGTAGACGGTGAAGTCGAAGAACTCAAGCAGATTGCCGATGATCGCCGCAATGACGATCCTGCTTTGGGACACAGGCGTGGAAACAGGCGAGGCGGCAGGATTCGCAATGGGCTTGGACGACATGATGTATCCCTTGGGTGCTCAGGTTCCGCGCGACGGCCAGCCGCGCGCGAGGCTCGTTCTATGTCAAACGTAGGGGCGTCCGCGTGATTTACGGCCGCAGTGCGAGGAACCGTTCGACGAGACGCGTCCAGTAGGCCGCACCCACCGTGAGGTTGTCGTCGTTGAAATCGTAGGATGCGTTGTGCAGCATGGGCGCGCCTTCGCCGTTGCCGAGACGCAGGAAACACCCCGGCTTTTCCTGCAGGTAGTACGCGAAATCTTCGCTGCCGGCGATCGGGCCAAAGCCGTCGATCACCCGTTCGTCGCCCACCAGTTCGCGTGCCACCTGCAAGGCCAGTTCGGTCTCGGCCACGCTATTGACCACGACCGGGTAGCCCGGCACATAGCCGACCTCGATGCGGGCGCCCCACGCGTCCCCATGCGCCTGTGCGAGCGCCCGGATGCGTGTCTCGAGCAGCTTGCGTACCTCGGCGTCAAACGAGCGCACGCTGATTTGCAGGCGCGCTGTTTCGGGGATCACGTTGGCGGCGTGTCCGGCGTTGAAGGCGCCGACCGTCACCACCGCGGCCTGCATCGGATCGACGCTACGTGACACGACCGTCTGCAGCGCGGTCACCAGTTGCGCGCCGATCACCACGGGGTCGACAGCAAGGTGAGGGCGCGCCGCATGGCCGCCGCGGCCGTGAATGACCAGTTCGACGGTATCGCAAGCCGCCATGAACGGCCCGCTCCTGAACATGAAGGTGCCGGTCGGGTAGCCGGGGTGGTTGTGCAGACCAAAAATCGCCTCGCACGGAAAGCGTTCGAACAGGCCGTCTTCGATCATGCGTTTGGCGCCGCTGTCTGCGCCGATTTCCTCGGCCGGCTGGAACACGAGGTGCACCGTGCCATCGAAGCGGCGCGTGCGGGCCAGATGGCGGGCCGCGCCGAGCACCATCGTCGTATGGCCGTCGTGGCCACACGCGTGCATCCGGCCGGGTTCGGTGCTGGCGTAAGGCAGGCCGGTTTCCTCGTTGATCGGCAGCGCGTCCATATCGGCGCGTACTGCCACGGCGCGCGTGCCGGTCCCCGCCTTGAGCGTGGCGACCATGCCCGTGCCGCCCAGACCGCGCGTCACGGCGTAGCCCCAGCTTTCGAGGCTCTGCGCAACGAAATCGGAAGTCTTGAATTCCTGGTAGGCCAGTTCCGGATGCCGATGAAGATGATGACGAATGCCGCTCAGTTCGTCGCGGAGGTCATGGGTGTCGTCGAGGGAGCAGAAATCCTGGGTGCCTGGCATGGTTCGGGCGCGCGCAGTGGCGTGGTGATAAGGAAAGGGGCCAGTATTTAGCCGCAAAAAAGGCCAATCAATGACGTTTTGTGGTCGATAATGTTGACTTCCATGTCAACGGACAATGTCATGTCGAGCGACCTCGAAGCCCCGCGCGATACCGTGCTCAGCACCCGCAGCCTGCGCTATCTGCACGAAATCGAGGTGCACGGCGGCGTGCGTGCGGCGGCGGACGCGCTGTCCATCAACGGTTCGGTCATCAGCCGGCAGGTGGCCCATCTCGAACGCGCGCACGGTGTCGCGCTTCTTGAACGGCGCGGCCGGCGCGTATCGCTCACGGAAATTGGCCTGAGCCTCGTCGAGCATTTCCGCGAAAGCTCGCGGCGCGACGCCGAAATGCTGGCGCAACTGGAGGACTACCGGGGATTGCGCCGGGGGCGGCTTGAGATCGGTGTGGGGGAGGGTTTCGTCGAGAACCTGCTTGCCACGGTGCTCGAACAGTTCAGCCTGCAGTTTCCGGACATCGTAGTGGAATTGCGCGGCGGCGCGACCTCCGAAATCATCGCCATGGTCCGCAACGACGACGTCGATCTGGGCCTGTGCGCAGGCGGGGCAAGCGACCCGGCGATACGCGCGCGCACCTTCCGCGCCGCGCCGCTTTGCGCGCTCGTCAGCACGCGTCACGCGTTGGCAGGCGAACGGCGGGTCCGCGTCGAACAACTGGCGGGTCACCGGCTGATCTTCATGCCGGCGCGCTTTGGCGTGCAGCAGTATCTCGACTCCCTGATTCGCGCGGCGGGGATGAATCTGACACCGGCCTATCGTTGCGACCTGTTTTCGGCGGCCCAGGCGATCGCCGCTGCGGGGTTGGGCGTCGCCTTCATGTCGACGGACGCGGCGCGGCAATATCTGGACGCCGGAAAACTGGTCGCGCTCGAAATCGACCATCCGATCGCCCGCGAATTCGCCAGCCAGGTGATCCGGCGGGTCGGCCGGCGCCTTTCGCCCGCCGCCGAGTTCCTCTGGGAACAGCTGATCAAGGCGATGCAAAAGCGCTGGTCGGCCGCGGCGTCCAGGTCCGGATAGACGGTTTGTCGCGCCTGGGCGACAGGTTGAGTTGGCAATAGCAAAATGACGAGCCTAAAATCGGGCGCCCTGGTGAGCGCCAGTCCAGTCAGTTTGCACGCTGTCGAGGAGCTAAAGTGGAAGTCAAGTGGATCGAGGATTTCATCGCGCTCGCGCAGCACCAGAGTTTCTCGCGGGCGGCGGAACTTCGCAACGTCACCCAGTCCGGGTTGAGCCGCCGCATTCAGGCGCTCGAACAGTGGATAGGCGCCGAATTGATCGACCGCAGCAGCTATCCGCCCACGCTCACGCCCGCAGGCCGGCTCTTTCGGGAAGCCGCCGAAGACATCATCGGCAAGCTGTTCGACACGCGGGCCATTATTCGTAGCGAGCAGCGAATGTCGGGGGCGGGACTGCAAATCGCGGCCGGTCATGCCATCTCGGTCGGGTTCGTACCGGATTGGCTGCGCTCGCTGCAACGCCGCTTTAGCGGACTGCGGGTGCGCATCGTCCCGACCAATGTGCATGACTCGATTCTGATGCTCGTGAACGGCAACTGCGAACTGATGCTGGCCTACGAGCACCCGGAATTGCCGCTGCATCTGGACGCCACGCGCTACCCGCATCTCACGGTCGGTCGCGACATCTTCCTGCCGGTCTGCGCGCCGGACCGGCATTCCGCACCCTCGTTCAGGCTGCCTGGCGCCCCGGGCCGTCCGCTTCCGTTGATCGGCTATAGCGCGACCACCTATTTCGGCCGGTGTCTGAACCTGCTGCTGCAGCGCGCCAGCAAGAAGGCGGCGCTGACGCCGCATTTCGAGTCCGACATGGCCGATGTGCTCAAGAAGCTGGCGCTCAACGGCGAAGGCATTGCATGGCTGCCACGCAGTCTGATCGAGGCGGAGCTGACCGATGGGACGCTCGTGCCGTCCGGTGACCGGACCTGGCAACTCGATCTGCAACTGCGCCTGTATCGCGATCGCAGCAATGAGATGCCGCTGCTCAAGGACCTCTGGGCGTATCTGGAGTCCCAGAATGCTCAGGCGTCCCGCACAGAGGCCTGAAGGCGCGCAGGCGGGCCACACCCGGGGGCGCTATGCGGCAGCCGCATAACACCATGTTAAGCCCGCTTCACGTCTATTTCTGTCGTCCCTAGTATCCGTCCAGGTCTTCTCCGTGCGGTCGGCGTGCGGTAGGCATGTCGAGCCGCAAGGCGAGGAACGTGGATGTCCGCGCCCGTGCAAGGCGTGGCTGGAAGGCGACGCCTGTACCCGTCGATCGGGAAAAGGATAACCATGAAAAACCGCCTCGCGCTTTATATTGCCGCCGGCATGGTGCTCGGCGTTGCGGCCGGATACGTGTGCCACGCCAGTGCGCCCGACGCGGCCGCAGCGAAAACCATTGCGGGGTATTTCTCGATCGTCACGGAGATCTTCCTGCGGCTCATCAAGATGATCATTGCACCGCTCGTGTTCGCGACGCTGGTGTCTGGGCTGGCCGGCATGGATAGCGGCAAGGATGTGGGCCGCATCGGCACGCGCACGCTCGGCTGGTTCGTCTGCGCCTCGCTGGTGTCGCTCGCTTTGGGTCTCGCGCTGGCGAACGTGCTGCAACCGGGCGCAGGCCTGCATGTGGTGGCGAGCGGCAGCGACGTGAACACCGGCCTGAATACCGCCGGCCTGAACTTCAAGGACATCGTCACGCATGCGTTCCCGACGAGCCTGCTCGACGCGATGGCGCGCAACGACATCCTGCAGATCCTGGTGTTCTCGATGTTCTTCGGCCTGGGGCTGGGTGCCCTCAAGCACGACCCGCGCGTGGCGGCGGTGGTACAGGGGATCGACGGCATGGTGCCGGTCATGCTGCGTCTGACTGACTAGGTGATGCGTGCCGCGCCGTTGGGCGTGTTCGGTGCGATCGCTTCGGCGGTGACACTGCGCGGTCTGGACGTGCTGTTCACCTACGGCAAGCTGATCGGCTCGTTCTACCTGGGCCTTGTGCTGTTGTGGGCGATCCTGATCGGGGTGGGCTATCTTTGCCTCGGCAGACAGGTCGGCGCGCTGCTCAAGGCGGTACGCGAACCGGCCATGCTGGCGTTCTCGACTGCGAGCAGCGAAGCGGCTTATCCGCGCCTGACCAAGCAACTGGAAAAATTCGGCGTCGACAAGAAAGTCGTGGGGTTCACGCTGCCGCTCGGCTATGCGTTCAACCTCGATGGGTCGATGATGTATCAGTCGTTTGCAGCGATCTTCATTGCGCAAGCCTTCGGCATCGACATGCCGCTCTCGCAGCAGATCTTCATGCTGCTGGTGTTGATGCTGAGCAGCAAGGGCATGGCGAGCGTGCCGCGTGGCTCGGTTGTCGTGGTGGCTGCGGTGGCGCCGCTGTTCCACCTCCCGGCCGAGGGCGTCGTGATGGTGCTCGCCATCGACCAGATTCTCGACATGGGACGCACGATGACGAACGTGATCGGCAACAGTGTGGCGACCGCCGTGATTGCGAAATGGGAGGCGCGGCGCAGCAGCGTAAGTGCTGATGCCGGGGTGCCGTTCGAGCAACTTCAGAGCGAACTGCAATGACTGTACCGATGTTATAGAGTCGGCGTCCGGTGGATGTCGTGGGCGGTCTTGGGCCGCTCGCCGGCAGTCATGCTTTCGTGGTAGCGCTCGGTCGCGTCGTCCGCCGGAAACATGGATTCAATGCGTAGTTCCTGCGCAGCGACCGTCTGCGGGGTGCCGACGGTAGTGACCATCGAAAAGTAATTCAGCACCGTGTCATCCATGACAAAACCGATAGGTATGACGGGCATGGACCGTGTGACGGGCGCGGCGTTCAAGGATTCGGGCGATCTCCATTCGGTTTTGACATCGGGATAGGCGAGCAGGGCGGCCAGTAATTCTCTGGTTTTATCGTCGAGCACGCGCCCCACGGTTTCATGGTAGACGCGCTGGATCAGGCTCTTCGCCACATCGTCCCAGTTGGCGATAAACGGGCGCATGCCTTGCGGGTCGAACATCAGGTGCAGCATGTTGCGCGGCCCCGTGCGCGCAGCCATATCGATGAAGCGGTTGAAGAAGCGCGGCGCGGCATCGTTGGTCATGAGCACATTCCAGTAGCGGTCCATCACCACCGCGGGGAAGGGCTCATGCTGACGCAAAATGCGTCCTAACGCGCTGGTTACGCTCTGCATTTCCGAGGCATTCCATGCGCCCTCAGAGTAGATCGGGGCGTAGCCTGCTGCCAGCAACAAGGCGTTGCGTTCCCGCAGGGGAACGTCGAGCGCCTGGGCGATATCCATCAACATCTGACGGCTCGGAACGCTGCGCCCGCTTTCGATAAAGCTGATATGCCGTTGCGACACGCCCGCGTCGAGCGACAAATCGAACTGGCTGCGGCCACGCATGTCGCGCCAGTGGCGCAGCAGTTCACCCAGCTCGTTTGCAGGCGGCTTGGTATGGAGGGGCGCAGAACTCATTGAAATCTCTCATTCGCAACGGGGTTTAGGTGGTGTTCCATGAGCGCTTGCGTCAAGCATCAAACGATCGCGACTGGCAATATCCGATCGGGGCCCGCTGACTAGAATACGCCGAACCAGTCAGATGACAGACGGCTGCAGGAGCGGGTGAAGCCGCGTCCATGTATGGGCTCCGGCATGCTTCGTCTTTCGCAGAGACCATGCAGGGTTCGGCGCGAACCGAACCCTGCACGATCGTCGGCAACCCAGCTTATACAGCCGACCAACTTTGCGCCTTGAACCGCGCTTCGACCGGCGTGCCCGCCATGTTCGTCGTTGTGGCGGCCATGGTGGAAATGCCGATGCTGGTGATCACCTCGAAAATCTGCACCGGCGCATATCCAGCGGACGTGAATTTCTCGATATCGGCCTCACTTACATTCCCGCGCTTTTCGATCAGCGCCCTGGTGATTCCCGAAAGGGCCGCATACTTCGGATCCTCCGGCAATCTGCCTGCGCGTATGGCTTTGACATCGGTTTCCGACATGCCGTCCTCGAGCGCAAAGGTCGAGTGAGCTGCCACGGTCCACGGGCACTTGATGGTGACCGCGTTGGTGAGCAGCAGCGTCTGCTTCTCGCACTCGTCGAAGCTGCCGCCATGGAAACTGCCGAAGCTGCCGGCAAAACCATCGAGGAGAACGGGGTTGCCGGCCATCGTCGCCATTACGTTCGGCAAAAAGCCGAATTTCTGCTGGAGTGCCTGCAGCGTTGGCCTGGACTTCTCGGGTGCGGATTCGATTGTGTGAAGAGTAAAATTCTGCATTCCTAACTCCTGATTGCATTGATTGAACGAGATTGCGTGAGTATCTCCCGGGCGGTGGCGATCTGGTCGCACCGCTGCTGCGAGAAGATGACTGCCATCTTAGCGATCGCAGGAATCCGCTCAATTACCTCTGATGTAATCGAAAATATGCTCCGTCCCTGCGATCGGCTAGCGGACCACAAGTTTTATCAAGCGTGTTTTAAAACGGTCTGTGACTTTGCCGACTTACCGATGCCAGGAGCGCGAACAGTCAGCATCGCGAGGGGCCTGAGAAAAAACAATCCGCATAAAAGGGCCGCGAACGACGGCCTTGTGCAAAACATGCAATGATTTGACGGTCGGCACAGCAGTACTCGAAAGGCGTGTGTGCCACATTGAGCCGTTCCGGACATTTCGGGAGCACGCGACTGCGCTGCCGCAATGTCCGGATCGGCCCTTTTTTGCCCGTCGATCAAACGGTCGGGCTCGCAATCCATTCGCTTTGCGCAAGGCCCGACGGCTCGATTCGGTACAAAGCAATCCACAAATGCTTGTTTGCGCTTGAACCGTGCGCTCACTAGATTCAAAGGACACATTGAGTGAGCGGAGGCTTGCGCCATGTTGAATCCAGATGCTGTTCTGAGCGCGCCGTGGTGGCTCCGGGCCAAAGATGGGCTGCGGCGATGGGCAACGAGGTGCGACGTCGCGGCGCGCGAGCGTCATCTCACGTGGTCGTCGCAGCAGCGGAGCCGATCCGATCCGGAGGCGCTCGAGAGGATCGCCGCGTACGCCCGCAGTGGCTATTTCCATATGGGTTACACGGCCAGCCTGTTTGTTTTCCCGCACGAGATTCCGTTGGAATGACGGCCGGTGACCGGGTGCCGCCGCGCGCCCGCCGAGGCGCGCCGGATTCCGGCGCGCGTGCCCGACACGCTCGCACGATTGCGCGCCGCTGCGGCGTGCTTTCGCACGTCCGCTGCTTTGCATATGCGCAATGATTGGTTCGGTTCGCGCCGGCGCGACCTTATTCTAGGCAACGCCACAGCGATGGCCTGCGGGCTTCGCGCGTGCGCCGGCAACGACCCGGCCGCGCTACGACGCGCCGCAACGGGCGCTGCGAACCATCACGCAACTGCAAGGGATACACATGGCTTCACAAGGACACTCCGCCCGCCACGCGCAACCGGCCGATGCCAGCCGGCGCACGCTTCTGAAAGCCGCTGCCGCATTGGCGATGGGGACCGGCGCGGCGATTGCCGGCGGCGCTGGCGTGTTGCTGTCGAGTCACGCGGCGCTCGCTCAGGGCAATGCGAAAACCTTACGGATCGGCTTTCAGAAGTACGGCAACTTCGTGTTGCTGAAAGCGCGCGGCACGCTCGAAAAAAAGCTCGCCGCGCAAGGCGTGAGCGTGCAGTGGCTGGAATTTCCGGCGGGACCGCAACTTCTCGAAGGTCTGAATGCAGGTGCGGTCGATGTCGGCACAGTGGGCGAAACGCCGCCTATTTTCGCGCAGGCTGCGGGGGTCGATTTCGTCTATATTGCCAACGAGCCGCCCGCGCCGAAGGGCGAAGCGCTGGTGGTCCAGCAGGATTCGCCGATTCGCTCGGTGGCCGATCTGCGCGGCAAGAAGGTCGCGCTCAACCGCGGTTCGAACGTTCACTTTCTGCTGGTCAAGGCGTTGCAGCGTGCCGGGCTCGCTTACACGGACATTCAGGCGATCTACCTGACGCCGGCGGACGCCCGCGCGGCCTTCGTCCAGCGCAGTGTCGACGCGTGGGTGATCTGGGATCCGTATCTCGCCGCCATCGAGCGCCAGGCCAATGCTCGCGTGTTGACGAACGGCGAAGGGATCGTGCGCAACACGCAGTATTACGTCGCGACCCGCAAGTTTGCCGACGCTCAGCCGCAAGTGCTGCACGCGCTGCTCGAGGAACTCAATCAGGTGGATGAGTGGGGGCGCAACAACGCTTCAGCAGTCGCCGCCCAGTTGTCGCCGCTTGTCGGACTCGATGCGGCGACGCTCGAAGTGGCGTTGGGGCGCACCGGCTATGGCGTGCAGCCTATTACGGATGCCACGCTCGCGTATCAGCAGCAGATCGCCGATACTTTTACCGATCTCAAGCTCATCCCGAAGAAACTGACGGTGGCAGACGCGCGCTGGGCCACGGCGTGACGATCCGCCGTTGACGCGTGGATGCGTCAACGGCGCGCCATGTATCCTTGAGCCGATGGACCCATCGGTTCACACTCGAGCCGATCGGCGTCGCGGCTCACACCCAGCCTTGCGGGGTGGCCGCGCAGGCCTGGCGTGAGCTTGCCTGACTCGTCGCACAGCCAGCGTAGCCGATCGAGCGTCGGCGCCCGCACTACTCCCCCGTTTGTGGTTTCGCCCGCGCTTGCGGCGCCCACCGTACCCACAGCACCCACAGCACGGCAACCGCGGCGACGTCCCAGGCGCCTAACGCCAGCGGCCGGCGGAAAAACACTAACGCAACGCCGTAAAACCACACAACCATCGCCACAACCGATAGCGTACTGGCACCGCGCAACGACCCGCGGCGCGTCAATGCCTGCTTGATGCGCGTGACGCTCAGGGCGGCAAGCAGTCCGCTGAACCACCGTGGCGTCCGCCGGACAACGACTGCGAACATAACAGCGGGTTCCACGGTCTATCAACGAGCGGTTCGATGACGCACAGGTTCGGCCCGGCTGCCGCCACGTCCGGGCGGTTTGCGACAAAATGGCGAGGCGTGCCACAAACCGCGCCGGCTCCGAAGCGAATCGCACGCAGGCGGCGCGCCGTGGGCGGTAAACCGCGGACGTCACCCCGCGCTTGCGCGGAAACCCGAGCATGGTGCAGCGCGTTGCAGGCCGCGTCTGACCGGGACAAACCGGATGTCGCTTGCCGGCGCGGAGCGCCTGAAGGCTCATGTAAGCTGCATGGATGGCTGCCGTACAGATGAAGTGGAGCGAAGCTCCTACGTTGTAGCTAGCTCCGCGTGCCGGACACCTGCCAGGATAGAGGTTGCATTACCATGAGAAAGTGCTTTCCCAACGCGCTCACCTTGCTGACCGCAATCGGCGCAGTACTCTATTCCGTCCCGTCTGCCTCTCACGAACTCGACGCGCAACTCGACTGCACCTCGAATGCGCATACCTTCATCGCTGCGCTCGAGAGCGACCAATATATCGAACCGGAGCCGATGCACGTCGAAGCGAACTCCGTGAATGCCTTTCGCCCGACCCGCGGTAGCGATCTGACTGCCTTCGGCTTTCGCGTGTATGCCGTGCTCGGTTACACGAGCAACGACGAGATGTTTCACAAGGGCAGCGGCGATGCCATGACAGGCTCGCTGTACGGCGTGGTCGTATTCGGGACGAGTGACTCGGTCAAGACGCATCTGCACGACGCAGGCAGTGATGCAGCCGTCCATGAAGTGCTGCCGCTCATCATGACGGCGGTGCTATGCAAGTCGAATTGACGCCTCAGTTGCCGCGCTTGAGTTGACGCAACCGCCAGATCAGGCTGGAGGTATCGAAACGATTACCGCCCAGGCCCTGCACGTCGCCGTAGAACCGGTCGACCAGTGCCGTGACCGGCAGCGCGGCGCCGTTGCGCTTCGCTTTGTCGAGGCAGAGGCCGAGATCCTTGCGCATCCAGTCGAGCGCGAAGCCGTAGTCGAACTTGCCCTCGATCATCGTCTTGCCGCAGTTCTCCATCTGCCAGCTGGCGGCCGCGCCCTTGCCGATCACCTCGAGCACGCGCGGCATATCCAGCCCCGCGCACTCGCCGAAGTTGATCGCTTCGGACAGACCCTGCACCAGCCCGGCGATACTGATCTGATTGACCATCTTCGCCAGTTGACCGGCTCCGGCCGGACCAGGCAGCGTCACCGCGGCCGCATAGTGCCTGAGCGTCGGGGCGGCGTGCTCGAATGCCGTCGTGTCGCCGCCGCACATGATGGTCAGCGTGCCTTTTTGCGCACCGGCCTCGCCGCCGGAGACGGGCGCGTCGATGAATTGCAGGCCCTGCCGGCCGGCCGCTTCCGCAAGCTCACGCGACGTTGGCCGAGGCGGTCGTATGGTCGACAAATGTCGTGCCTTCCGTCATGCCGGCAAACGCGCCTTGCGCACCCAGCGGGACGCCGCGCAAGTCGTGCTCCGCGACCCAGGCGTCGGCTTTGGAGAAGGTGCGGTTATAGATTGTGACGTCGAGACCGGCTTTGGCCAGGTGACCGGCCATCGGATATCCCGTGACACCCAGGCCGAGAAACGCGACGCGACGCTTGGCGTCGCCGGAAGACGAGGTGGCGAAATCACTCCCAGCGGCTCCTTCAGGGGGACAAGGTTGGGGAGGCCCATTATGGCAGCGATGCCGGCGCTGCGCAGGCGGGACAGGGCGCCTGCAACTTGCCCTAACTATCAGGCCACACGATACATTGGATATTAAATAGCGATTTTTCTTTTACATATATCGGTCTTACGATGCACAGGTAGGCTGTCGCAGTCCGGTGCGAGTGCGGCAGCATCGCTTAAGCAGTGAAAGCGGTGAAAGCAGTTCAGGCAACTCAAGCGGTTGAAATGGTTGAGGCGGTTGAAGTAGCTACAGGGGGCACACATGGAACACCAGGCGCGCACGCAAAACGAGAAGCTCGAAGTCAAGACCACCACGTGTTACATGTGCGCGTGCCGCTGCGGCATCCGCGTGCACCTGCGCGACGGCGAGGTGCGCTATATCGACGGCAACCCCGACCACCCGCTCAACCAGGGGGTGATCTGCGCGAAGGGTTCGTCGGGGATCATGAAGCAGTACTCGCCGGCGCGCCTGACCCTGCCGCTGATGCGCAAAGCCGGCGCCGAACGCGGCAGCGCGCAGTTTGAGCCGGTGTCGTGGGAGGTGGCGTTCGCAACCCTGGAAAAACGCCTCGCGCATCTGCGCGCCACCGATCCGAAGAAGTTCGCGCTCTTCACCGGCCGCGACCAGATGCAGGCGTTGACGGGCCTGTTCGCCAGGCAGTTCGGCACGCCCAACTACGCGGCGCACGGCGGCTTCTGCTCGGCCAATATGGCGGCCGGGATGATCTATACGATGGGCGGCTCGTTCTGGGAGTTTGGCGGCCCCGATCTCGACAGCGCCAAGCTGTTCTTCATGATCGGCACCGCCGAGGACCATCACTCGAATCCGCTGAAAATCGCGCTGTCGAAGTTCAAGCGCGCCGGTGGCCGCTTTATCGCAATCAATCCGATCCGCACCGGCTACGCCGCGATTGCCGACGAATGGGTGCCGATCCGTCCCGGCACAGACGGCGCGCTCTTCATGGCGCTGATCCACGAGCTGCTCGCAACCGATTCGTACGACCGCGAATTCGTCACCCGCTATACGAACGCTGCCGAACTGCTCGATATGAATGCCGATAGCGACGCGTTCGGCCTGTTCGTGCGCGACCGCGATCTCCCGGAAGGCAATCCGCTGTTTCCGCAAGACCACTTGTGGTGGGACCTCAAGACCCAGCGCGCCGTGCCTCATCACACACCCGGCGCGGAGCCGGCGATCTCGGGCCATTACACGCTCGACGACGGCACGCCGGTCACGCCGTCGTTCGCCTTGCTGCGCGAACGCGTGGCCGGAAGTACGCCGGAGTGGGCCGCCGGGATCACCGGTATTCCCGCCGACACGATCCGGCGCCTCGCACGCGAAATGGCGCAGACGGCGCGCGATCACAAGATCACCTTGCCGATCCCGTGGACCGACGCGTGGGGTCAATCGCACGACACCGTCACCGGCAACCCGATCGCCTTCCACGCGATGCGCGGACTTGCGGCGCATTCAAATGGCTTTCAGTCGATCCGCGCGCTCGCGGTGCTGATGTCCTTGATGGGGACGATCGACCGGCCTGGCGGCTTCCGGCATAAGTCGCCTTACCCCCGGGCCGTGCCGCCGTCGGCCAAACCGCCGAACAGCCCGGAGGCCGTGCAGCCGAATACGCCCCTCGCCACCGGACCGCTCGGCTGGCCCGCCGCACCGGAAGACCTCTTTATCGACAGCGCCGGTGAACCGGTGCGCATCGACAAGGCGTTCTCGTGGGAATATCCGCTCGCCGTGCACGGCCTGATGCACAGCGTGATCACCAACGCATGGCGCGGCGATCCTTACCCGATCGATACGCTGCTGATCTTCATGGCCAACATGGCGTGGAATTCGTCGATGAACACGGTTGAAGTCCGCAAGATGCTCGTCGACAAGCACGAGAACGGCGACTACAAGATCCCGTTCCTCGTGGTCTGCGACGCGTTCCAGTCGGAGATGACGGCGTTCGCTGACCTGATCCTGCCCGATACCACCTATCTGGAGCGTTACGACGCGATGTCGGTGCTGGACCGGCCGATCTCCGAGTTCGACGGGCCGGTCGATTCGGTGCGCGTGCCGGTCGTGCCGCCGACCGGCGAATGCAAGCCGTTCCAGGAAGTGCTGATCGAACTGGCGGGCCGCCTCAAGCTGCCGGCGTTCACGACGAGCGAGGGCACGCGCAAGTTTCGCGACTATCCGGACTTCATCGTCAACTTCCAGACCGCGCCGGATTCCGGGGTGGGCTTTCTGATCGGCTGGCGTGGCAAGGAGGGCGACAAGGCGCTGGTGGGCGAACCGAATCCGAAGCAGTGGGAGCAGTACGCGAATCACAACTGCGTGTTCCACTACACGCTGCCGGAGACGCTGCAATACATGCGCGGTGTAAACGGCCCTTATCTGAAGTGGGCGGTGGAACACGGCTTTCGCAAATTCGACACGCCGATCGTGATCCAGCTTTACTCGGACGTGATGCAGAAATTCCGTCTTGCCGCGCAGGGCAAAACCGCGGGCCGGCAGCCGCCGGATCATCTGCGCGAACGTGTCGAACGCTATTTCGATCCGCTACCGTTCTGGTATGAACCGCTGGAACTCGCCGCCACCGACCGCGCACGCTTTCCGCTGGCTGCCGTGACGCAGCGGCCGATGGCGATGTACCACTCATGGGACTCGCAAAACGCGTGGCTGCGGCAGATTCACGGCGAAAACTACCTGTTCATGAATCCGCTGATGGCGCAGGAGAACGGTATCGAAGACGGCGGCTGGATCTATGTCGAATCGCCGTGGGGCAAGGTGCGCTGCATGGCGCGTTATAGCGAAGCGGTGGAGCCCGGCACGGTGTGGACGTGGAATGCGATCGGCAAGGCTGCGGGTGCCTGGAACCTCGGCCCCGATGCCAACGAATCGCAACGCGGCTTCCTGCTCAACCACCTGATTACCGACGAGCTGCCCGGCGCGAGGCCGGGCGATGCCCGCATGTCGAACTCGGATCCGGTCACCGGGCAGGCGGCATGGTACGACGTGCGGGTGCGCGTCTATCCGGCCGAGGCCGATGCGGATCACACGTTGCCACAATTCGCGCCGATGCAGGCGCTGCCTGGCTCGACCGGTGTGGTGCAGCGCATCGTGCAAACCTACTTCGCCGGGCGCGGTGAGTTTGCTGCGCGCCTGCGCGGCGCCGGCAAGAAGACATGACAAGGAGCATCCAATGACCCAAATGGCGCTCGTAATTGATCTGAACGTCTGCGTGGGGTGCCACGCATGCGTGACGAGTTGCAAGGAGTGGAATACCTCGGGCGAAGCAGGCAGTCTGGCCGATCTCCGGCCGTATGACGCCGACCCTTCGGGGACGTTCTTCAACCGCGTGCAGACCTTCGAGGCCGGCGAGTTTCCGCTTACCGATACGATTCACTTTCCGAAGTCGTGTCTGCACTGCGAAGACCCGCCGTGTGTGCCGGTGTGTCCGACCGGTGCAAGCTACAAGCGCAAGGAAGACGGCCTCGTGCTGGTGGACTTCGACAAGTGCATCGGCTGCAAGTACTGCGCGTGGGCCTGTCCTTACGGTGCGCGCGAGCTTGATGAAGAGCGCAAGGAGATGACCAAGTGCACCCTCTGCGCGGACCGCATCCATAACGAGGCGCTGCCGGAACGCGACCGCAAGCCGGCCTGTGTGCTGGCGTGCCCGACTTCGGCGCGCCTCTTCGGCGATATTCACGATCCGGATTCGGTGGTGTCGCAGGCCATTCGCGACCGGGGCGGCTATCAACTGATGCCGGAGTGGGACACGAAGCCCGCGAATCATTATTTGCCGCGCCAGAAGACGGGCTCGTGCGGTGGCGAATCGTGTTCGTGCAAGTCGGGTGGCGCGGAGGTTTCGATTGCAGAAGAGACCGCTCCCGCTGCGCCCGCCGAGGATGTCGTCAAGCACGGACAACTGCAAGCCGGGCAGCGGAGCTTCGCCTCCGGAATGCTGGATCGCGTGTTCAATATCCTGAGTCTGGGGAGAAGCGCATGAAGCCTGCATTTTCGGTCGTGTTCCTCACCACGCTGAGTGGCGCAGGGCAGGGCTTGCTGATCGCGCTGTTCGGTGTCGAACTGGCCGCGCGGCTGGGACTGATTGCGGCATCTTCGACACCGCCGCAAATGTTCTTTGTGCTGGGCGCCGCGCTGGCCGTCGTGCTCGGCGGGCTGGGTCTGCTGGCTTCGTTTTTCCACCTCGGCCATCCCGAACGCGCATGGCGCGCGATCGCAATGTGGCGCACGTCGTGGCTGTCGCGCGAATGCCTGGCGCTGCCGGTGTTTCTTGCGGCTGCGTTTGCGTATGGTTTGGCGCATTGGTTCGGCTCGCCGTGGTCGCTGGCGATTGGTGCGCTTGGTGTACTCGCGAGCGCCGTGTTGTTTGTGTGTACCTCGATGATTTACGCGTGCCTGCGTTTTCTGCAGGAGTGGGCGACGCCGCTGACCATGGTCAACTTTGTGCTGCTCGGCTGTGCGTCGGGTTTCACCTTCGCAACGGCGTGCGCCGCGTGGTTCGCGCCATCGCTGGTGGCCGCGCTTGCGGTGTGTGCGTGCGTGCTGACGCTGGCGGGTTGTGCGAGCCGCGTGGCATCGCTCATACGCAATGCGCGTCTGCGGCCCAAATCGACGGTGCAGAGCGCGACCGGCATCAAGTCGCCGAAGCTCGTGCAGAAGTCGCGCGGCTTTACCGCCGGTGCCTTCAATCTGCGCGAGTTCTTTCACGGGCAGACGCCGCAAACGCTGCAGCGGATCAAGTGGACGTTTCTTGTCGCCGCGTTCGCCGTGCCGTTCGTACTGATCGCGCTGGGTGGCAGTTCGTCGTCGATCGTGGCGTCGTTCTGGTTGTTGTGCCTCGCCTGTGTCGTTCAATACGCGGGGCTGGTTGCCGAGCGCTGGTTCTTCTTTGCCGAAGCACGGCATCCGCAGAATCTGTACTATCGTCAGGCTTCCTGACGACGCGGGTACGGCGCCGGCGGTACAGGCGCGCAATGCGTGCGCCGCCTGCGCTTGTCGGTTCACGGCGGCGCGGCGGTCCGGCTGCGCTAGCAGACACACAGGCCGCCCGGTCGTCGTGGGACGTTTGCGCGAAGCGCGAATGCGGCCGTCATGGCTCTTGGGGCGAAGCAGTTTGGTAAGATCCGGCTTTATATCCGGGCGCCTCGGTCATGCTTGCACTCAAGCTCACGCTTGTCCCCGTATTCCTGCTCATCGTCTCGATGTCCGGTAAGTGGTGGGGGCCATCGATTGCCGGATGGCTCGCCGGGCTACCGGTGGTGGCGGGTCCCATCCTCTATCTTCTCGTGCTGGCGCACGGTCCGCTATTCGGCGCGCGTGCCGCCACACTCTCGCTCTCTGCGATCCTCGCATCCGAAGCGTTCAATTTTGCTTACGCGTGGACGTGCCGCTCCCGTGCATGGCCGATCGCGTTGATGGCTGGTCTGGCGACGTGGTTGCTGGCAGCGTGCGCGTTATCGCGCTTACCCGCGTCTCCAGTCTGGGCACTGGGCGCTGCCCTTGCTGCCGCATTGTTCGGGCAGTCGTTCCTGCCGCGTACTGCTGCCGTCGCGGCGGGCGCTCCGCTCACGCGTACCGATCTCATCGGCCGCATGACGGCCGGCGTGGTCCTCACCGTGCTGGTTACCTCGATCTCAGGATCGGTGGGCCCGACGTGGAGCGGGCTACTTGCCGTATTTCCGCTGCTGGGTATTGTGCTCTCAGTGTCGTCACATCGTGCGCGTGGCCCGGACTTCGTGATCTCGCTGCTGCGCGGCATGGTGCTGGGGCGCTTTTCATTTGCCGCGTTCTGTCTGTTTCTTTCGTTCTCGCTACCGTATCAACAACCGCTCCTCGCGTTTGGCGAGGCCGCCGCTCTGGCGATGGGCGTGCAATGGTTGACCAGGCGTCTCGCCGGCGCAGGGGACGCCCCGGTTAAAGTGGAACGTGCTATGGCCGCGGAGTGAGGGAGCGCGGCGGGGGCATGTCTTATGTACCCATTTCAGCGGTCGCCTCCACGGCTTCCCCGTCCTGAGCCATTCGCCATCCCCCTCCCGGGCGAAACGCCACTGGCAGGCCTGTCAACGACTTGATGACACGCCGCGACGCGGGCGATTGGACCAAGGTCCAATATCGGCATCGCCAGTCCTGGCATAGTCTGTCTTGTGGGGGAGCGTGTCCGACGTCGTGCTGCCCATGTTTCCGCTCGTCCGCGGCAACGTCCCGCATAGACGGAGGATTGGACGGTGCACCACTTTGTCGTCGCCTTGCCGGCGTTCGCGTGTGTATTCGGCAGTGCGCTGCTGGGCTTGTATTTGCGCAGCGCGCTGCCGCAACACCATCTCGACGAGGATTCGATCGGGGTCGTCAAGCTGGCGACCGGCCTGATCGCCACCATGGCGGCGCTGGTGCTCGGCCTGCTGATCTCATCGGCAAAAAGCTCATTCGACAGCGTCAACAGCGGGCTGGTGCGTAACGCTGCCAACATCATTAGCCTGGATCGCATGCTGGCCAACTACGGGCCGGAAACGCAGCCTCTCCGTAGCTTGCTCAAGAGCACCTACGCCGGGTCGATTCAGATACTCGCTTCGGGCGACCCTGCGCAAGTTGCGAGGCTCGGCAGTCGCGAGGCCATCGTCCGGGTCGAAGGCCTGAAGCTCAAACTCGCACAACTGCAGCCGCAGAGCGATACCCAGCGGCAACTGCAGACGCGCGCCATTCCGCTTGCCGACGAGGTGGCCGCGGCGCGCTGGCCGGCTTTATCGCAGGCAGCGGGATCGATCCCCATGCCACTTCTGGTTGCGCTCGTGTTGTGGCTCGCGATTGTGTTTGCCCCGTTTGGCCTGTTCGCTTCGCCAAACGGCACCGTTATTGCAGCGTTGTTTCTGGGGGGACTTGTCCACGTCAGGAGCTATTTTTCTGATCCTCGAGATGAACACACCGCTCGATGGTGTCATCACAATCCCGCTCGCGCCTTTGCGTGAAGCGCTCGCCATACTGGGCGACTAGCAAGCTGGAGCGCGGGTTTTACGGAAGAGCTTGAAATCAGATCTGGCATACACCATGCCAAACAGGAGATGGCCATGAAAGCACTAGTGTTGTTGGCATGCGTAATGCTCTCTTCGAGCGCATTCGCGGAGTGCGCGACTAATGGACACGGCTCCGCCGCGTGCGGAAACGGACAGAACGCCGCCGGATATAACGCAAACACCGGAAATGCGTGGAAGTCGCAAAAGAATCAGAACGGCGTACGGACGACCACCACGAGCAAAGGCGGGGAAGCCAAGACGGTGAACGGTAAGGGCGTGTATAAGAGCCCAAGCGGACAGACGTGCTATCGGAGCGCCAACAGCCGCGGGTGCAACTGAAAACACGGCTGACGTACGATTGTTCGACGAACAAAACATGCAAACCTTAAATGTCGGATTCGAATAAACATATACAAATCGAATAATTCTGAACCGCTTGCCGGGTCGTTACGCTGTGCGTTGAATCTGTCCGGAAGGACTTCTGCCAGCATGACGGAGACTGCTGCAACCATGTCCACCCAATCTGAAACGCTCCTGTCGCACAGCGCGGCAGTGGGCACCTCTGCGGCGCGGCGCGGGGTGTCCCGCGCTGTGTTGATGGCCGGCCTCGCTGCGCTGGCGTGGCTCATCGGCGCAGCACTTACGCAGTGGTGGCCCAATCTCGACGACTGGGCCTACACCCATGAACTCATCGCGCTCAAGGTGGTGCTCGCTGCCATCGCATCCGTCATCGGCCTGGCGGGGTGGCGCGTGGGTTCGCACGACGAAGGCAAACCTTCGCGTATCGAAGCGTGCCTCGGCGCGATGCCGTGGCTGCTGGCCCTGGCGCTTGGCGTCAGCGTCTGGGAAGTGCTCACCGCGAAGCTCGAATGGTTGCCGCGGCCGTTTTTTGCGCCGCCTCAAGCGCTGATCGGCGTCTATTTCGACGATTTTCCGCGCCTCGCTTCAAGTGTCGTGCATTCGCTTGGTCTGCTTGCCTACGGCTACGTGCTCGGCGCTGCGACAGGCTTTGCGATGGGCGTCAGTATCGGCTGGTCGCGCGCGGTCAGCTACTGGCTGCATCCGGTGCTGCGTTCGATCGGACCGTTGCCGGCAACCGCATGGCTGCCGCTGGCATTCTTCTTCTTTCCCTCGAGCTTCAGCGCCAGCGTGTTCCTGATCGCGCTCGCCAGCGCGTTTCCGGTCGCGGTGCTGACGTGGTCCGGTGTCGCGGGCGTCAATGCGGCGTACTACGACATCGCCCGTACGCTCGGCGCCCGCCGCAGTTTTCTCATTCTGAAGGTGGCGATTCCGGCCGCGTTGCCCTCCGTGTTCGTCGGCCTGTTCATGGGACTCGGTGCGTCGTTTTCGGTGCTGATCGTCGCGGAGATGATGGGCGTCAAGGCAGGGCTCGGCTGGTATCTGCAGTGGGCCCAAGGCTGGGCGGCCTATTCGAACATGTATGCGGCTTTGCTGGTGATGGCGCTGATGTGCTCGGGTCTGATCACGCTGTTGTTCCGCTTGCGCGACCGCTTGCTGGCATGGCAGAAAGGATTGCTCAAATGGTAGCCGTACCCGCTGTGATCGACGCCGTGGCGTCCGTCAGACCCGTTGGTACACGCATTGACGTGCGCAACGTCAGTCATCGCTTCGCGTTTCAGGGCGCGGCGTTGCCGGTGTTGCAGGACGTCAGCTTTGCGGTCGAGCCGGGCGAGTTCGTCGCATTGCTCGGACCGAGCGGCTGCGCAAGTCGACCTTGCTGCGACTGGTGACGGGGCTCGACACGCCTGCACAAGGCGAGGTCTACGCAGACGCAGTGGCCATCGATGGCCCGGATCCGTCACGCGTTGTGGTGTTCCAGGATCCTACGCTGTTTCCGTGGCGCACGGTGCGCGGCAACGTGGGGCTCGGCCCTGAGGCGCAGCGCCGCCGGGGTGGTGGACGGTCGAACGCGCAGGGCGATCATGCGGCAGCGCGTATCGATGCGGCGTTGCAACTGGTCGGCCTGAGCGAGTTTGCGGATGCGTTCCCGCATCAGTTGTCCGGCGGCATGGCGCAACGCGTGGCATTGGCGCGGGCGCTCGTCAACGATCCCGCCGTGCTGGTGCTCGACGAGCCGTTCGGCAAGCTCGATTCGCTCACTCGCATGCGTATGCAAGGCGAACTCGTGCGTCTGTGGCAGGACGCGCGTTTCACAGTCTTGCTCGTCACGCACGACGTGGAAGAGGCATTGTTTCTCGCCAATCGTGTGATCGTGTTCAGCGGGCGGCCCGCACGTATCGTGGCTGAAGTGCGCAATGACGCGCCGTACCCGAGGCATCGCGATGACCCGAAACTGGTCGCGCTGCGCCGCGAGGTGCTTGCGCAACTCGGGCTCGAGGCCTGAATCCATCGCACGCACCCTGCGTTGCAGGAGCGCGCCCCCGGCCACGCCCCGAAAAAACCAGTAGCGTTATATGGAACCGCACACGATGAAATCCTTCGACGACACTTCCCCCGCCAATCTCTCGCGCCGCGCATGGCTGCGCAAGACCGCATGGACAGCCGGTGCGCTTGCGCTTGGCGGCACATCGCTGAATCTGTCCGGCGCGCTCGCCTATGCGGAAGGCCCACTCACGCCGCTGCGGCTCTCGTGGAACGCCGGCGCGATCTGCACGGCGCCGGTGCCGGTCGCGGTGAAGCAGGGCTTTTTCAGGCAGCATGGCTTGCAGGTCGAACTGGTCAACTTTTCCGGTTCCACCGATCAATTGCTCGAAGCCATCGCCACCGGCAAGTCGGACGCCGGCGTAGGCATGGCGCTGCGCTGGATCAAGCCGCTTGAACAGGGCTTCGATGTGAAGCTGACTGCGGGCATCCAGGCGGTTGCATGCGTTTGCTTGCGACGCGTGCCTCGGGAATCGTGGATCTGCCGGGACTCAAGGGACGTACGATCGGCGTTAGCGACATGGCAAGCCCGACCAGGAATTTCTTCGCGATCACGCTAAAGAAGCTCGGCATCGACCCCGACACCGCGGTGCAATGGCGCCAGTATCCGGCGAACCTGCTGGGCGAAGCACTCAAGAAAGGCGAAGTACAGGCGATCGCGGACGGCGATCCGATCATCTGGAGTCTGCGTGAATCGGATCACCTTTACGAAGTGTCGAACAACCTGTGTGGCGAATACCAGAACCGCGTGTGCTGCGTGCTCGGCGTGCGAGGAACGCTGGTGCGCAAGGATCGCGCGACCGCGCAGGCGTTGACGCAGGCGTTGCTCGATGCAACCGAGTGGAGCGCCAATCACCCGGGCGAAGCGGCCGCGATTTTTGCCGAGCACGCCCCGCAGGCCGACGTCGGTCAACTGACGGCCATGCTCAGGAGCCACACCGATCATCATCATCCGGTGGGCGATGCGTTCAAAAAGGAAATTGCGCTCTATGCGGACGACCTGAAGACCGTCGGCGTGTTGAACAACGGCACGGACTCGGGCCGCTTTGCGAATCACGTGTTTGCCGATGTACTGGCTTAAGCGCTTGCCCGGGGCGGCGTTGCCGCTGGCGTCCGGGCACCCGCCGCGCCCAGCTGGACGTCAGGCGAGACGGCCACGTTCGGGTTGCGCGAGGTGCAAGACGTCGTAGACCTCGCCCTCTCTCGCAGGATCAGGGGCCGCCGAAGAGATGGTGAAGCGGATCAGGCGCCACGCGTCGAGATCGAGCGCGCTCCATACGGCCACGGTATCGGGCCGTGCCGCAATCTCGCGATTGAGTCCTGTTTCAGTGGCGTACAGGGCCGCACGATCGGCCGCCGCGTTGATCGCGCGTTCGTCGCGGTAGAGCGACAGCGCCTGCATTGCGACGCCAGTCCTCGCATCCAGCGGCAACCAGGTCTCTATCTGCGGACGGCCAAATGTATCGGTCACGGCCTGGAAACGTTCGCCCATCAGAAAGCGCACTGCGGCATCCGAGTCGAACCAGAGATACACGGACGCGTAGACGTTGCCCGTTGCGCCATGCCGGTTGCGCTGTTGCGTCGCGAACAGCTTGAAGATCAAGCCTTCCGTGTCATCCCAAAGCGGCCCGCGCTCGGCCACGCGCTGCCTGATGGTCTGCATCTCGTAGTCGGCGGGCAACCGGTGTGAGTATTGCATCGCGAACATGCCAGTCTCCAAGGGGTGAAACAACGGGAGATAGTGTGCACGCGCGCAGGGGTTCAGAGAAGACCCGCTTCCATATAGCTGTGATGCCGGCACGAAATGACACCGCTAGCCTGCGGGGTGCCGGCGATCTGATAGAAAGAAACCGAGGGTTTCAACGTGATGCCGGACGAAGCGCAGCGCGCAACGTCCGGCCTGAAGACTATTGGCCGCCAATCGCCGGGCTCGCGGCAGGCGCCATGGTTTTCTCACCCGACTGCGCCGAGCCGTTCATGGCCGGCCCGTAGGCGCTCGAACCAGGCTGCGCGGCCTCTTTTTGAGTCGCCACGCGTGCTTCCGCGGCCTGGATGTCAGCCGGATAGTTGTAATCGTTCGACGCTGCCGGGTTGTAGCCCGCCTGTTCGATTTCGATGAGTTGCTGTCTGACTTGCGCGCGCGTCATGGGCTCGTTGGTCGATTGCGCAAACGAGGCAATGGGTGCCGCGAGAAGCGATGCAGCCAGGGCGGTATAAGCTAGCATTTTCATGGTGTATTTCCTCCATAGATTGCGGATGAAGCCATACCCGCAGGTCCCATTGGAGACCATAATCACAGTCTAGTCGCGCTGCGTCGCCCGTTTCTCCGGCGTTTCGGCAACTCAGTATTGTGTCGCGTGAGGGAATGCCGTCCCCGGTCCTTCATTTCCAGTTGGGCATCGGGTTTATCACGGCAGCAGATAAACGTATCGGATTTGCTTGGTTGCCCTTGAAGGTGCGCGCCGGTAGATTGAGCCTATTGCTCCAGTACCCGCTTTTCCGCCTGGTTTCGACGAAGAGTTTCATGTGACGATTGCTTCCGACTCCGCTGTACCCGCGCACCTTCCCGTAGGCGACGTGACGGCTATCGCCGCTCTGCAGCCCATCGAGATTCGTCCCTTCGACGGCCCCGTCGGCGCCGAAGTGCTCGGCCTCGATCTGAACCGGCCGCTCGCCGCCGACGACTTCGCGCGTATTCATCGAGCGCACCTCGATTACCACGTGCTGGTGTTTCGCGAACAGCGCATCACGCCCGAGCAGCAGATCGCGTTTAGCCGCCGCTTCGGGCCGCTGCAGATCCACGTGCTGCACCAGTTTCAACTCGCCGGACATCCTGAAGTGCTGGTGGTATCGAATATCGTCGAGAACGGCAAACCGATCGGTCTCGGTGATGCCGGCCATTTCTGGCACTCCGACCTCTCGTACAAGGAAAAACCGAGCCTCGGCTCGCTGCTGCATGCACAGGAGTTGCCGTCCGAAGGCGGGGATACGCTCTTTGCCAACATGCACATGGCGTGGGATACGTTACCGGCTCATCTGCGCAACGCGGTAGAAGGGCGCTTTGCCGAGCATACGTATCTCGCGAAATACGCGGAATTGCAGAAGCGCAGTCCGTGGCGGCCGAATCTGTCCGCCGAGCAGATTGCGCAGGTGAAGCCCGTGGTGCAGCCGATTGTTCGCACGCATCCGGAAACGGGGCGTAAGGCGCTCTTCGTCAGCGAACATTTCACGACCCGCGTGATCGGGCTGCCCGAAGACGAGAGCCGCCAACTGCTCGAAGAAATTTTCGCGCACAGCGTGCGGCCTGAACATCTGTACCGGCATGTGTGGGCGGAGTACGACATGGTGTTCTGGGACAACCGTTCGCTCATGCATCTCGCGGCCGGCACTCCGGACCATCTGCGCCGCAAGCTCTACCGCACGACGATCGAAGGGGATGTGCCGTTCTGACGACGGGCTTGCCTGGCGCTCCGTGCTTCAGAAAAGCTCTTTTTGCCCCGTCATCAAGCCTGCGAAGTCATCGCCCAGGAAGGGCAGGATCGCGTCAGCCACCGGTTGCAGCTGGCGGGTCAGATAGTGATCGTAGTCGAGCGCCGAGCGCCGGGTTTCCAGCGGCTCTGGCCCGGCAACGGTCATGACATACGTGATCCAGCCGCCGTTCTGGTACTGCATGGGGCGTCCCTGCTCGCGGTTGAACGCGTCGGCGATGCGTGCGGCACGTGCATGCGGCGGCACGTTGCGCCGGTAGTCGTCGAGATTGCGGCGCAGCCGCCGCCGGTACACCAGCAGATCGTCGAACTCTCCGTTCAAGGTGCGGCGAACGTAGTCGCGCACATAGTCCTGGTACGGCTGCTGCTTGAAGACGCGCAGATAGAGTTGCCGCTGGAATTCCTGGGCGAGCGGTGTCCAGTCCGTGCGCACCGTCTCCAATCCCTTGAAGACCATTTCTTCGCTGCCGTCGGGCCGGATGACGAGCCCCGCGTAGCGCTTTTTGCTGCCTTGCTCGGCGCCGCGAATGGTCGGCATCAGGAAGCGCCGGTAATGCGTCTCGAACTGCAGCTCCAGCGCGCTCTCCAGACCGAACTCGCGCTGCAGGTGTTCCTGCCACCATTGATTGACGGTTTGGACCAGCGCGCGGCCAATCTGCGCAGCGTGTTCCGCCGTGCGGGCGCGCTTTAGCCAGACAAAGGTCGAATCGGTGTCGCCGTAAATGACCTGATAGCCGCGGGCTTCGATCAGCTCGCGAGTGCGGTGCATGATCTCGTGGCCGCGCATGGTGATCGACGATGCGAGGCGCGGATCGAAAAAGCGGCAACCGCTTGACCCGAGTACCCCGTAGAACGCGTTCATGATGATCTTCAGTGCCTGCGACAGCGGCTTGTTCTGCTGACGCTTGGCCGCTTCGCGTCCTTGCCAGATCTGCCCGACGATGGCGGGCAGACTGTGCCTGCTGCGCGAAAAACGGGCGCCGCGAAAGCCCGGCACGGAATCGCTGTCATCCGGGTTGCGCACACCCTCCACCAGTCCAACCGGATCGATCAGAAAAGTGCGAATGATCGACGGGTAGAGGCTTTTGTAGTCCAGCACCAGCACCGAGTCGTACAACCCCGGTTGCGAATCCATGACGAAGCCGCCGGGACTCGCTTCTTCGGGCAGTTCGCCCAGGTTGGGCGCCACGTAGCCCTGACGATGCATCAGCGGCATGTAGAGGTGCTCGAATGCAGCGACGGAACCGCCGCTGCGATCCGCAGCCAGTCCGGTGACGGTCGCGCGCTCGAGCAGGAATGTCAGCAGTTCGGTCCTGGCGAAGATGCGTGTGACGAGCTCGCAGTCCTTGAGGTTGTAACGGGCCAATGCCGGTTTGTCTTGAGCAAAGCGGCGATCGATTTCCGCCATGCGCTGATAAGGGTTGTCGATGGCTTTGCCTTCGCCGAGCAGCACTTGTGCCACATATTCGAGGCTGAAACTCGGAAACGACCACGTCGCGGATCGCAGCGCCTCGATGCCGTCGATAATCAGCCGGCCGGCGGCAGCGGCGAAGAAGTGGTTTTGCCTCGCGCCGTGTTCACGCCACTCCATCACGTTGCCGCCACGGCCGAGCCGCAGCGGAACCTGGTAACGTTGCGCGTGCTCCTGCAATACGCGCAGATCGAATTGCACCAGATTCCAGCCGATGATCGCGTCGGGATCGTGCTGTTCGAGCCAGAGGTTGAGCTTTTCCAGCATCTGCGCACGGGTCTCGCAGTACTCCAGCGCGAAGTCGAGCGCGCTGCCGTCACCGTTCGCCGGACCGAGCATATACACCTGACGCTCCCCGCAACCTTCGAGGGCGATGGAGTAGAGCTCCCCATGAGCCGTGGTTTCGATGTCGAGCGAGACGAGCTTCAGCGCTGGGCGGTACCCGGGCGCAGGTTTCATCTCGCTGTTGAGCAGCGGGCCGTTGCCGTTGGTCTCGCCGCTGAACCAGACCGGCGCGGTAATGAACCGCTCCATCAGGTAGCGCTCAGGGGGACGAATGTCCGCCTCGTAGACATTGACGCCGTTGTCTTTCAACAGCTTTTCCAGCCGGGCCAACTGGCGATACTGGGCGCAATACAGTCCGAGCACGGGGCGTTGGCGAAAGTCCTGCAGGGACAGGGGCCGCAGTTCGACCTGACGCTCGTTTTGCAGTAACGACTCGGCGAGCGGGCGCTGTTCGGCCGGAATGAACGCAACCGAGGGTTGGGGCGTCAGACGGAGATGCCGGGGGCCGCTGTCGGTTGCCAGCCAGAACTCGACTTCAGTGCCAGCGGGTGTATCCCGCCAATGTCGGGTTAGAAGGAACCCCTGCTGTTGTTGAACCACTCTGCGACCTTTACGAACCTGTCTATCGGGCTATTTTACCGGTCAATCTGTCAGGGAATGGTAAAGACGTCCTGGCCCGGCGCTCTGAGCGTGCCTGGCGGCGCGTTGCCGCAACGCGCGTGACGAGTTAGCATGCGTGCGGCATGTGGGTCCGAATCGTGCTGCGGCCATTCAAGGCGCGGTACGATAGCGGGTCGCACCCAACGGCCCCGCAAGGGGCCTCAGAGGCCCGAAATGGGCCTCTGAGGCCCGAAATGGGCCGCTTGGCGTCTGCGCGGCAGGCTTGACGATAGCAGATGGTTTGTTCCAATGGCGGCGCCAGGCGGGCCGTCATGAAACTGGCGGTTTGCGCAGAAGCGCCAGGATGAGGTAGGGTGGCGGGCCCGGCGCCAATTTTTACAGGCTGCCGGTTCTATCAATACAGAAAGGGATGTGCAATGAACAAGCAGGAACTGATTGACGCTGTTGCGGCAGCGACCGGCGAAAGCAAGACGGCAACCGCCAAGTCGATCGACGCGATCATCGAGACGGTGACCACGGCGGTGTCTCAAGGGGAAACCGTCCAGTTGATCGGCTTCGGGGCATTCTCGACAGGCGCACGCGCTGCGCGCGTCGGCCGTAATCCTTCGACGGGCGCGGAAATCCAGATCGCAGCGGCGAAAACGGTGAAGTTTGTTGCCGGCAAGGCGTTCAAGGATGCGGTCAACGCGTCCTGAGCGTTGCCTGATGGCGCAGGCGCCTGAGCAGGATCAAGGCGCTGCGCGGCAATGTCGGACTCGTAGCGCGCCGTAGCCCGGCTAGCGGCGCCGCTTGACGAGTTCGCGTGGCGCGGACCAGCACGATGGTCCGCGCACGCGAATCTTCCTGTCGAGCTTCGGCCCGATCCGTGGCCCGTCGTGCCTCGGGGACTGTGCCCCGCATGGAACGTCCTGCCGCACTAGTGCCCGGTCACGTCGACCTTGTTCTTGCCGTCACGCTTGGCCTTGTACAACGCGAGGTCCGCCGCTTCGATCAGCGAGGTCATCGGCGATTCGGCGCTCGGCACGGCCGAGGCGCCGCCGATGCTGATCGTCACGTATTGTCCCGTTGACGAATTCGCATGCGGCAAGGCCAATGCCTCCACTTCACTGCGGATTTTTTCGGCCAGCAGCCGCACGCCGTCAATCGCGGTCCCCGGCAAGACCACCGCGAACTCCTCTCCGCCAAAGCGCGCCGCGAGGTCGCCGGGCCGGCCGAGGCAGCGTTCCACGGTCGCGGCGATCTGCTTGAGCACTTCATCGCCCGCGACATGGCCGTACGTGTCGTTGTATAGCTTGAAATTGTCGACATCGATCATCAGCATCGACATCCCGGATTGCTCACGGGCACCGCGCCGCCATTCGGCGCTGAGATACTCGTCGAGATAACGCCGGTTCGACAAGCCGGTCAAGCCATCGGAGTGCGTCAGACGCCGCAGTTCCAGATTGGCCTCGAGGAGTTGCTGCTGCGATTGCCGCAACGCCCGGTACGCCTCGTCGCGCTGCAGCAGATTGACGTACGAGCGGGAGTGATAGCGGATGCGTGCCACCAGTTCGATACGGTCCGGCAGTTTGACGAGGTAATCGTTCGCGCCCGCCGCGAACGCCGCGCTCTTGATGACCGGTTCTTCCTTGGTCGACAACACGATGATCGGCACATCGCGGATCGCCGGCGTCGAGCGGTACGCCTTGACGAGCGTCAGCCCGTCGATGCCGGGCATCACGAGGTCTTGCAGAATGACCGTGGGCCGCGTATGAATTGCGGCCTTCATCGCTTCGTCGGCGCGGGCGCAGTAATGGAAGTCGATGCCGTGCTCGTTGCCGAGCGCCTGGCGTACCGCTTCGGCGACGATCGCCTGGTCGTCGACCAGCAGCACCATCACCGGCAGGTCGGCGGGAGGCGGTGTCTGAAGCGCGGCGCGTGCGGCTTCCAGCGCGGCGTCTGCGCCGTCCGGCGCAGCCTTCGCAGAGGCTCGCTGGTCAGCCGAGCCGGTTTGATCAATGCCCATATTCACACCCATTTCGGAAATCCGTTTCTCTCGTGTAGTTCGTGTTATTCATGCCGCGCTTACCGTTTGACGAGCGTCGCCAGTTCGCCGGCAATGCTGCCGAGCGGCAGGATCAGGCGTGCCGCGTCGAGCGCGGCCGCGGCCTTTGGCATGCCGTACACCGCGCTCGTCGCCTCGTCCTGTGCAATGGTCTGGTATCCCTTGGCGCGCATCGCCTTTAGCCCGATCGCGCCGTCGCGGCCCATGCCGGTCAGCAGCACGCCGATGGCGTCGCCGCGCCAATGCTCGACCACGCTGTGGAAAAAGACGTCGACCGAGGGGCGGTAGGGTGTGCTGGCCGGCTCGCGGGTGTAGTCGAGCGTGCCGCTCCGGGTCAGGTGGAGGTGGTCGTTGGTCGCGGCCAGCAACGCCTCACCCGGCTTGGGCTCGTCGCCGCCAAGCGCGACGCGCACCGTGAGCGCGGTCTGGCCGTCGAGCCATTGGGCCATGCCCTCCGCAAAAGCCTTGTCGACATGCTGCACGATCACGATCGGCGCGTCGAAGTAGGCGGGCAATTTGCCCAGCACCGCTGCCAGTGCGCCAGGACCGCCTGCCGAGGCGCCGATCGCGACAAGCGGAGCGCTCCCCTGCGACACCAGTGTGCCTGGCCGCTGCTGGCTCGCGGCCGGGTTCTCGAGCAGGCGGCCGATCTGGTCGATTTTCGCCAGCAGCGGTTGCGAGGCGTCGGCGAGCCGGTTGTCGGCGAGCGTCGGCGTGTCGACTGCATCGAGTGCGCCGGCGCCCATCGCCTCATAGACTCGCCACGCATTCGCGCCGACGCTGCTCGTCACCACCAGGATCGCGCATGGGGCACGCGCCATGATGCGGCGGGTGGCCTCGACGCCATCGAACTTCGGCATGATCAGGTCCATCAGCACGACATCGGGCGGCTGGGCGATGCAGAAGTCGACAGCTTGGGCGCCGTCGGTGGCGACCCACAGCACACGATGCTCCGCGCGCAACGCGAGCGCCCGGCGCATGGCCTCGACCGCAAGCGGCAAGTCGTTGACGATGCCGATGTTCATCCGAATGCGCGGGAAACCTCGTCGTTCACGGCGAGGAGGGATAGCGCGCCGTGCGAAGCACGGCCTTTGCCCGCTTGTCCTTTGTCAATGCTATCCGTGGGTTGAAGGAAATAGCCGTATCCGTCGTTGCGCTG
>DASZIR010000084.1:0-2841 GCA_035948995.1 Paraburkholderia sp. | reverse complement strand
CGCGGCGACCTGTTCGTGGCGCACGTCGATGATGCGAATGCCCTCATCCACGCAGCCGTCGTAGATGTCGATGATGTGTCCGCCACAGAGGGTGAAGATCGTATCGACGCCTTCGTTCTTCAGTGCCTTGGCGACCAGATGCCCGCCGGAGACCACGCCCGCTTCGCGGCTCTTGCGCTGCAGGGTGTCTTCGGCTGTCGTCGCCTTGGGCGGTGTGGGAACTGGGTTTGGACTTGCCATCTCGCCTCCGACTCGAAATTCGATCGCGGTGCGCCGGCTGCCAGCCGACGCACCGCGGATCTTCAGGTGATGCCGCTCCGTGCCGTTAGGTGGTTCGTGTCCCGGCGGCGGTGGCGACCGTTGCTGCTCCCGCCGCGTTACCTGACGCAAAGTGCCGCACGCGCATGGGCTTGAGGACCACGAGCGCGAGGAATGCCGCGATGAGGTTGAAGGTCATGGCGATCGCGAAGACCGAGCCCCAGCCGCGGGACTTCGCGATCACGGCCGCGATCGGCACGAGCAATGCGCCCGCGCCCTTGGCCGTATAGAGCATCCCGGCATTGGCCGCGGCAAACTTGGCTCCGAACGTGTCTCCCTGGGTGGCCGGGAAGAGACTGAAGATCTCGCCGTAGACACCGAAGTACAGCGCAGTGATCAGCACGAACAGCACAGGGTTGGTGCCCGAGCGGCTGAGCGTAAAGAGCGCGATGGCGCCTATGGTGAACGCGATCGCCATCGTGTTCTCGCGTCCGATGTGATCCGATATCCACCCGAAGGTTGGCCGGCCGATGCCATCGAAGATGCGGTTCAGGGCCAGTGCGAACGCCAGCGCCGGCATGACCAAGCCAAACAGGGCGACCGGAGTCTTCTCGATCCCAAAGTCCTTGGCGATCGGCCCCATCGAGGCAGCCATCGTGAGGCCCCCGGCGGCAATCAGCACGAACATCAGATACATGACGTAGAACACCGGGCTGCGCAGCACCTGTGTGGGCGTGTAGCCGATCGCCGTCTGGTTCGCCTTGACCTTCGCGGCCACCAGCTGCGGCGGCGCGGCCAGCAAGCCCCAGGACATCACGAACACAATGGCGCCCTGCAGTAGGCCGAAGAACAGGAACGCGTGCTCGTAGCCTTGCGCGCCGATCATCTTCGAGATCGGCACGATGGTGAGCGCAGCTCCCGCGCCGAAGCCTGAGGCGGTGATGCCTGCCGCGAGACCGCGGCGCCCGGGAAACCACTTAAGCGCGTTGCCCACACAGGTCCCATAGACGGCACCCGTGCCGATGCCGCCGATGGCGGCCGCAACGTACAGCGTCGTAAGGGTGTCGGCGCTGGAGTTCATGACCCATGCGATGGCCACCAGGACGCCGCCGCCCAGCACGACCCAGCGCGGCCCGAAGCGGTCGACGAGATAGCCTTCCACCGGCACGAGCCAGGTCTCGATCAAAACAAACACCGTGAACGCTACCTGGATGGCGGCGCGTCCCCAGTGGTACTTCGCGTCGATGGGGTTCACGAACAAGGTCCAGCCGTACTGCAGATTCGCGACGGCGGCCATGCAGATGACCCCGATAACCAGTTGGATCCACGGATTGGCCAGCGGAGATTTTGTGGTTGTTACGGAAGCCGGATTCGCACTCATGATCTTCCCCCTAGATTTTCTGGTGGCTCAGACTTGCCTGGGCGATGCGGAAAGGCGTGCTATCGGGTGTACGCAGTTCGCCGCTCGCTACTGCGAGTCGCGCGGCACCTGATCGGTCAAAAGCAGTCGGTGCATGACGCAACGCGGCGCCCGTTCGCCGTGAGCGCAGGCTGTGGCGCGAAGTCCGGAGGGGCGGCGTAATGCCATGATGTGCACGCGCGGCAATGGCCCGCGCGGCCGCCTCGGGACGAATCGTCGCGCACGAAGTGCGGAGGCACGAAGACTGAGTCACCCGGCACACCCCCTCGACGCGTTGCAAAATCACAACGTTGACCCGAACGCGGACCTCATCATCGGCCGCGCGCAGCTCTGGTATACCATATATTTGCACGTTTCATTTCGTCAAGGTGCCCGTGTTCCTAGGCATTGATGCTCAGGCCAACCTTGAGTTGCGCGCCGCATGCGAGGGATGCGCCGCGTCCGGAATTTAATGTAGCGCCCGCGACACGTTTCTCAGCCGCCTGGCGGCGCACCCGCGCGCTTCAGCGGCGTGCACAATTTGTAACTTTAGCCTTGTTCTAATGTGCACGGAGCCAGTGTAGGATTTGATATATCTAATGCATTTGTCCCTCGGGGAGTCATTGGGCATGGCACTTGCTTTCTCGTTACTCGCGATGCCGCTCTTTATGGGGTTCTCAGCCCTGCTGTACGGCCGGCTCTCCTGGGCACTCATGGACTGTGCGCAGAGCCATGGGCGATTCGGCGCCATTGAGCCGGGCGAGCGATCCGGGCGCGGCCGTCCCGCGCGCGGCAGCCCACTGCGCGCGCACCTGTACCCGGTGCAAGCGTGTGCCAGGTGAGGCGGCGTCCGTGCGTACCCGCGCGGCGACGGAGCCCGCGATGAGTGTCGCCGCGAAGAAAGTGCACCGAGCGCCGCGTGCCGCGCCGTTGTCGCTGGCGCCGCTGAACACGAGCAGTCTGCGCAACCAGGTGTACGTTCACCTGAAGGCCGCGATCGCCGATATGGACATCTACAACGCGCAGCAGCAACTGCGGCTGGATGAGCGGGAGCTCATCACCGCGCTCGGGGTGAGTCGTACTCCCATTCGGGAGGCGCTGTCGCTGCTGGAGCAGGAAGGCTTCATCCGCACGCTGCCGCGCCGCGGCATCTACATCATCCGCAAGTCCAAGCGTCAGATCAT
>DASZIR010000083.1:0-6428 GCA_035948995.1 Paraburkholderia sp. | reverse complement strand
GTCCTCGATCCAGCAAGTTCCTTGAGCGTCGTCGTCTGCTCCGGTGTAAGCACCAGCGCCGCACGTTTGGACTTCCTCGCCATCGTCACCTCCATCAAGAGTTGCGAACGAAACGAGGCTATTATCGCTTATTTAGTAACTGTATTGATGGAACGAACTACTAGTGCGGGTTGTAATCGCCGCTCGGCGAATCGTCGGAAGGCGCTTCTTCGTCGGTGCCGCCGATCTTGTACTTCTCAGCGGCCCACGCCCCGAGATCGATCTGCTTGCAACGCTCGGAACAGAACGGGCGGAAGCGGTTTTCAGGTGTCCAGCGGACATCCTTTGCGCACGTTGGGCATTTAACGACAGTGATCATTCGGTCAGGCAGTCAATCGCAAACGGGACAAGTTTCTAATATAGGGGCATTTTCGCTGCTTCAAAGGTGCGGCCTTCGCGCAGCGTAACCCGCGTCAGTGCATCACAGACTGCACAGCGTAAGCTGGAACGGCACATCCACATCCACCGCGCGTGGGCGCAAGTCGCCGTCCTGCACGGTAAAGCGCACCCACAACATGTACTTGTTGGCACTCGCCTCGGGGATCACGCGCAACTCAGGCGACACCCGCACCTGCATCAACTGATATGAGCGGCCCGACAGCATCTGCTGGTAGCTGCCCTGCATCGCCATCACTTTCGAGGCCTGGCCGGACTCGCGCGCGAGGCGCAGTACGATCGTCGCGGCGTCGCGCAACGGCAAAAGCGGGGTGACCCACTTGGCGATGTCATGGCGGCGTTGATCCGGATGCGTTTGCTGCCAGGCGTAGTAAGACGGCAGGTCGAACTTGCAGGTGCCGCCCGGGATGATCGCACGGCTGCGAATGCTGGCGAGCCACTCATTGTCTGCAAGATGCTGGCCAGTTTTGCCTTGCATCTGCGAGAGCCCTGCGAGGGTTTGCTCGATCTCGCCCAGCACCGCCTCGAGCGCGTTTTGCTCGATACCCGGGTTGCCGCGGAACGGCGCCAGCGTTTGGCGTTGCCGCTCGAGTTCCTTCATCAGATCCGACTTCAGATCCGCGCGACCCGCGACTTCAGAGATTTCGAACAATGTCGTCAGCGCAACGTGATGTTCCCTGGCATCTTCCTGAGTCAGAAAGAACGTGAAGCGCTCGAACAGGTCTTCGAGGCGCAACAGCGTCCGGATTCGCTCGTTGAAGGGATACTCGTAAAGGATCAAGCGGGCTCGCCTCGGGCGTGGTCGGTGACGGGAATGCAGAACATTCTAATGCCGTGGGACTACCCTAGCAATCACACACTTTTTCTGTGCGCATTCGGGACATTTTCCGCTTGTTTTGCGGCTGTTTTGCCGCAGCGCCTGCGCTTTATTGCGACAGTCTGGCGAACGTGCCGTGAGGGTGTTGCGGTGAACCGCGCTGCGCCCAGGCCTCGCGCCCGCCCCTCATGCGCCAGCCAGCGAAAGATACAGGCTGTGCTGGGCGTCGACCTGCGCCTGAAGGGCTTCAACGGCGGTGTTTTCATTGACGATCACGTCGTCCGCGGCGGCAAGGCGCGCTTCGCGTGTCGCCTGGCGCGCGATGATCGCCAGTACCTGCTCGCGGCTGAAGGCGTTGCGGCGCATGACACGCGCGATCTGCGTCTCGACTTCGCAGTCAACCGTCAGTACGCGGTTCACGCGGGTTTTCCAACTGCCCGATTCGACCAGTAGCGGAACGACCAGCATCACATAGGGGCCGCTGGCTTCGCGCCGGGCACGTTCGGTCTCAGTGCGGATCAACGGATGCGTGATGGCTTCAAGACGGCGGCGCGCGCCTTCGTCGCTGAAGATCAGCGTGCGCATGCGGGCGCGATCGAGCGAACCGTCTGCGGCAACGAACGAGGCACCGAACTCGGTGGCGATTTTCGGCATCGCGACGCTGTGCGGCCCGGTAATCTGATGCGCGATCAGGTCGGTGTCGACGATCGGTACGCCGCGCGCAGCGAACAGGTCGGCGACGGTCGACTTGCCGCTGCCGATGCCGCCCGTCAGTCCCACAGCAAACATGCGTCAGCCTCCCAGTGCCAGGTAAAGCGGGGTGCCAAGAAACAGCGTGATCGCGCCGCCGGCCGCCAGAAACGGACCGAAGGGCAACGGTTCTTCGAAGCGCATGCGCCCGCGCCACGTTGCGGCGAGGCCCACGATCGCGCCGGCGACTGCTGCAATCAGCACGATCTGCGGCAACGCTGCCCAGCCAAGCCATGCGCCTAGTGCGGCGAGCAACTTGAAATCTCCGTAGCCCATTCCTTCGACGCCGCGCACGAGCTTGAACAGCCAGTGCACCACCCAGAGTACGAGATATCCGGCGATTGCGCCCGCCACCGCGTCATGCAGGCTGGCGAACATGCCGCTGAAGTTGACGATCAGACCGGCCCACAGCAGCGGCAGCGTCAACGAGTCGGGCAGCAGGTGCGTGTCGATGTCGATGGCGCTCATCGCGAGCAGGGCGGCACACAGGCCGAATGCGGCCAGCGCCATGGCACTCGGGCCGAACGATACAAGTGTGCCTACCGCGCAGGCGGCACAGGCGATTTCGAGCAGGGGATAGCGCGCGCTCACATGCGCCTTGCATGCGGAGCATCGCCCGCGCAGCAACAGGTAACTCACGACGGGGATGTTTTCCCACGCGTGTAGTACGTGTCCGCAGTGCGGGCACGCGCTGCGCGGCAGCCACAGGTTATAGCGTACGGGCAGGCTGTCGTCCTCGAGCGGCTGGCCGGTAGCGTCACTGACTTCTTCGCGCCATGCGCGTTCGAGCATGATGGGCAGGCGGTGGACGACCACACTGAGAAAGCTGCCGATCACAAGACCAAAGACGATTGCAAACGCGACCTGCGCGCCGGCCGGCAAGGTGCCAAAGGTAGCGCCGAGGCTGGCCGTGAAGTGGCCGGGAAGCGCGCTGAAGGAAGAGTCTGACACGGATGCTTGGGTAGCCGGCATGGCGAAAAAGTTGGATTCGGCTGCGATGCTACACCACGTTGCCGGGTTGAATAATGGGAAGATACATCGCGACGACGGGCCCACCGACCAGCGTCCCGGGCACGATGATCACCAGTGGCTCGCACAGGCTCGCGAGCGTACCGATCTTTTCGTCAACCTGACGATCGCAGAGGGACGCTACGTCGGGCAGCATGGCGTCCAGTGCACCGGACTCCTCTGCGACGGCCACCGGCTGGACGGCTTCGGCCGCAAAGTAACGCGCCGCGCGCATCGCCGCAGCAAGCCGTTCTCCGCGACGCAGGCGGGCGGCGCGCGACGGAGTGAGGAGGACATAGGAAACCGGCTGGAAGCCGCCTGTAGAACACGACGGCGCCATCATCCGGTACGGCGGGCGCCGCCGCCATTCGGCCGGTTGGCCAGCGGTGCTTGAGACGCCGCAGATGCGTGCGGGCTCAGCGCACGCAATGCGCCTGCGGGGCCACCGGGCCCAACGCGCCCGCTATCTCAAACCCGCGGCGCCTTATTACCCTTCGCGCTGCCGCGCGGAACGGGCCTGAAAATCTTGACGGTGCGGATCGCCTGGTCGTCGCTGCGCAGCACTTCGAGTTTGACCTCGCCGATCTGCACGCACACATCGCCATCGGGAATCTCTTCAAGAATCTCGAGGATCAGGCCATTCAGCGTCTTGGGTCCATCAGTGGGTAGCGTGAGCTGGAGCCAGCGGTTCAGTTCGCGCAACGGCATGCTGCCGGAGACGATGCATTCGCCCTCTTCGTTCCAGCCGCCGCGCGAATTCGCGCTACGCGGGATCGACGTGGTGAATTCGCCGATCAGCTCTTCGATGATGTCTTCCGGTGTGACGAGGCCCTGCAGTTCGCCATATTCGTTGACGACCAGCGCGGTGCGATGGCGGCTTTCCTGGAAGTACTGCAACTGCTGGAACACGGGAGTGCCGCTCGGCACGAAGTACGGTTCGGCGAGCAGTTCGCGCAGCGTCTCGCGCTCGAGCTCCTGGTTGTGCAGCGCCGAGAGGGTCTTGCGCACGTGCAGTACACCGAGCACCCGGTCGATGTCGCCCTGATAGACGATCAGCTTGTTGTGATAGCAGGTCTCGAGCTGATGCAGGATCTGCTCGAACGGCGCGTCGAAGTCGAGCGCTTCGATGCGGCGGCGCGGAATCATCACGTCGTCGACCGAGATGTTCTCCAGATCGAACAGGTTCAGGAGGATGCTGCGGTGCTTGGTCGGCATGAAGCTGCCGGACTCGAGCACGATGGTGCGCAGCTCCTCGGTCGACAGGCGCTGGTCATGCGCGCCCTTCGTGTTGATATGCAAGATGCGCAGCATGCCGTTGGCGAACAGGTTGACGAACCAGACGAGCGGCTTCGCGACGCGCATCAGCGGTGCGATCAGCAGGCTTGCTGGCAGCGCGATCTTTTCCGGAAACGTGGCGCCGACGATTTTCGGCGTGATCTCGGCGAACACGATGATCAGGAACGCGACGATACCGGTCGCAATCGACAACACGAGATTGTTCCGGCCGAACGTATGCAGCGCGACCGAGGTGGTCAGCACCGGGATGATCGTGTTGAACAGATTGTTGCCGATCAGGACCACGCTCAGCAGCTGGTCCGTATGGGCCAGCAGTCCTTGCGTCGTCTTTGCGCCGAGGACGCCCTGATTGGAGAGATGCTTCAGGCGGTGGCGGTTGAGCGCCATCATCGCCGTTTCGGAGATAGAAAAGAAACTGGAGCAGATAAGCAGCAGAAAGACCGCGCCTATCTGCGCCCATAAGGGTAGTTGTTCCACGTGTCGCGAACTGGAAGGGGCAGGTTGGGAAGAATATAGCAGAGGGGGCTGCGTGCGCCCGCCTGGCCAAAAGGCGTAGGGCGCTTCGCGCCCGTTGCGCTCATGCGAGGCGGGCAACCGCGAGCATAACCGTGGGAACGGAACGACCCGAAAAAAGGGCGAAAAAAAGCCGCGCAATGTTGCGCGGCTTTTTCAAATCTGGTCGGGGTGAGAGGATTCGAACCTCCGGCCTCTACGTCCCGAACGTAGCGCTCTACCAGGCTAAGCTACACCCCGATTTGTACTACCTGAACCCGATTCAGACTAATCCGGCGTTTTAGTCTTGTTTAAGACTGTCTCGCCGTCGAGTAAGAACATAATTCTAGCAGGCTTTCCTTGTAAATGGAATCAGGAAACGAAGAAATCGCGGCGGCGGCGGCCTGAGCTTCCTGTTTGGCGCACTCCAGCGTGTGATCCAGCGCGCCCGAGCGGGTGATGGCCTCGAAAATGGTCTCGAAACGGTCGGTGCCGCCCTTTTCGATCGCTTCGCGCGCGAGCGCCGATTGTTCCGGCGTGCCGCGTTCGATCAGATAGATGAGCGGCAGGGTGGGTTTGCCTTCACGCAGGTCGTCGCCGGCATTCTTGCCCATGGATTCGGCCGTGCCGGTGTAGTCGAGCCAGTCGTCCATAATCTGGAAGGCGGTGCCGATGCGCCGGCCGAATTCAGCGGCGGCGGCTTCCGTAGTCGCGTCGACGCCGGCCAGCACGGCGCCTAGCTGGGCTGCCGCTTCGAACAGCTTGGCCGTCTTGTAGCGGATCACCTGCATGTAGCGGGCTTCGTCCACGTCGGCGTCATGCATGTTCAGCAACTGCAGGACTTCGCCTTCGGAGATGATGTTGGTGGCCTCCGAGAGGATTTCCATGACCCGCATCTTGCCGACCCCGACCATCATCTGGAACGAGCGCGAGTACAGGAAGTCGCCCACCAGCACGCTCGCCGCGTTGCCGAACAGGGCGTTCGCAGTCTGACGGCCGCGCCGCAGATCGGATTCGTCGACCACGTCGTCGTGCAGCAGGGTGGCCGTATGAATGAATTCAACCACCGCGGCCAGCTCATGGCGGTAACCCGTGGTTTCGCCCAGCGCACCGGCCACGAGCAGCAGCAGCGCGGGACGCAGCCGTTTGCCGCCCGCGCTGATGATGTACTCGGAAATCTGGTTGATCAGCATCACGTCGGATGCCAGGCGGTGCCGGATGACGCGATTCACCTGCTCCATGTCTTCGGCAATCGGAGCGAGCAGGCTGGCGGCGTTGGGGGAGGGGGTGGCAGTCGACGACATGATGGCTGAATTGGGTAGTGCCGCGAATTATAAGGCGAATCGCGGCAGTTCCGGGCCGCAGCCTGCGGGATCGAGGCGCGGCAGCCCGGCAGACGAGGCTTTACGCGGCGCTGCAGCGCCTGTCAATCAGTTTTGACCAGACAGCTAACTCTATGTATAATCACGGGTTTCCGCGCGCGGTGTGCGGGAAAAATGAACACAGAGTGAGGTTCTCAATGTACGCGGTCATAAAAACCGGTGGCAAGCAGTATAAGGTTGCCGTCGGCGAAAAACTTAAAGTAGAACAGATACCGGCAGACATTGACGCTGAAATCACGCTCGACCAG
>DASZIR010000082.1:0-126143 GCA_035948995.1 Paraburkholderia sp. | reverse complement strand
CCACGCCCGTTTCCTCGCCGTCCGCAGCAAACTGAGGTTCACCATGCTTGCTTACATTCTTAGACGTCTGTTGTTGATGGTGCCGACCTTGATCGGCGTCGTGACCCTTACCTTTGTCGTCACGCAGTTCGTGCCGGGTGGGCCGGTCGAACAGGTGATGACGCAACTCCGCCACGGCACAAGCCGTGGCGGAGAGGCGGGGGCGGGCGGTGGCGGGTATCACGGCAGCCAGGGCGTCGACCCGCAGCAGCTCGAACAGATCAAGAAGCAGTTCGGCTTCGACAAGCCGCCGCTCACGCGTTACTTCCTCATGATGAAGAACTACGCGACCTTCAATCTCGGGCAGTCCTACTACCAGCACGACAGCGTGTGGGATGTGATCCGCTCCAAACTGCCGGTGTCGATCACGCTCGGCTTATGGACGGTGATACTCACCTACCTGGTATCGGTGCCGCTGGGCATAGCGAAAGCCGTGCGCAACGGCTCCCGTTTCGACACGGTGACCAGCGTGCTGGTGCTGGCCGGTTACGCGATTCCAGGCTTCGTGCTGGGTGTGCTGCTGCTGATGCTGTTCGGCGGCGGCACGTTCTGGCAGGTGTTCCCGATGCGCGGCCTGACTTCGGATAACTTCCAGGACCTGAGCGTCGTCGGCAAGGTGCTCGATTACCTGTGGCACATCGTGCTGCCGGTCACCGCATCGGTGGTGGGCAACTTCGCCATCGTCACGATCCTGACCAAGAATACTTTCCTCGAGGAGATTGGCCGGCAATATGTGCTGACCGCCAGAGCCAAAGGGGCGCCGGAGCGCGACGTGCTGTGGAAGCACGTGCTGCGCAACGCTGCGATTCCGCTGCTGACAGGCTTGCCCGCCGCCTTCGTGGGTGCGTTCCTGAACGGCAACCTGCTGATCGAAACCCTGTTCTCGCTCGACGGCATGGGCCAGCTGTCCTACGATTCCGTGATCCGCCGCGATTACCCGGTCGTACTCGGTTCACTCTTCCTGTTCACGCTGATCGGTCTTGTAACCAAACTTATTGCTGACGTCTGCTATGTCCTCGTCGACCCCCGCATCCAATTCAACCGCCTGGGCCGCTGATCCGGCGGCGGTCACGCTCGTCGCTTCGGTGTCGCCATGGCGGCGCACGTGGCTGCGTTTCAAGAGCCAGCGACTCGGTTACTGGAGCCTGCTGATTTTTGCCGCGCTGTTCGTGATCAGCCTGTTCGGCGAAGTGCTCGCCAACGACCGGCCGCTGATCGTGCGCTACGACGGGCACTACTACTTTCCGATCGTGAAGGACTATCCGGAGATGCTGTTCGGTGGCGACTTCCCGGCGAAGACCAACTACCTCGATCCGTATATCCGCTCGCGGCTCGAGAGCAAGGGCAACTTCGCGGTGTATGCGCCGAATCACTACCACTACGACACGATCGACTATTTTGCGGCGCACCCGTATCCGGCGCCGCCTTCGTCGAGCAACTGGCTCGGCACCGATCAGTTCGGCCGCGACGTGCTGTCGCGCCTGCTGTACGGCTTCCGTTTGTCGGTGTTGATGGCGTTCGCGCTGACTGTCTCGGGGGTCCTGATCGGCGTGCTGACGGGGGCCGTGCAGGGCTTCTATGGCGGCCGCACCGACCTGATCGGGCAGCGCCTGATCGAGATCTGGAGTTCGATGCCCGACCTGTATCTGCTGATCATCTTCGCGTCGATCTTCGAGCCGACCTTGTGGCTGCTCTTCATCCTGCTGTCGATGTTCGGCTGGCTGGTGCTCTCCGATTACGTGCGCGCCGAGTTCCTGCGTAACCGCTCGCTCGACTACGTGAAGGCCGCCCGCACGATGGGGCTGTCGAACTGGCAGATCATGTGGCGCCACGTGCTGCCCAACAGCCTGACGCCGGTGATCACGTTCCTGCCGTTCCGCATGAGCGCGGCCATCCTGTCGCTGACCAGTCTCGACTTTCTCGGCTTGGGTGTACCGCCGCCAACGCCGAGCCTCGGCGAACTGCTGGCAGAAGGCAAGAACAACCTCGACGCCTGGTGGATTTCGATTTCGGCGTTCTCGGCACTGGTGATCACGCTGCTGCTCCTGACCTTCATGGGCGACGCACTGCGCAACGCGCTCGATACGCGCACGCGCGGCTCGGCATTCGGGGGTGGCAAGTGATGAACAAGCCGATAGCTAGGCCTTTGCTGGAAATTGACCGCTTCTCGGTGCGCTTCGGCGAGAAAGTGGCGGTACAGGAACTGAGCCTGTCGATTGCCCGTGGCGAACGCGTGGCGCTGGTCGGCGAATCGGGCTCGGGCAAGAGCGTGACTGCGCTGTCGATCCTGCGGCTGGTGGACCAGGCGCAACTGAGCGGGCGCATGCTGCTCGACGGTGAAGACCTGCTGCAAAAGACAGAGCAGCAGATGCGCGGAATTCGCGGTGCGGATGTCGCGATGGTGTTTCAGGAGCCGATGACGGCGCTCAATCCGCTCTACACGGTCGGCAAGCAGATCGCGGAAAGCCTGCGCCTGCATGAAGGGCTGCGCCCGAATGCGGCCCGTGAGCGCGGCATCGAACTGCTGCGCCGTACCGGGATTCCCGAGCCGGAACGTCGCATCGACAGTTTTCCGCACCAGTTGTCGGGTGGCCAGCGCCAGCGCGCGATGATCGCGATGGCGCTCGCGTGCCGGCCGCGTCTGCTGCTGGCCGACGAACCGACCACCGCGCTCGACGTCACGGTGCGCCAGCAGATCGTCGATCTGCTGATCAATCTGCAGGAACAGGAAGCCGCTGAGCGCGGCATGGCGGTGTTGCTGATCACCCACGACCTGAATCTGGTGAGGCGCTTCGCGCAGCGTGTGGCGGTGATGGAAAAGGGCGTGCTGGTTGAGACCAACACCACGGAAGCCCTGTTTTCGAATCCGCAGCATCCCTACACGAAGCGCCTGCTCGAGAGCGATCCGCAGCGCTGCATCGACGAGGTCGAAGAGGGCGCGCGCCGCATTCTCGACGTGAAGGGGTTGGCCGTGGACTATCACATGTCGGGCAAAGGCTTGCGTTCGATCTTCGGCAAGTCGACCTTCCGCGCCGTGCACGATGTGGACCTGAGCTTGCGCCGTGGCGAGACCCTCGGCATCGTCGGCGAATCGGGCTCCGGCAAATCGACGCTCGCCGCTACCGTGCTCGGCTTGCAGCACCCCGCCACGGGGCAGATCGATATCGACGGCCTGCCGCTGTCGTCGCTGAAAAATGCCCGTGAGAAACGCGCGCTGTACGCGCGCATGCAGGTGGTATTTCAGGATCCTTTCGGCTCGCTGTCGCCGCGCATGACGGTCGAGCAGATCATCGGCGAGGGGCTCGCGGTGCATCGTCCGGAGATCGACGCCAAGGCGCGGCGCGACCGCGTCGGGGCGCTGCTGGAAGAGGTCGGCATGCCGGTGGATGCGATGCTGCGCTATCCACATGAGTTCTCCGGCGGCCAGCGCCAGCGCATTGCGATTGCCCGCGCCCTGGCGGTCGAACCCGAACTGCTGGTGCTCGACGAACCGACCAGCGCGCTCGACGTGTCGATCCAGAAACAGGTGCTGAATCTGCTGACAAATCTGCAGAAAAAGTACAAGCTTAGCTACCTGTTCATCACGCACGATCTCGCGGTGATGAAGGCCATGGCGCATCGCGTGATCGTCATGAAGTCGGGCCGCATTGTAGAGGCGGGCGATACGCTCGACGTGCTGCATGCGCCGTCGCATCCTTACACCCAGTCGTTGCTGGCGTCGTCGATGATGATGCCTCAGTCGGATCTACGAGAGAAAATCGCATGATTGACGAACGGTGGGCGCAAGCCGCCCGCACGCTGAAGAGCGGTGCCGATTTCTGGTCGCTGCGCATCGTCGACGAAACGATCGACGATCACGAAGTCCGTAACGACGTCACGCAGCCTTTGCGCACCGTGCGCGATCGTGGCGCCATGCTGATTGCATGGGTTGGCGCGGGCGCCGGCTATGCGGCGACCGCCAATCTCTCGGCGGCTGGCCTGCAGGCCGCGCTGGATATCGCCACCGCACGCGCCAAAGCGAGCGGCGCGCTGTCGCTCGTCGATCATCGTGAGCTTGCGCGTCCGGCCACGAGCGGCCGCTATGCGTCGCCGAACGCGGAACATGCGTTGCCGACCCGGCGCGAATGGCTCGAGCGGCTCGCCGACGAATGCGCGGCCGCCAACATCGACCCGCGCATTGTCGAACGCACGGCCGGCGTGCAGGTCACGCACACCGATCAGTTTTACATCACTGGCGATGGCGTGCGCATCGACCAGCAGTTCCGTTTCCTGATGCCGTACTTGAGCGTCGCCGCGCACGCTGATGGCGACACCCAGGTCCGTACGCTCGGCAACTACGGCACGCTCGCGCAGGGCGGCATCGAAATCCTGGCGCGCTACGGCTACGACGGCGCAGGCGCGCGCGTCGCCCACGAAGCGCTGCAGCTGCTGGCCGCGCCGAACTGTCCGTCGGGCAGGCGCGATCTGCTGCTGATGCCGGACCAGATGATGCTGCAGATCCACGAGTCGATCGGCCATCCGCTGGAACTGGACCGGATCCTCGGCGACGAGCGCAATTTTGCCGGCTGGAGTTTCGTGAAGCAGGACATGTTCGGCAGCTATCAGTACGGCTCAACGTTGCTGAACGTCACCTTCGATCCGGAGTTGCGCGAAGAGGCCGCGTCTTACGCGTTCGACGACGACGGCACGGTTGCCAGGAAGCATTATCTGATTCGCGGCGGCGTGCTGGAGCGGCCACTCGGCGGCGCGCTGTCGCAGCAACGGGCCAATCTGCCGGGCGTGGCGAATTCGCGCGCGTCGAACTGGAACCGGCCGCCGATCGACCGGATGGCGAATCTGAACATCGAGCCGGGCACGCAATCGCTTGACGGGATGATCGCCAATATCGAACACGGAATCCTGATGCGTACCAACACGTCGTGGTCGATCGACGACCATCGCAACAAATTCCAGTTCGGCTGCGAGTTTGGCCAGTTGATCGAAAACGGCAAGCTGACCCAGGTCGTCAAGCAGCCGAACTATCGCGGCATCTCGGCGAACTTCTGGCGCAGCCTCTCCGCGGTGGGCAACGAGAGCACCCGTCAGGTATACGGCACGCCGATGTGTGGCAAGGGCGAGCCGGCACAGGTCATCCGCGTGGGCCATGCGTCGCCCGCCTGTGTGTTCAGCAATATCGACGTGTTTGGAGGCGCATGATGAGCGACTCCATGATGGTACAAGGTGCGGCAGCGGTGGACTGGAATCGCCATTTCCGGCTGCTCGCCGATGCAGTCGACCATTCGCTGCGCGGTGCGGAAATCGCGTTGACGTCGTTCTCCGCGGAACAGTCCGACTTCATCCGTTTCAACGCGGGCAAGGTCCGGCAGATCGGCAATGTCTCGCAAGGCAAGCTGACGCTGCGCCTGATCGACGGCGCGCGCCAGGCCTACTCTGCGCTGACGGTGTGCGGCGACGCCGACGCCGATCTGCAGGACGTGACGCACGCGCTCGCCACCTTGCGCGAAGGATTGCGCGACGCACCGGACGATCCTCATCTATTGTTCGACACGTCGCAATGGGAGCGCTCCACGCGCCGTGCCGGCAAGGTGCCGGAGCCGCAGGCGCTGGTGCGCACCGTCGCCGAGTGCGCGAAGGGGCTCGACTTCGTCGGCTTCTACGCGGGCGGCACGATTGTGCGCGGCTTCGCGTCGTCCAGAGGCAGCCGCGGCTGGTACGAAGTCAGCAACTTCAATTTCAGCTGGTCGCTGTATCACCCGAGCGGTCGCGCCATCAAGACGAGTTACGCGGGCGATCACTGGAGCGACGCCACCTTTGCCCGCAAGGTCGAGCAGGCTGCCGCACGGCTGCCGGTGCTGGCGCTCGCGCCGCGGGCGCTGTCGCCGGGACGCTATCGCGCGTATCTTGCCCCGGCCGCGCTCGAGGAACTGCTGGGCGTGACCGCATGGAGCGGCTTTTCCGCGCGGGCCCAGGCCACCTCGCGCAGCGAACTGTACAAGCTGCACACCGGCGAAGTGGCGCTGGATCCGCGCGTGACGCTGACCGAAGACCTGAGCCTGGGCATTACGCCGGGCTTCAACGAAGACGGTTATCTGCGCGCGAGCGTGCCGCTGATCCAGGACGGCCGCAGCGTGGAGCGCCTGACCAATGCACGCAGCGCGCGCGAGTACGGCCTGCATCCGAACGGCGCGCTGGACACCGAAGCGCCGGTTGCGCTGTCGATGGAAGGTGGCGACCTCGCCGAAGACGATGTGCTGGCGCAGCTCGATACCGGCCTCTACATCGGCAATCTCTGGTATGTGAATTTCTCGGACCGGATGAATTGCCGCCTGACCGGCATGACGCGTTTCGCGACCTTCTGGGTTGAGCACGGGCAGATCGTCGCGCCGGTCGAAGCCATGCGTTTTGACGACAGCATGTACCGCCTGCTGGGCGATCAGCTGGAGCGGCTCGGTGCGCAGCCCGAACTGCTGCTGAACGACTCCACCTGGGGTGAACGCGGCACCGGCGGCATGCATCTGCCGGGCGTGCTCGCGCGTTCCTTCGAACTGACACTGTGAGTGGATGGAGCAAAGCATAACGACGCAATCACTGCCCGAGGGGCTCACGATACGCGCCTTGCGCGTAGCCGATGCCGAGCAGCTCCATGCCCTGGAGCAGCAGCCTGCGATGCTGAACGGCCACCCGAGCGCGCCGTACCGGACGCTCGGGGAGACGCGCGAATGGATTGAAAGAATCGCCGCGCCCGGGGCGGTCATCGCCGCCATGGCCGGCGATATACTGGTCGGCTTCGCAGAGTTGCTGCCAGGCACCGCGCGCCGGGCGCATACGGCGAAGATTGCCATCGGCGTGCACGACGCCTGGCACGGCAGGGGCATCGGCAAGGCGATGATGGCCGAACTGCTGGATCTCGCCGATAACTGGCTCGGTTTGCGTCGTGTCGAACTTTACGTGTTCACCGACAACCAGCCGGCGCTTGCGCTCTACCGCAAGTACGGTTTCGAGGTCGAAGCGCTGCAGCGCGGCGCGACGTTGCGCGACGGCGTGCTGATCGATTGCTACTTCATGGCACGCTTGCGTGAGCCGATGCCATTCGCAACGGACCCAGACAATGAACATGAGAAGCGAGAGGGCTGAGCAAGACGCAGCGGTCACGCAGCGCATCGTCGTGCGCGCGTGCGAACCGTCGGATATGGAAGCGATTGCCGACATGCGCAATCAGCCGGGTGTGCGCCACGGCACGCTGGCGATGCCATACCGCACGCCGGAAGCGACAAGGGCCTGGTTTGCGAAGCTGCCGAAGGGCAGCATCAGCGTATGCGCGGTGCTCGACGGCCGCGTGGTCGGGCACGCCTGTCTGATGGTGGCGCCGCCGCGCCGCGCGCATAGCGCGGGCCTCGGCATTTCCGTGCATGACGCGTACCAGGGACGTGGCGCAGGTACCGCATTGATGGCGGCGCTCACCGAATGCGCAGACCGTTCGCTCGGCCTGCGCCGTCTCGAGCTCACGGTGTTTGCCGACAACGCCCCGGCGATTGCGCTCTACCGCCGCTTCGGCTTCGTGGAAGAAGGCCGCTCACGCGGCTACGCGATGCGCGACGGTGTGCTGGCCGACGCCCTGCACATGGCGCGTCTGGCTGACGCACCTTGTTTCTTGCAGCACTGACAGGAAGCCTGCGTGCCCTCATTTTTCATCGACCGACCGGTCTTCGCCTGGATTGTCGCGCTTGCCATCGTTGTGGCGGGCGCGTTGTGCATTCCGCAACTGCCCGTCGCCCAGTACCCCCGACTGTCGCCCCCGCGCATCGTGATCGCCGCGAGTTACCCGGGCGCCGCGACCGAAGTGGTGGACGGCAACGTGGGCAGCATCATCGAGGAGAGTCTCGATGGCGCGGACGGCATGATGTACTACGAGACCAGCAGCGACGGCCAGGGCAACCTCGAGATCGACGCGACCTTCAAGCCGGGCACCGATCCCGACATCGCGATGGTCGACGTGCAGAACCGTCTCAAGCAGGTCGAGCCGCGCCTGCCGCAGCAGGTCGTGCAAAACGGTATCAGCGTGTTCAAGGCGTCGAACACGTTCCTGATGCTGGTGGCGCTGACCTCCACCGACGGTACGCGCGATTCGACCGAGCTCAGCAACTACCTGAACCGCTACGTGATGCGCGAGCTGAAACGCGCGCCTGGGGTGGGCTCGGCGGAGCTGTGGGATTCGGACCAGGCGCTGCGGATCTGGCTCGATCCGATGAAGCTGCGCGAGTACGGCCTCGCTGCCGGTGACGTGAATGCGGCGATCTCGGCGCAGAACGCGTCGGTTACGGCCGGTACCCTCGGTGATGCGCCGTTCGTGCCGGGTCAGCAACTGGTCGCCTCGGTGAGCGTCAAGGGGCAACTGGTATCGCCCGAGGAGTTCGGGCAGATCGTGCTGAAGGCCAAGCCGGATGGCTCCGCCGTGCGGCTGCGCGACGTTGCGCGCGTTGAACTGGGCCGTGACGACTATTCGTTCTGGTCGCGTCTGAACGGCCGCGCGTCGGCCACCGTCGGTATCCAGCTCGGGCCGCGCGGCAATGCGCTCGAAACGTCGAACGCGATTCGCGCGCGCCTTGCCGAATTGTCGACGAGCCTGCCGCCCGGCGTCGCCGTCGAGATTCCCTTCGACAGCGCGCACTTCGTGCAGATCGCCATTCGCGAAGTGGTGATCACGCTGATCGAAGCGGTGGTGCTGGTGTTCTTCGTGATGTGGCTGTTCCTGCGCGACCTGCGCTATACGCTGGTGCCGACCGTGGTGATTCCGGTCACGCTGATGGGCGCGTTTCTCGCGATGTGGGCGTTTGGCCTGTCGATCAACGTGTTCACGATGTTCGGTCTCGTGCTGGCGATCGGCATTCTGGTCGACGATGCGATCGTGGTGGTCGAAAGCGTGCACCGCGTGATGGAAGAGGAGGGCTTGCCGCCGCGCGAAGCGACCCGCAAGGCGATGTCGCAGATCGGCAGCGCGATTGTCGGCGTGACCGCGGTGCTGACCGCGGTGTTCGTGCCGATGGCGTTCTTCCCGGGCAGCGTGGGCGGCATCTACCGGCAGTTTTCGGTGGCGATGATCGCCTCGATGCTGGTCTCGTCGTTCATGGCGCTTTCGTTGACGCCGGCCTTGTGCGCGAACCTGTTGAAGCCGACCGGGAAGACGCCGCAGCAACGCGACGCGCGGCGCGGCGTGCGCGGGCTCGCGGCGCGTGCCGCGACGAAATTTGCCGACGGCTTCGAGGGTGCCTCGCACGGCTATCGCTGGATTACGGCGCGCACCGTGCGGCGCCTCGGCCCGGTGCTGGCCGTGTATGCGGTGCTGGTGGGCATCTGCGGGCTGCTTTACTGGCAGATGCCGGGCGGCTTTTTGCCGACCGAGGATCAGGGGCAATTGCAGGTGATGATCCAGTTGCCCGCCGGCTCGACTCAGGCGCGCACGCTGGCGGTGATCAAGCGCGTCGAACAGATCCTGCATCGCCATCCTGAGATCGCGCACGTGACTAGTCTGATCGGCTGGAGCTTCCAGGGCACCGGGCAGAACGTCGGTATGGCGTTCGTGGAACTGAAGGACTGGGACAAGCGCAAAACCAGCGCGATGCAATTGCAGGACCAGTTGAACGACGAGTTCTCGGTGATCCTCGACGGCCAGGTGGACGCGCAATTGCCGCCCTCGGTGCCGGGCGTGGGGCACTCGGACGGTTTCGTGTTCCGTCTGGAGGACCGTGGCGGGGTCGGTCTCGATGCACTGAAAGCGGCCCGCGAAGCGCTGTTTGCGAAGGCCAAGGCGGACCCGGCGCTCGCCGACGTGCACTCCGAGGATCTGCCCGATGCGCCGCGCCTCGAGCTCACAATCGACCGGGCAAAGGCCTATGCGCTAGGGGTGTCGTTCGACAAGATTTCCGAGTTGCTCGGCAGCACCTTCGGTTCGACCTACGTGGACGATTTTCCGGCGGGCGGCCGCATGCGGCGCGTGGTGGTGGCGGGCGACGCGTCGGCGCGCATGACGGACGACAACCTGATGGCGCTATCGGTGGAGAACACGTCCGGGACCATGGTGCCGTTGTCGGCGATCGCCAGCAGCAGGTGGACCGTTGGGCCTGTGGCGTTGAGCCGCTACAACGGCTACCCGTCGCTCGACGTGAGCGGCCGGGCAGCGCGCGGTTATAGCTCGGGCGCGGCGATGGCGGAGATGGAGCACCTCGCGGCTACGCTGCCAGTGGGCGTGGCATACGACTGGGTGGATGCCGCGCGCGAGGAAACCGTCGCGGAGAAGCAGACGCCGCTGCTGATTGGCCTGTCGCTCCTTGCCGTATTTATGGCGCTGGCCGCGCTGTACGAAAGCTGGACGATTCCGTTCGCGGTGCTGATGGTGGTGCCGCTAGGCGTGATTGGCGCGGTGGCCGCAGTGCTGATGCGCGGCATGCCGAATGACGTGTACTTCAAGGTGGGGATGATCACGGTGATCGGACTGTCGGCGAAGAACGCGATTCTGATCGTGCAGTTCGCGCGCGATCTGCACGCGCGCGGCGCGCCGTTGACGCGTGCCGTGGTCGACGCCGCAGGCGCGCGCTTCCGGCCAATTGTGATGACCTCGGCGGCGTTTCTGCTGGGCGTGGCGCCGCTGGTGGTGTCAGGCGGCGCGGGTGCCGAGAGCCGCCGCTCGATCGGCACCGGCGTGTTCGGCGGGGTGCTGGCGGCGACCGTGCTGGGGCTTGTCTTTGCGCCGGTGGCGTTTCAGGCGGTGGTGTCGCTCACGCATGGGCGGCGGCGGTCGGCGGCATTGGAGCGCAAGCGGAATGACCGTAAGCCGGATCAGGCAGGGCCGGCGTTGTCGGAGCAGGAGATGGAGTCGCAGTGAGGGGCGTTGGGACGTTGTTGGGTCGGTCTGCTTTATTCGCTGACAGGCCGGCCGGCCTGGACCCAACGCGTCAGTTCCCTTAGGGTCAGGCGGTAGCGAGCGAAGTTGTGCTCACCGAGCCGGGCGATATCACCCTTCACCATTTCAGTGAGCCGATCGGCGTCACGCTCCGGAAGGCCAAACTCGGCGATGGCCTCCTTGAGCGGATGGCGCTCTCGTACGACTCGGCTCACCAACTCGCTGATGGCATTCCGATGTGCTGCGCGAAACGCGTCGGGCAATCCCGCCGCCTGGATTTGGGCAGCGTATTTCTCAATCGATCGACGGTAAGTCCAGGCGAATAGATCCGCGGCGACGCTGGTATCCAGCCGCTCGTTGACGCCGATCGTTGCGCGGCTGTAGTCGTCGTCGGTCACATCGAGAAAACTGAGCGGCGCGCAGTTGTAGATCAGAAGCGGAATGTTCGCGCTGAGACGGCTGGTCCGTTGTTGCCGTCCTCGAACGGCTGGAGGTAGGCAAGGTTCACCCAGAGGAAGAACGCCGCTTCTACGGGATTCTTGATGTCCCGAGCCTTGCCAGCGATGATCCCCAGCATCTCTTCGAGCAGCGAAGGCATCTGCGCAGGGACATAGACCGTGTTGCTGATGTTGACGACTTTTTGGCGAATGGCCCCGAGCGCATTTTCATCATGCAGGAGGCCCTGCATCAACAAGGCGTGAATGTTTCGGACCACCATCACGGTGAGCCCGTACATCGGCACCTCGTCAATCAGGAACTCGATCGTGCGCTTGTGATTGAGCAGCATGATCGCGGCCTTGCCTTGCGGGTCTGCATGCCCTGACTGGAACAGAATCTCCGTATCGAGTCGCGAATATCAATTGCCTTCGAGCCTGGACGACGAGTAGGAAAGATCGATCCGCAGAGGCGCAACGACATTTCGTGCGTAGGTGCCGGCTGGCTGTTGCCCTTGCATCCGTCCTTCCTGGAAGAGTTCGTTCGCCAACGACTGGGGCAACAGGAACGTCTCGTTCGGCTGGTAATCGTCGACGAGGCTTCGCCGATAAGTTACAGGCTTTCGAGCGCCGAGAGGCGCGTCCAGAACTGCGAAAAGGTTTCTGGAGGGCGGAGACCAGGACGGTGATGCCGTGGGATGGATGGCGTCAGCACGTGTGGCTGGCGACACGTGCTGATCCCGGACAGCGCCTCGCGACTTGCGAGACCATAACGCGACGCCGAGGTGCTTCCCGATTGGTCAACCTTTCCGTCGGCCTTTGGCCTGTTCAGATACCGCAAAACCGTCGACGGCGACTCGCCAAGCGCTGTCGCGATGTCTGCTCGGGATATCCAGTCGTGCCCCAGATTCTGTTGCTCGGCCAGGTATTTCAGGATGGTGTCGTACAGCTCGCGCTTCGCCATGTCTTACGCCAGATTGGACGGCTGGAATGACTCAAGACTGAATCTTGATCCAGTCTTGGTTCAAAATTGCCTGAAAATGAACCAAGAATGAACCAAGAATGAATCTTGATCCAAAAATTGGCCTGAAATCGGTTTGAGCCTGCCTGATCCGAGAGGTGGCCGGCGAGCATGGAGGCGGCGAGATTGGCCCGTTGACGTGCTGTCTGTTTGAGGAAATGTGCAGTGGCAGGGGAGTGAGCAGAGATCCGCGCCGCAGAGGCGGGCCTCGTGAGCCCGCCCCGCGGAGCGGGGAACAGCGAGATGGTAAGACTGGAATGCAAGACGTGAACGAGGCAGCGAGCGCCGCCTCACTCATACGGATTTACTTCGACGCCACCAGACTCCACAAGCGCGCAAGGTCAGCCGACCCATCGTCGCCCTTGACCGCACGGAACGCCTGAAGCGCCTTGGCTTTCTGCCCGGCAATGTAATACGCCACGCCAAGGTGCAGTTGCGCCTGGTCCGGATGATCGAGACCACCCTTGGCAATCGCCGCTTCCATCGCCGCCAGACCCTGCTGGGCCTGACCCGCGAACACCTGATTGAAGGCAGCATCGAACGGCGGGATCGGCACGCCATTGCTGTCGACATTGCTCTGGGCGCGCTTCGCCGCCAGCGCCTGCAGGCGCTTTTCGCGATCCGCGCCGGCGTCATGACCCAGCACGCCGGACGAGAAGCCCTGATCGATCACCTGTTTGCCTTCAGCCGTTGTGCCCGCAACGATCGCGAGTTGCGTCATCTGCATGTAGTCGTCAGCCGTCGTCAACGCACCGGTCGCACGGCGCAGACGATAGGTGTCGATGTCCAGAGCCGACGAGTAACCCGGCTTGCTGCGGATGGCCGCGAACAGGTCATCCCAGTACGACTGCTTCGGGTGATACGCCACCAGCTTTTCGAGCGCGCCGCGGTACGTAACCGAATCGTGCGAACGCTGTGCGCAGGTGCCCAGCAACTGCAACTGGGACTCGTCCGGCGCATGGCCGGCGCGCGCTTGCGCATCCACCGTGGGCTTGAGCAGGCCCACCACGTTCGAGCAGTCGTTCGACAGGTAGTACGACTCGATCAGCAAGGTCCGCATGTCCGGATCCGTGCCGCCGGCTTTCAGGTAACGCTGCGCCACCTTGATGGCTTGCGGGTAGTTCTTCGCCTGAAAGTAGATGCCGGCGAGGGCAGCGGTGGTGCGTTGCTCGTCGGCGCCTGTCAGCTTGCCCGAAGCCAGCAGGGTTTCGTAAGCCTGGGCGGCGACAGCGGAGTCACCCGCCGCGGCTGCCGCGGCGCCGCGCATTTCTTCGACCATATAGCTTTCATACGGCGTCTTGTTCGGCACGGCGGCCGCCTGGGCGATCTTCGCCAGCGCGTCCTGGTACTTGTGAGCCCGGTACGAGTCCTGCGCCGCGTTGAGCGGCTTGGCCACTTCCGGGCGCAGCGTGTCGGCAGCATAGGACGCGGCCGGCAGCGCGACGAGGGCGGACAACCCCCCGAAAGCGGCCGCAATCACGGCACGCTTGAAGCGTTGATGGATCATTGGCACTCCCACTTCCTTATTGCATGTACTGCTCGTTGCCGATCAGCCCGATTTTCGTGGCGCCGACGCGTTGCGCCGCAGCCAGCACGGCGGCGACATCCTTGTACGGCACCAGCTTGTTCGGCAGCAGATGAATCTCGGCCTGCACCGGCTCCGCAGCAACCTGGGCCAGCTTGGCGTTGAGAGCGGCCTGGTCGGGGACGACCGTGCCGTTCCACATCGTTGTGCCGTCGAAGTCGATATCGATCTGCACCACTTCCGGCTGGGTAAGCGGCGGAGGCGGATTACCGACCGGCAAGTTCATCTTGATGGCGTGCGTCTGAATCGGAATCGTGATGATCAGCATGATCAGCAACACCAGCATCACGTCGATCAGCGGCGTGGTGTTGATGTCGACCATCACGTCCGGTTCGCCGCCACCGCCCGAAGATACGTTCATCCCCATAATCGGCTCCTTAGCCTCCGCGCGGCGGCGGCTCAGTGATAAATGAAACCTTGGCGATCCCCGCGCGCTCGCACGCGGTGATCACGCGGCCGATAAACTCATAACGCGTGTTCTGGTCGCCGCGCACGTCGACTTCAGGTTGCGGCGTCATGACGGACACGGTCTTCAGCTGCGTGAGCAGCGTCGCTGCGTCCACATGCTTCTCGTTCCAGAAGAAATCGCCATCGCGGTTGACCGCGATCACGATACTTTTGGGCGTGGTCTGCAGCGGCTGGATCGCCTCATTCGGCAACTTCACCGGCACCGTATGCGTAACAACAGGAATCGTGATCAGGAAGATGATCAGCAAAACCAGCATTACATCGACTAGCGGCGTGGTGTTGATGGCGGAGATGACTTCGTCTTCATCTCCATCTTGCCCAACGCTCATAGCCATGATTTACCCCGCCTGTTCGACCAGCGTCGCCTTTTGACCGGCAACAGCAGGGCGCTTCGCACGCCTGCTGCCAGCCAGCAGGACGGTATGCAGTTGGGCGCCGAAGGCACGCACGCGTTCCATCACCGACTTGTTGCGGCGAACCAGGAAGTTGTAGCCGAGCACGGCCGGAACAGCCACAGCCAGACCGATTGCCGTCATGATCAGCGCTTCACCCACCGGGCCTGCGACCTTGTCGATCGAAGCCTGGCCGGCAATGCCGATGGCCGTCAGTGCGTGATAGATACCCCAGACCGTGCCGAACAGACCGACGAACGGCGCCGTGGAGCCGACCGTACCGAGGAAGGCGAGGCCGTCTTGCAGGCGGTTCGACACATTGGTGATGGCGCGCTCGACCGACACGTCGATCCAGGTGTTGCGGTCGACGGCTTCGAGGAGGGCCTCGTCGTGGTGCTCGCCGGCTTCGATCGCGGTTTCGGCGATGAAGCGGAACGGCGACGATTCGTCCAGCAGCCTGGCGCCTTCGGCGAGCGACGGAGCGGTCCACAGCTGTTCGTCGGCGCTCTTCGCGCGGCGGTTGGCGCGGTATTGCTCGAAGAACTTGGTGATCATGATGTACCAGCTGCCCATCGACATGATCACCAGCAGGATCAGCACGAAGCGGGCGACGAAGTCGCCGTTCTTCCAGAGTGCGCCGAGACCGTAGGGGTTGTTGACGGTTTCGGAGGTGGCCGGCGCCGGCGGCGGCACGGCCTGATCCGCTGCCGGCGCAGCCATTTGCGGCGCGGCGGCGGCAGCCGATGCGGCAACCGTCGCGTCGCTAGCTTGTGCGTAGGCCAGTTGCGGTGCGACAAAGGTAGTCGCCGATGCTGCGGCGATCAACATGCTTGCCGCCACGGCGGCTAGAGAACGCTTCTTCATGTCTGCTCCAGTTCATGCGTTGAACTTGTAAAACTTGACTAATAAATCGCTACCGGTACCGCTCAGTACGTGGGTTCAGTTCAGGTTAAACGTGAACGGAACCTGGACACGGACAGGTTGGCCTTGGGAAACGCAACTAAACTGCTTCACCGCGTTGAACGCCGCACGATCCAGTGAAGAATCCTCGGACGACTTCGCGACATGTTCATTCGTAATATGGCCCTGCGGATCGACTACGAATTCAATGAGCACATCACCCGTGACGTTGTTTTCCTGAGCTTCTTTCGGATACACCACAGATGAGCGGATCTGATCGGAGTTCGGGCAAACCACACCCACTTCGGTGCTCGGTGCCTTGACGGGAGCCGGTGCAACAGGAGCCTGCGGCACGGCGGGCGCGGCCACGACCGGGGCCGCCTGGTGCGTAATGGTCGGCGTCTGCGGCGGCGTCGGCACGTTGACTTCCGGCGGCGGCACGAACGGCGGGGGCGGCGGCGCGAACTTCGGCGGCGGCAACTGCACGGTCGGCAACGGCGGAGGAGGCGGCGGTTTCACCGGCTCGATGATTTTGGTTTCGATCGGATGTTGAATGACTTGCACCACCTTGGTGGCGAGGCCATTGAGCAGTGCATAAATCAGCACCACGTGCAGGAGAAGAACGGCGGCGATGCCGCCAAAGCGGCGTACGGGGTTTTGCTGCTTTTTCCCGAACTCGCGCGGGCGCCCAGTTCTCTGAACCGGGGCTGAGCCCGCCGGAAAATGCCCTTCAACTTTCATAACCACCTTCGTTCCTCCCGGCGTGAACCGCCCATTTCCGTGACTGCAGCGTTCTTGTTACGTCGAAACATTGTTTACCTGAGCCCCAAACGGGGGCGCGAAGCATTCTTTTGGACTCCAGATTGGGTGTCACCGTACCCGCTCGACTCGAGCTTTCAATGTTTGCACCTTTGCATGAGCTCCCGGGTTTGGACGGCGTTTTGCCGTCTCGCGCGCAAGGCGCGTGCCCGCTTCGAATAGATTCCGGTCGGTCCGCGGGGATGGGCGGTATCGGCCGGTGATCTATATACGTAGAAGTACTGATGGACGGTATTTGATGCATCCCCTTCGTTTGGCACAGGTCGCGACAGTCGAAAACATGCTCGAACGTCACACGTATTTCACAGTTCAGCACTAGCGCCTGGCCGTGATTCCTGCGACGGAACGATATCAGTTCAAAATCGCGCGTCAAACTTTTTTTGATGGGGGCATACTGTGTTTAGAGGGCGGGCTCTAATCGTATTGAGCGCGCCCCGCCAGCTTGCTTACAGGAATGAAGGATCACGGCTAAAAAATCGTTTGTGTTCAACGATGTGCCGAATGAATTTGTAAGCTTTTGAAGGCTGGCGTTAATCCGTATTTCGGCGGCGCGTGAATGGCCGTGTAGAGGGCAGCGTTTCGATTCGTTGCGCTGCGGGGAAATTCTAAAGCAGGTGAGCGGCCAGCTGCACCTGAAAAAAGCGGCTCATGCGGTTGACGGCATGGCGACTTTGCCACGCGCGGGTGGGCGCGGGTGAACGGATGAAACAGTCAGGAAGGCGCGCGCCCGTCGCAGGACACGCGCCAGAGCGGTCCGCGTCTAGCTCGCCGGGTTCGAGGTCGTCGTCGCGGCAGGCGTCGCGGCGTTGCCCGCTCCCTGTGCGCTGTTCATGGGCGCCGCCGGCATGCAGTCGGCGCGGTATTCAGTCTGAAGTTTTGCCTCGGCCGCTTCAAGGTCGGCGGGGTAGAGGTTATCGTCGGCCCCCGGGTCATAGCCTTGCGCCTCCAGTTCTCCCAGTTCGCGCATCAGTTGCTTGTGCGTAACCTCGCCCTTGAGCGGCTTGAACGGATAATCGTTGCACTGCTGCGGGGTGAGGTGCGGCGCGGCGATTGCGGAGGCGCTGCCGGCCAGCAGCAGCGCCATCAATACGGTTCGGGTTGCGAGTTTCATGTTTGCCATCCGGAGAGCGTTGAATGACGGCAGCCGGGATGGGCCGCCGGGATGGAAACAGGCTAGGGGATGTGCACTACCGGATCGCCCTCGCAAGAATGAAAGATGTTTCATCGTTGCGCCGTGGCGCCGCAGGCCGGCAAATCGTGCGCGAGGCGCACGACGGCGCGGGCGGGCAAGCGAGGCTGCAACTTAAATATTCTTTAATGAAACCGATACGCGATGGTTAAGGGCGCGCGCGTAGCCTGCGTATTGCCGACGTCCCTCGCCGCGGCCACTTGTTGCGCCGCCCGGTCCCCAACTGAACCCGCAAGCCGAATATGGCATCATGTACTTCCGCAGATAACCAGTTGCGCACGCCGCTCAGGCTGGATGAGCTTGCCGCGGCGCGTGAAATGATCATGTCGCGAGTGCTGACCATCGAAGATGACGAAATCACGGCGAACGAGATTGTAGGCGAATTGAAAAGTCGCGGTTTCACCGTCGATTGGGTGGCGAACGGCCGTGACGGCATGGCGCGTGCCATCAGCGACGAATACGATGTGATCACGCTAGACCGTATGCTGCCGGGCATCGACGGCCTGACTATCCTCACCACGATGCGCAGTATCGGCATCCACACCCCTGTCTTGATGCTGAGCGCGCTGGGCGACGTGGACGAGCGCGTGCGCGGCTTGCGCGCGGGCGGCGACGATTACCTCACCAAGCCTTTCGACCCCGAGGAAATGACCGCGCGCCTCGAAGTGCTGTTGCGCCGCAGTCAGACCCCGGCCACGCCGTTCGAAACGACGCTGCGCGTCGGCGCCCTCGAGCTCGATCTGATCTCGCGCAAGGTCCAGCGTGACGGCGAAGAGATCGTGTTGCTGCCCACTGAATACCGGGTGCTCGAATTCATGATGCGCCACGCCGGGCAGACCATCACCCGCACGATGTTGTTCGAAGCCGTATGGGGCTACCATTTCGATCCGGGCACGAATCTGATCGACGTGCACATGGGGCGTTTGCGCAAGAAGATCGACCCTCCCGGCGTCAAACAGATGATCCAGACCGTGCGGGGTTCGGGCTATATCCTCGCTTGAGCAGACCACCTTGACGGACACCTCTTTCCCCGCGCAATCCGCACTGGGGCGCCGGTGGCATTCCACCACCTTTCGCCTGATTACGATCTATGCCGTGATCTTCTCCATTTCGGTGATGTCGCTGCTGGGTTTTATCGGCTGGGCGGTAACGGGCGACATGGAGCGCGAAACCGATGTCGTGATCGATTGGCAGTTCATCTATTTCGACTCGATGCCGCATACCGAACTGGCCGATGCCATTCATCGGCGGCTCGAGCATGAGCGGATGCACGCCAACTACTACGGCCTCTTCGCGCCCGACGGCCAGCATATCGCCGGCGACGTGCTCGCGGTGCCGCCGGACCTGCCGCGCGACCGGCTTGGCGTGACGCTCGATCACACGCTGCAGATCACGGGCGACGAGCGGTCGCCCGTGGTGCGCGCGATGGCCGAGCAGCGCGCGGACGGCGAGACCCTCGTGCTGGCGCGCGATCTCACCCATGTCCTGCGAATCCGGCGCACCATCATCAACGCGTTGATCGGCGGCGGGATTCTCTGTCTGGTGGCGGGCGTGGCCGGCGGCCTTGCGCTAACCGTGCGGCAGATGCGCCGCCTGAAGGCAATCCGCCGCGTCACGCAGCGCATCGCCCAGGGCGACCTCGGCCAACGCCTGCCGATCGGCGGGCGCGATGAGATCGACATGCTGGCGCATCTCGTCAATCACATGCTCGAGGAAGTCGAGCGCCTGATGAACGAAGTGAAGGGCGCTTGCGATGGCATTGCCCACGATCTGCGCACTCCGCTCGCACATGTGCGCACCTTGCTCGGGCATGTCGCGGAGCGTGCCGATGCCTTCGACGATGCCGCGCTGTCGAGTCTCGTGGAACGTGCCCGCATGGATACCGACGCGCTGCTCGACCGCTTTCGCGCGATGCTGCGCATCTCCGAGATCGGCACCCTGCAGCGGCGCGGCGGCTTTGCCGAGGTGGACCTGCAAGCGCTGGTGGGGGAAGTGGGCGAACTGTATGAGCCGCTTGCGGAACTTCGCTCCATTCGCTTCGTCGTGGAGTCGGAATCCGTGGCGGCCATTCACGGCGACCGCGCGCTGCTGTTCGAAGCCTTCAGCAATCTGCTCGACAACGCGTTCAAGTTCACGCCCGCGGGCGGCGCGGTCCACATGGCGCTCAGGCAAACGCTCGTGGGGCCGCTGGTGGAGATCGTCGATAACGGGCCAGGAATTCCGCTCGACGAGCGCGACGCGGTGCTGCAACGCTTCTATCGCGGCGAGCGCACACGCCATCTGGCCGGATCGGGACTGGGTCTGAGCATCGTCTCGGCGGTGATGCGCGTGCATGACTTTACGATGCGAATCGGCAACGGCGGGCCCGGCACCCGGGTCAGCGTCGAGTGCTGGTCGAGGACGCTCGCATGACGGGTCCCGCTTTCCTTCCTGCTCGCTACGGTGGCTGAATGCGCATCCTGTTCGTCGCTACGTCTCATCCCGAGTCCGCCTGGCTGTATAAGGCGTTGCAGGAGAGTGCCCACAGTCTGCAACGCGCGGACGACCTGCGCGACGGCGCGTTTCTCGCCACCCAGGAATTGTTCGATGCGATCGTCGTGATGGCCCTCGAGCCGTCGGCGTATCCCGCGTTGCTGGCGGTGTTGCCGCAATTCACCGAGGCGGGCAGCGGCGCCGCGATTATCGTGGTGCTCGGCCAGTCGAGTGCGCAAGACCGTACCCGTGTGCTGCGCGCAGGCGCCGACGCGTGTTTTGGACAACCGTACTCGTTCATCGAAATGCATGAACGCATGCAGGCGCTGCGGCGCACGGCGGCCTCGCGCGCCGCACACGACCAGCCCGCCGCATCCGCGGGCGCAGCGACGCTGACGCTCGATCCGCTGACGCGCGAACTGGTGGAGGGCGAACGGCGGCTGGTGGTGACGCGGCGCGAGTATCTGCTGCTCGAGTGCCTGATGCGCCAGTTCAATGCGCCGGTACCGCGCGATCAGCTGATTCGCTATGCGTGGCCGGAAAAAGACGATGTCGATCCGTCGAGCGTCAACCTGGTGGTCTCGCGCTTGCGGCGCAAACTCGCACAGCATGTGCCGCACGTTCGCATCGAAACGGTCAGCCGCTACGGTTATCAGATCACCACCGCGCCGCAGTAGCGATGTTCAGGCCGCGTTGTCGTCTGGCGCTGAGCGGGTGCGATTGTCATATTCAAATGAAGCGAGCGCGCTGATCCGTTTGGGCAGCGCGCCCTTGGCGTTCATGAACCGAAATAGGGTTGGCAGAAACTGGGTGGTCCCACGCAGCCGTTCGCAGCGTCGGCGCCAGGTGCCGCACAGCCCGCCAACAACAATCCGGCAGTGGCGGCGGCTAATGCATAGATAACAGATCGTTTGAGCACGGTAAGGGGTTTCGTTGTTAAGGCCATCAGGCATGCAAAGGAAGGCGTGCCGCGTCGTTCAGCGATGGAGTCGAATCGGCGCATCCATCGACCCATCTGCACGGTGCTCACCTCAGTGCGCGTAGAGCGTCGAGTTGAGGTAGTCGAGCTGGCCGTCCTGCTCGGCATGCACCAGTTCCTGGTAGACCTGCGCGCGCGTCTTGCCGGCGGTTGCCTGGCCATATGACGGCACCCATTGACCGGCTTGCTCCGCGGCCATTGCCGAATTCGACGCGACTTGCGCAGCCGGGGCTGCCTGCGGGGTGGCCGATACATTCGACTGTGCAAAGGCGGAAGCCGTAGCCGTAGCACCGACCATTGCGATAGCGATCGTCAGGCATTTCATGTTGGTTATCCTCACAATATCCGGGTAGGTGAATTCAGGTTGACCGACCGAAGCACGAAGCGCGAAGGCATTCGTGGTTCGGTTGATGAGAAGGATAGTCAACGCGATATAGCGGATTGATGGTGTGAAGGTGAAAAGAAATTCATTCGCACCACAAGGACAACCTCGATGAAATAACAACCTTATCCGTGAGATATCACTAACTTAAAAAACGTTTCATTAAACGCCCCGGTTTGATCACGGCTGTGTCACCGCCCGGTTCTAAATTGTTGCCACCGCGCTACGCGGGATGACGGCGCAAAGGCGGGGAGAGTCGACCCGTCGATGCGCGGATCAACGGCTTCTCTCACCCGGAATCAGACATGAATAAAGTAATGGTAACCACACTGGTCGCGCTGGCGGGAACCTGCGGCTCGGCAGCTTACGCACAGAGCAGCGTGACGTTGTACGGGACGATCGACACCGGACTCGACTACGTCAGCAACCAGAAGAGCACGGGCGGTGCAGGACACAGCAACTGGATGATGGAAAGCGGCAACGTCAGCACGGACCGCTGGGGCTTGCGCGGCACCGAAGATCTGGGCGGCGGGTTGCATGCCGTCTTCGATCTCGAGAACGGTTTTAACGTCGATAACGGCAAGCTCAACAACGGCGGCGATCTGTTCGGCCGCCAGGCGTGGGTCGGTCTGTCGAGCAATCAGTTCGGCACGCTGACGATGGGGCGGCAGTACGACTTCCTGGTCGACTTCGTCGCGCCGCTGTCGGCAACCGGCTCGGGCTTCGGCGGCAACATTGCCGATCACCCGTTCGACAACGATAACCTGAACAACGATTTCCGCATGAACAATGCGGTGAAATTCCGCAGCGCGACCTACGGCGGTGTGACGTTCGGCGGCGCGTATGCGTTCAGCAATGCGGCGGGCGGCTTCAGCAACAACAATGCCTACACCCTGGGTGCGAAGTGGGCAGGCGGTCCGTTCAACCTGGCCGTGGCCTACTTCCAGGGGAACCAGCCGGGCGGGGTCAATAATCCCACCAACACAGGCGGTGCGTTGAGCAGCAGCGATGGCGACGCGACGCTGGTCGGCGCACGTCAGCGCATTCTCGGTGCGGCGGGTAACTATGTGTTCGGGCCGGCCACGGTAGGCCTCGTGTTCACGCGCACGATGCTCGACGATCCGCGCCAGATCTCGCAGGGCGGTTCGTATGCGACGCTGAACGGCCAGTTTCTGACGTTCAACAACTATGAACTGAACGCGCGCTATGCGCTGACTCCGGCGCTGTCGCTTGGCGGCTCATATACCTATACGGATGGACACTTCAGCACGGCCGGCAGCGCTATTTCGCCGAAGTGGAACCAGTTTATGCTGCAGGCGGACTATGCGTTGTCGCATCGCACGGATGTCTATGTGGAAGGGGTGTATCAGCACGTGACGGGTGCCAATGGTGTTGCAGTGCTTGGCAACGCGTCGATCTACTCGCTGGCGGCATCGGCAAGCAATAGCCAGGGGGTGGTGGCGGTGGGGTTGCGGCATAAGTTCTAGGCGTGCAAGGGTCACCTGAATGAAAGACGTCGCCGAAGAGATCCGGCGACGTCTTTTATACCTCTGCGTAACACTCAATCCACCTCGGCGAGCTTGCTGGGCACCACCGGCTGCGTTTGCGCCTGTACCGGCATAGCAGGCGCCGCCGCCGCTGCCTCCTCGCCAGCCCACCCCCCACCCAGAGCCTCGATCAACCCCACTGAGGCCAGCAACCGCCGCGTATTCACATTCAAAGCGAGGATCTGCGTGTTCAGCTCGGTCGTCTGCGCGGTCACCACGTCGAGATAGCTGACCACACCGTCGCGGTAGCGCGACATCGACAGGTTCAACGTACGCTGCGCATCGGTGAGCGCCTCGTTCTCCTGGGTCGCTTCGTCACCCAGGTGATGCAATTGCGCGAGATTATCTTCGACCTGCTGGAACGCCAGCAGAACGGCCGCCTTGTACTTCGCGCCGTTTTCGGCCAGCTTCGCGCGTGCCTGCTGCGTGATGGCCTCGCGGCGGCCGCCATCGAACAAGGTCATCACCAGACTCGGCCCGACCGACCAGATTTCATTGGGCGCGATGATCCACGGCGAGAGCTCGTCGCTCTGGAAGCCGCCGTCGAGCCCGAGCGAAACGTCCGGGAAGAACGCCGCCTTGGCCACGCCGATCTGCGCATTGGCTTCGGCCACGCGCCGTTCGGCTGCGGCGATGTCGGGGCGCCGTTGCAACAGCGTCGCCGGCACGCCGGTTGGAATCGACGGCAGATACGCCGCGCTGATCGACGGCGCAAGCGAGAACGATGACGCCGGCACGCCGGTGAGCGAGGCGATTGCATGTTCGTACAACGCGCGGCTTGCCTTCACGTCCTGAGCGGAAGCGCGCGCCGAAGCGAGCTGGGTCTGCGCACGCGAGACGTCGAGATCCGAGGCGATGCCCCCCGCGTGACGGCTCATCGTGAGTTTCAAGGCACGCTCGTAGGTGCTGATCGTATCGGCGAGCAGTTGCTGCTGCTCGTCGAGTCCGCGCAGGTTGAAATACGCGTCGGCGAGACTCGCCTGCAGGCTCAGGCGCACGGAGGCAAGATCCGCGGCGCTCGCCTGCGCGGCCGCGCGGCCCGCGCTCACTTCGTTGCGCACCCTGCCCCACAGATCGAGGTCGTAGCTGATGCCCACATCCACGGTATTCGACCCGAAAACCGCAGGCTGATTCACGCCGCGTAACGGGCGGTTGTCGGATTGCCGGTTGGTGGACACGTCGGCCTCGGCACCGATGGTCGGGAAGAGACCTGAGCGCGCCTGCGCCAGATAGGCGCTCGCCTCATCATGGCGCGCGACGGCGGCGGCTACGTCGGGATTGGCCGCGGCCACCTGGACTTCAAGCTTGTCGAGCACCGGGTCGCGATAGACCGACCACCACGCATCGCGCGGCACCTGATCGGCGGGCTTCGCCAGTTGCCAGGCGCCGTCTTCCTTGAAGGCGGTCGGTATCGCGGTAGGCGGCACCTGATAGGCCGGCGCAAACGAGCAGCCGCTAAAGAGCGCGGCGACCGCGAGCGCGACGCCCAGGCTTCGTTTGACCTTGACCTCAGCCATGGGCGCGCTCCGCGTCGCGGTGGTCCGCGAGCGACGTTGGCGCTGCCCCCGAGGCCGCGGACTGCGTGGCTGCGAGCCGCACCGCATCGCCCGTGGCGATCGAGTCAGGCGGGTTGTCGATCACGCGATCGTTGGCCTCGAGCCCCGAGCCGATTTCCACCTGGGTGCCGAGATCGGTCGCAATGGTGACGGGTTTGAGGACCGCATGATTGTCCTTGCCGACCACCGCCACCTGTAATCCGCTTTGCCGGAAAATCAGCGAGCTGGCAGGAATCAGCAGTGCGTGCGGATTGGTAGGCATCGCGAAGTGCACTTCGGTGTACTCGCCCGGAATCAGCAGGCCGGTCTGATTGTCGACCGCGAGTTGCACGAGCAGGGTGCCGGAGGAGGGTGTAATCGAATCGTCGGTGTCGACCAGTTTCGCGTCGAACTTCATGCCCGGGCGTTCGGGTACGGTCAGCGTCGCCGTCATGCCGGGCTTGATGGCTGCAGCGTCGCTTTGCGGCACGCTGACATAGACGCGCAATTGACGCGCATCGGACACCGTGAAGAGCTCGTGACCGTCGCCGCCGCCCGCGTCGATCAGCGCGCCGATGTCGGTCTTGCGCGCAGTCACGATGCCGTCGAACGGCGCAGTGATGCGTTTGAACGACTCCAGCGCTTCAAGGCGGTTCACGTTCGCCTCGGCCGCGGCGACAGTGGCCTGCTTCGCGGTCAGATCGCTGGTCTTTTCATCCGTATCCTGCTGCGAGACCGAATCCTGCTTGAGCATCTCGGTCCAGCGTTTCGCGGTGGAAGCGGCGAGTGTTTCGTTAGCCTGCGCATTGCGCAGATCGGCTTTGGCCTGCAGCAATTGCTGGTCGAGATCGGGCGTATCGATCAGGCCGAGCAGCTGGCCGGCCTTCACATGGGTGCCGATATCCGCATACCAGGCGTGCAGATAGCCTGGCACCCGCGCATAAATCGGCGCGTTGACGAAGGCCGACAGATGGCCGGGCAGAATCAGCCGTTGCGTCGCGCCCTGGCGGCTCGGCATATACGCGGCCACGGTCGGCACCGCCTGTTGCGCGGACCACGCCGTCATTTCCTGCTTCGCGTGCGCACGGCTGAAGATGCCGGTGGTCACGACCCCTGCCGCGGCGAGCAGCACGACGATGCCGACCAGCTTCAGATGGCGCAGCCGCTTCGGCGAATTGATCTCGATCTCAGTGGACATGAAGGACTCCGGTTTCAGAAGTGGGGTGATCCTTGGAAGGGGGATGTTTTGCCGCATCGCGGCGGTGCACCAGACTGAAGACGACCGGCACGAACAGCAGCGTGGCGAAGGTGGCGCAGATCAGGCCGCCGATCACGGCGCGGCCGAGCGGGGCGTTCTGTTCGCCGCCGTCGCCGAGGCCGAGCGCCATCGGCGCCATGCCGATGATCATCGCGAGCGCGGTCATCAACACCGGACGAAAGCGCGTGAAGCCTGCTTCCATGGCTGCGACCAGCGCGTTGCCGGTCGCCGCGAGACGCTCGCGCGCGAAGCTCACCACCAGAATGCTGTTCGCGGTCGCGACGCCCATGCAAAGGATTGCGCCCGTCAATGCGGGCACCGAGAGCGGCGTATGCGTGGTGAACAGCATCCAGAGGATGCCGGCGAGCGCGGCGGGCAAGGCGGTGACGATCACAAAAGCATCGGCCCACGAGTGGAAGTTGACGACGATCAGCATATAGATCAGCACAATCGCACCGACGAGGCCGAGCGACAGCCCGAGGAACGCGCTGTTCATGGTCTGTACCTGGCCACGCAGCGTGACGACCGAACCCTTGGGCACGTCCTTCGCCGTCGCGTGCAGAATGTGCTGGATGTCCGTTGCCACCGCGCCGAGATCGCGGCCCTGGGTTGTCGCAAACACGTCGTAGAGAGGCTCGATGTTGTAGTGCGAAACAACCGTATCGCCAACCCCACGCTCGATCGTCGCGATGCCGCCCAGAATCTGCGATTGGCCATCCTTGCCGGTAACGGACAGGTTGCTGAGTGCCGAAAGCGACTCCATCCGGTATTGCGGCGTCTGCGCGACGATCGGATACGACACGCCGTTGTGCGGATTGAGCCAGTACGTCGGCGACACCTGGCTCGTGCCGGACAGGCTTGCCACCACCGAATTGGTCACATCCTGCTCGGTGATGCCCAGCTGATCGGCCCGCGAGCGGTCCACCGACACGGTGAACTGCGGGTACGTCGAGTCCTGCTGGATGCGTGAATCCGCAATGCCCGGAATCATGCGCATGCGGCGCAGCACTTCATTGGCATAGCGATGATTGCCCGCCTGATCGGGGCCCGCCACCTGCAGGTCGACCGGCGCCGGTGCGCCGAAGTTCAGGATCTGGCTGACGATATCGGCCGGCAGGAACGAGAACGTCGTGCCAGGGAATTCACGCGGCAGGAGTTCGCGCAGCGTTTTTACATAGCCGGCCGTGGGGGCATGATTTTCGTTAAGCGAGATGAGAATATCGCCGTCCTGCGGGCCGGTCGTGCCGCTGTTGTTATAGGTGAGGTTGATACCGCTGTTGGGCAAGCCGATGTTGTCGATGATGCTGCCCAGCTGATCTGGCGGAATGGCGCGGCGCACGGCATCCTCGATGTGGTCGAATTCATCTGCGGTCTCTTCGATCCGTGTGCCGACCGGCGCGCGGACGTGGAGCGCAATTTCGCCCGAGTCGATGTTCGGAAAGAAATTGCGGCCGAGCCACGGCGCCAGCAGAAACGATGCGCCCACCACGATCAGAAAACCGGCCACGAAGCGCTTGCGATTTGTCAGCGCCAGTCCGAGGACGATGCGATAGACGCCCCGCACGCGTTCAAAGCGATGCTCGAAGCCGCGCTGAAAGCGCACGAGCGGATTGCGTGACGCAGCCCTATGCGCGTGTCCATGCCCGCCGTGCGGGTCCATCACCCCCGCCAGTTCGCCGGACGCATGAGCGCCGGAGGCATGCGGGCGCAGCAGATACTGCGCGAGCATCGGCACGAAGGTACGCGACAGCACGAACGAGGAGACCATCGCGAAGATCACCGCCTCGGCCATCGGCACGAACAGAAAACGCGCGATGCCGTTCAACAGCAGCATCGGCACGAACACGATGCAGATACACAGCAGCGAGACGAACGCCGGCCCGACGATCTGCGCCGCACCGTCCATGATCGCGCTCCTGACATCCTTGCCTTGCTCGAGGTGCCAGTTGATGTTTTCGATCGTCACGGTGGCATCGTCCACCAGAATCCCGACCGCGAGCGCCAGGCCGCCCAGGGTCATGACATTGAGCGTTTCGCCCAGCGCCGACAGGCCGGCAATCGCCGCCAGCACCGCCAGCGGAATCGAAGCCGCGATGATCAGCGTCGAGCGCCAGCTGCCCAGGAACAGCAGGATCATCAGCGAGGTCAGGGCCGCGGCGATGATGCCTTCGCGCGCCACGCCGCTTACCGCACCTTTGACGAAGGTCGACTGGTCGCCCATCGTGACGAGCTTGAGTCCGGGAGGCAGCGTCTCTTCGATGCGCGGCAGTTGCGCCTTGACGCCGGCGATGATGTCGAGCGTCGAGGCGGAACCGTTCTTCAGAATGCTCATCAGCACCGCACGGTGACCGTCGACGCGCACGACGTTGGTCTGTGGCGGATAACCGTCACGCACATGGGCCACGTCACGAATGTAAATGGTGGCACCGTCCACGCTTTTGATCGGTAGTTCGTTCAGTTCCTGCAACGCCAGCGGACTGTTATTCAGCTTGATGTTGTATTCGAAGCGGCCGATCTTCTCGGTGCCCGCAGGAATGATCTGGTTCTGTTGCGCCAGCGCGTTGGCGACATCCTGCGCGGACAGCTTCTTTTCCTGCAGCGCTTGCGGGTTCAGGTCGATCTGCACCTCGCGGGTCTTGCCGCCATACGGCGTGGGAATGGCCACGCCCGGCACGCTGAGCAGTTGTGGGCGAATGAAGTTGGTGGCGTAGTCGGCGAGCTTCTGTTCGTCGAGCGTATTGCTGGTCAATGCCAGTTGCAGCACCGGCACCGTTGAAGCGTTGTAGTTCAGGATCTGCGGCGGCGTCGTGCCCGGCGGCATTTGCTTGAGCACGGTTTGCGAAACCGATGTGACCTGGGCGGTGGCGGTGCGGATATCGACAGTCGGCTGGAAGAAGATCTTGACGATGCCGTAGCCGCGGAACGACTGCGATTCGATGTGTTCGACGTCGTTGACCGTGGTGCCGAGCGTGCGTTCATAGTAAGTGACGATGCGGCCGGACATATCGTCCGGTTGCAGGCCCGCATAGTTCCAGACGACGCTGATCACGGGAATGCGAATATCGGGAAAGATATCGGTCGGCGTGCGCAGAGCGGATAGCGGGCCGATCAACACGATCAGCATGGCTAACACGATGAACGTGTAGGGCCGCGTTAAGGCTAGCCGGACAATTTTTAACATCGAAAGCTGCTCCGTTCAGAGACGCGTGAGTCAGTCAGCGCGCGTATGGCGGTTAGGGCAAGCACGGATGGTGGATTGCCCGGTGTCGGTATTCTGGAGAGCAGGGCCTAACAGGTGGCGACTAAAAAAATGAAACAACTTTTAGTTGGGTTGCATGAGGCGGAACAACCCGCTGGAGCACAGAAACGCCGGACCGCCGGTCGCTGCAACGCCGCCGGCGCCGTGTGCGGCACGCAGCACGGGCGCTTGAATCAAGGAAGAGCGGCGTGGCAGCGAACGCGTTGCGCGTCAGCCGAACAGATAACCCGAGCCGCGAATCGTGCGGATCAGCGGACGTTCGCCGGGTACGTCGACCTTTTTGCGCAGGCGGCCCACGTGCACGTCGATCAGGTTGGTACCCGGGTCGAAACGGCAGCCCCATACGGCTTCGAAAATCATCGTGCGCGTGAGCACCTGACCGGCGTGCCGCATCATGAATTCGAGCACGCGGAATTCGGTGGGCTGCAATTCGAGCTCGCGTTCGCGATGCGTCACGCGGCGGCGCACCAGGTCGAGTTCCAGCGCACCGGTGCGCAGCATGGTCTCCGCTTTGGCATTGCGCGGGCGCCGGCGCAACAGCACCTCGACACGCGCGAACATTTCGTCGGGCGAGAACGGCTTGGTCAGATAGTCGTCGCCGCCGGCACGCAGCCCTTGAATGCGGTGATCGACATCCGACATTGCGCTCATCACCAGCACCGGCGTTTCCATGCCGACTCCGCGCATCGTGGCGAGGATGGTCAAGCCATCGAGGTCGGGCAACATGCGGTCCAGCGTGACGACGTCGTACTCGCCCGCCATGACTTTGGCCATGCCTTCGCGGCCGGTGCGCGCCACGTCGACGGAGAAACCGCTGGAGCTGAGCGTGCGTACGATGTCGTCCGCGATCAGTTCATCATCTTCGATCGTCAGTATCTTCGGCATGGTTCGCGATGGGTTCTTGTCGATCAGGCGTCATCAAGCTACGACCCGCAACGCAACCGGCTTGTCGGGCGCGCGATACTGGCTCACGGCAAAGTCGATGAAGCTGCGCACTTTCATCGAAAGATAGTTGCGGCCTGAATACAGGATCGACACGCTCCGCGGGCCGCCGTTGACCTCGAATTGCTCGAGCACCGGCACCAGCGCGCCTTGCGCAAGATCGTCAGTAACGAAGGGCAACGGCAGCAGCGCGATCCCCATATGGTTGAGTGCGGCGACGCGCACCATCGCACTGCTGGTGGCGGTCAGCGCGCTACCGGTATTGACCCGGTAGACACCGTTGGCGTCCGCAAACTCCCACGTGCGCGAGGTGCCGTCCGAAACGGTGAGTAATCCATGGCGATTCAGCGCGGCCGGATCGCGCGGCGTGCCATGGCGGGCCAGATAGGCGGGGGAGGCGACCGTCACTTCCTCGATGCTGGTGAGCGCGCGGCTGATCAGCGTGGAGCTGGCGAGACGCCGGTCGTCGGAGAAGCAGACGTCGTAGCCGCCTTCGACCATGTCGATATGCGTATCGTAAGTGGTGACGTCGAAATCAACACGCGGATGCAGCGCTCGATACGACGCGAGCAGCGTGCCGAGACCCGCGGCCGCGAAGGTCATCGGCGTGGCGATGCGCAGCGTGCCGCGCGGATCGCGTGTGGTCTGCACGAGGTTCGACTCCATTTCGTCGAGCTTCTCGATGATCGTGCGGCACCCATCCAGATACTCCCTGCCCACTTCGGTGAGCGACAGGCTGCGTGTCGTGCGGTTGAGCAGGCGCATGTTCAAATGAGCTTCGAGCATGCTGACACTGCGCGTGACGGCGGCAGCCGACATGCCCAGTTGTCTCGCGGCCAGGTTAAAGCTGGCGAGATCGACTACACGTGTAAAGACACGCATCGCTTGTAGCTGGTTCATGTTCTGACACTAGGTAGGGACGATGCGTGCATCATGGGCGCTCGCGGATAAAACGGAACTGCCAGCTTGATTAAGTCTTTTTTAATTTTGTGCAATGTTCGTGAACCGCAGCTAGACGTGCCGCTCTTTTGCATGGGCAAGCACGCGGCGTGACCCAGGTGCGACGCAAAGGTGACAGGCAAAAAAAGAGCGCGGACGAGGCCGCGCTTCTAAGGAGATCTTGAAAAAGACCGCAGTGATGCGGACAACCCAGTATAGGTCGGCGCATGAGTGTATGGGGGATGAATTCTGAAAGACATTACTGCGTGAACCGAAACAAAGCCGGAGATGGCGAACACCGCGAACAGCATCGCCATCGCCGCATCTGCTTGTGCAGCGATCCGGCCTAGTTCATTAACGCATGTGTTTCTTCCAGTTGCTCGAGATGCTTCGCCAAGGCTTCATGGAGTTTCGTGAGACTATGCGTGGGCAGAGCGAAGCCGGCCCAGCCAAGACCCGAGTGGCGCAGGAACAGTACCGCGCCCTCATAAAGCGGATGCTTCTCGGAGTGCCAGCACGGGTCCATCTCGATCACATACTGATGCGTGCGCGATGGCTCCTTCGGCACTTCGGGGTGCATCGCCGCTCGGATCAGGCTCAGACGCTCGATGACGGCATCCACTTCGTTCGCTTCCAGGACGACATGGCGCTCGTCGATGGCGACGCGGACCGCGTTAGTGCCGTACTCGTTGATCATTTCGATGGTCATGGCCATGTCCCGACTCCTCATATGTATCACGATGAGCAAATTATGGATCGGCAGGGCAAGGCGGAAGTTGAAACAGGGCAATCGTTTGATGAAACTTTCTTTAGGGAACTAGGCGCTCCGAGGGCTGTCGCGTGAGGTTTCTTTACGATGACATGGCACGTCCTTTCTTTTACGTTTCAATCTTTGCAGAGGCATGAGGCCGGCTGCGGCGCAGGCCAGTGGCTGGGCAAACGTTAAGCAACCGAGCGCACCGCCCGGCGGGAAATGGCGAAGTGTTGGCAGGCGGCCTGGACGTCTGAAGAATAGGCTCGAATTCAGATAGCGGGAAAAATGGCGAACGGAGTGCGATGGGCGGCGCCTGCCTCGCAGACGTGAGTCCGGGAGCGAGCGCTTCCGGCACGGTGTGTGACGCAGTGGATTCGACTAAAGGGGAGTGAAGAAAAATGCACAGCATTCATAAAGCGGTGTTTCCCGTCGGAGGACTCGGTACGCGATTCCTTCCGGCCACCAAGGCAAGTCCCAAGGAAATGCTGCCGATCGTCGACAAGCCCTTGATTCAATATGCCGTCGAGGAAGCGATCGCCGCCGGCATGACCGAAATGATCTTTGTCACCGGACGCGGCAAGCGCGCCATCGAAGATCACTTCGATAAATCGTACGAGATCGAAGCGGAACTGATGGCGCGCGGCAAACAGGATCTGCTCGATCTGGTGCGCGGCATCAAGCCGAGCCACGTCGATTGCTTCTATGTGCGCCAGTCCGAGCCTCGCGGCCTGGGCCATGCGGTGCTGTGCGCCGAGAAACTGATCGGCGACGAGCCGTTCGCCGTGATGCTCGCGGACGATCTGATCGACGGCCGTCCGCCCGTGCTCACGCAAATGATCGCCGTGTTCGATCATTACCATTGCTCGGTGCTCGGGGTGGAGGAGATCGAACCGGAAGACACGCGTTCCTATGGCGTGATTGAAGGCAAGGCGTGGGATGACCGGGTGTTTCGCATGTCGGGTGTGGTCGAAAAGCCGGAACCAGAGCGCGCGCCTTCCAATCTCGGCGTGGTAGGGCGCTACGTGCTGACGCCCGGTATCTTCGACCAGCTTCGCAGAACGCGGCCAGGGACTGGGGGTGAAATTCAGCTTACCGACGCGATCCAGTCGCTGCTCGCCGCCGAACAGGTGCTGGCTTACCGCTACCGCGGCCAGCGCTTCGATTGCGGCAGCAAGATCGGCTACCTCAAGGCGACGGTGGAGTTCGCGTTACGCCATCCTGAAGTGAAAAGCGGCTTCGAGGCGTACCTGAACGCGAAGCTGGGGGCTGACGACCGGGAGCTGGCGTTATGCGATCCGCTTGGCTAATGAACCATGTCGAGAGCCATGCCGAGCCACGCCGAGCAATGAACAGCAGTAAGGAACACCAGTAAGAAGCGCCATGAGGCTCGATGCGGCGCGTGCAACGCCGCACCGCGCGAGCCGGCCGCGAGCGTTATCCCTCAGCGGAAATACGCCTTGGTATTTTCGTGCACATCGGGACAGGCAAGCAGTTCAGACGGGGCCATCCATACATAGTCGCTATGCTGTTCGAAGCGCCCGATCGGCGTCGGGTCGCGCAGCAAAAGCATATAGCCGAGCACGATGTAGTGGGTCGAGATGTCCGCGGCGCCGGCGAAATTGTCGTCGTAGTGATGTTCGAATACGCCGCGGAAACACGCCGTATTGTGGCTGACGTTTGCCAGCCCGAGTTCCTCGCACACGATGCGGCTGAAAGCGCCGCTCAGTGATTCATCCTTGTGGATGCGCCCGCCCGGCACGAACCAGGTGCCGCGCGCGGGCCGGTTGACGCGCCGGCCTAGCAGCACCCGGCCGCAAACGTCGACGACGATCAGATCGATCGAGATGAGCGGTGTGAGGCGGACGACGTCGAGGAATTCAGGTCGGGCAAGCATGGTCTCGTTCATCTCCGCGTTTATCTCCTTACTCTTCCCGATCGACACGGACAAGTCGGGCCGATACGCTCCACAGGATCCAGGCCAGTCCCGCCACGACCCACGACCAGTAGCAGCATGACGGCCGGGCCGGGCATTCCGCCAAGCAAGAGCCAGTACCACGGCAATTCATGCATGACGTCTGCACAGGCAGGGTGGTACGGAACTGCCATCAGAGGGAAAGTGACCCGCAGCAGCGGGGCGTGCCATAGGCGAGAACCGGCGACCTGGCCGGACCGCCCAGCTGGTTTTAGTCTAACGTCTTGCGCCGCCGCGCCGCGATCGGCACCCCTGCCAAATGCGCCGAACTCTCTGCACATCAGGACAAGTTCACTGCGCGACGTATCCCGCGGGTGTCGCGACGTTGGCTTTGGCGACGGCGGCGTTGGCCGAGATCACATAGATCGGCGCTTCAGTGAGCGTCAATACCGCCACACCGTTGCTGTAGGCGAGCGTGGACGGGTTGCCCATCATGTCGAGCACCGTCACCTGGCCGGATGTGCCGGGGGCGTCGACCTGCAGCTTGTACGCGGTCTGGTAGGTCGAACTGAAGCCTTTGCTCGCGTTCCACACCGCATTGTTGTGGGTCCATAGCGCGGTGATCACGGGGCCGCCGTTCAGTTGCTGGAACGCGTATGCATACACGCCGGCGGGCAGGCCATTGACGGGCCCGAGCGTATTGGTGCCGTCGATGATGCGCGTCATCGCGGCGGTGGCCAACGCCGCGGGTTTGGGACTGATGGTCGAGGGTCCGTAGCCGCCTTGCGCGTCGACCAGATCGAAGAACAGTCCGTAACCGATCTGCCCTGGAAAGTCGGTCGCGTAGAACAGATAGGTCACATCCGCGCCTTCGCCGAGCAGGATCAGGTGGGTGCGCGCAACCAGCGCACCCTGTGCGTACAGCACATTGGGCGTGGGATAGTTCGGGCCGTAGTGGGAGCCGATGTCGTAGCTGATGCCGGTTTCCGTTACGAAGAGCCGCGCGCCAGGCTTCAGCGTCGTGGCGATCTGCTTGCGCAGCGAGCGCATGGTCGCGGGCAGTGCTTGCGCCGCCTTCGCAGGGTCGCTGTCGCCGGCGAGGCGCTCGGGCGGATGCGACGGCGAGGTGCCGACGTCGTAGTAGCCGTGAATCGACACGCCGTCGAGATATCTGGCGATGCCGAGCGGCGCGAGGCGTTGCAGCCATTCCGTATTCGTGGCGACCGACGCATTGGTCGTGCCCATGATCACCGCGTTGGGGTCGGTCGCGTGAATCGCCTGCCAGGTAGCCTGATACAGCGCAACCAGGTTGGCGTCGGTATCGCGCCACGGCAGTCCGCTGTTGTAGTCGGGTTCCCAGGTCACTTGATAATAGTTTCTCGATTGTCTGGGGAAACGCTGCGTGCGCACCTGGCTCGATTCCTGCCCGACCCGGCTCATGAAGTTCTGGTAAGCCGGCAGCGAAACCGGCAGAAAACTGTGCGTGGCGGCGTGCGTGGGGCTGGCCCACGCCGGTATGCCGTCGAGCTGGATCAGCCGCATCAGGTCGCCTGGCTTGAAGAACGGCGCGAGCGGGAAGGCAGCGGCATTGAAGGTGTTGGGGCCATTGGGCTCCATCATGTACCAGTTGCGATTGTCGTTGACCCAGCGTAACCCCAGGTCGGGATAGAGCGGCCGGTAGCCGTCGCCCGAACAGCAACTCTGGCCCGGTGTGACATACGCAGCGCCTTGGCCGCCGAAGCGGTGCAGCTCCTCGCGCGCATAGCTTGGCGCGGGCAGCACCTCGGACAGATTAGGCAGGACGCCGAAGGTGGCGATGCCGCCTGGCCGTGTGCCGCGCGTGGGCAATCCCGTACCGGCCGAGCTCAAGGTGGCCGAGACCGCAAAGTAACCGGCGAGCGTGGAGACGCAACTCAGCGAGACGACTTGCGGGCCGCTCGCAACTTCAAATTGGCCTGACGCCCGCACGTTGCTCCACGCGTCGGCGATCTGCCAGACCAGCGTATCGCTTGCGCTCGCGCGGGTCGTGAGCGTCAGCATGAACGGGCGTCCGCTCGGAAACATGCGTGTGCCGTCGCTGCCGGGCGTATCCGCTTCGATGACGGCGCCGTTCGGCGCTGCGTTGACGGGTTCGGACGGCGCACCGCACGTCAGCGTGTTCGCGCTCGGTGTCGCCGTGATCGACGGCATGATGGGCGCAGGGGGTGCGCCGCTGTCGTACCAGCATTGCTTCTGGGTGCCGGGAGCCGGGTCGCCGAATACGCCGTTGTCGCACGGCGTGCCGCCGGTGAACGTCAAGATCACATATTGCGTATCGCTGCCGTATTTGACGTCGTGCGTGCCCGAAAACGTGCATACGCCGCGCTCGCTGGCGCATGACGTCCAGGTGATCGACGCGCGGGCAGTCGCGCCTGTGCCAGGCGACACGCCCGGCGTGCGCGGCGTCGTTTTGCCAGGCGTGGGTGATGCGGACGAACCGGCGCTGATGGCGGCGCTGCCGGCAGCCGTACTCGCCGCGGTGTGCACGATCCAGCAACGCTTGAGCGAGCCAGGCGCGGGGTCGCCGAACACGCTGTTGTCGCACGGCTTGCCACCGGTGAGCGTGAGGACGACATAGCGGGCAGGCGTGCCATATCTGACCTGCTCGGTACCGTTGAAGTGGCAGAAGCCTCGCTCCGCGGCGCACAGGGTCGAGGTGGCTGAACTGGTGGCCTGCTCAGGCGCGACGTGGGCGGGCACCGTCGCGATTTGCGGCACGCTGTTTGCGTCTGTGCTTACAGCGTCGTCGCGCGAAGTGCAACCAGCGATCGCGAGCGCTGCCATCATATGAATGGCCACACCCGCGAGCGAAAATCCGGCACGCCTGATCCGGGGCACGGATGGTGCGTCGTCGTGCTCCGCGGCCGGAGGGTGTCTCATGATGGTCGGACGAATGACAGAAGGCAGCGTGAGGGGAGCGCCGAACCCCATAGGACAGCCACGCCGGCATGGCGGTGCGCTTCGTCTGCGATCTAGCATCGCATTTTGCGAACCGTCATGAGAGTCCAGCTGCCACATTCCGCGTCAACGCCCAGCATAGTGGATGCCTTTCCGGCACGCCACGCCAAAGGCCAGGTCATGTGAGCAAAAAACGTCGCGTGTCGTGCAAGTCTCGCGCCGTAGCTCAGAAGCGGTTCGCAAACGATGCAATGGTGCGACCATACGAGGGTTGAGCCGGTAAGAGCTTCACTCGCGCAACGCACAATTGATATGAACTGCGAAATATTTACCCGATGTCCGAATCAGCCTGGACCCGCAGCGCGCAGTCATAACGCCTCACGTATGGCGGGAGCCGGACAAAATCCGTCCGGCAAATAGTTCAGACATATCGTATTTGCCCGTTGTTTCAATACTGAAACATTTTCGACGCTTGTTACCTTTGTATAGTTTTGAAACAAATTAGCTGCAAGGTTGAAAATACGCTATTCCGGGCGATTTTATAAATTAAGGGATCTTATTGTTCTTCGGAATCTCGCTTTAAACCGATCTGATTGCGCGCTCCAATTTCAAGTTTGAAACACTTTTCGCCGTTTTGGCGGCCGGCGAGGTGAGCGGAGCGCCGCAATCGCGCATCCCGTCAAGACTGGTACGGTGCGTGCTTATTGCAATGCAACATAAGTTCTACCACAGGCCATCGTACGAGGATTCCCCCAAGGAACTCCTGCCTCACGCAGCGCAACATCGCCGCTTCCCCGGCGATTTCGCCTGACGTACCGGTTTGCGCTCGTCCAGTAGACCGTTGATTTGTCGGATGTTTATTGCACCTTTGTAATGACTGGTGCATGCAGATATCAAACAGGTCAAGTCGCGATTAGCCAAGCTGTTGTACATTCGCATCAAATTTCCGATTTGCGAATCTATATATAGCGACGCAATCCGCCAACATCGCGCGTATTTCGGTCACTGCCATCAACGGCGATTTTCGGCGTGGATATGATGCGGTGCAATGATATTAAAATGCTAGAAAATCAGAAGACTCGGTCCACAACGCATGACATGGTAGGGGAAGATCATGCCGCATATGTCCGTTGATACTGCGAGGATTACCTGGCTGCACACGCCTAACGTGAGCGTGCGGTGTGCGGCACGACGCGTAGGCATCCTGCTGTTCGATCGATTCGGCCTGCTAGGCGCAGGAATCGTGGCCGAGATGTTTCACACGGCCAATGAGATTGCCGCCGGGCACGGCGACGACCCCCCTTACGAAGTTCAGTTCCTGTCGATGGATGGCGGCAGTGTCGCGAGTTCATCGTCGGCGCGGATGTGGACGGATGGCGTCGACGCACGCTACAGCCTCGGTTTCGATGTGCTGTTCGTGGCGGGCGGTTTTGGCGCCAGTGCAGCCGCACGCGACGAACGTTTGCTGGGCTGGTTGCGCTCGGTGCGGACCCGAACCCGTGCGATCGAACCTATCGCCGAGGGCCGCATGGTTCTCGCGGCTGCCGGTCTTGCCGAACCGGAAGACATTCGTCACACCAACCCTTACCTGACGCACGTCGCCAGCGAAAGCTCGCTCAACGAAGCAAATGACCGCCACGACTCGAGCAAGAGCGCCCTGATGTTCATCAAGCGCGATCTCGGTCTCGATGTGGCACGCGGCGTCGCCGATCGCGTGATGCCAGGCATGGGTGCGTCGCTGATGCCGCGGCTCGCGGAGGGCGGCACGATGAGCGTGGGCGAGAAGATCCGTGCGGCGGCCCGCTGGATGGAGGCCAACTGCGACCGCCCGGTTTCGGTGGCCGACGCTGCGCACGTGGCAGCCATGAGCGAGCGCAATTTTCTGCGGCGCTTCAAGCACGAGATGCACGTCACGCCCTCGGATTATCTGTTGCAGGTTCGCTTGCGCATTGCGTGCAACTTCCTCACGGAAACGGAATTGCCCGTGGACAAGATCGCGCGGCGCAGCGGTACCGGCAATGGCGACCGGCTGGCGAAGATCTTTCGCAAACGCATGGCGCTTTCGCCGACTGAGTATCGCGCGCGCAGCCGCACCACGTCGCAGGATTGAACGAGTAAAACCTGGCCCTCAAGGCAGCACCTGCGGGGTCGCCAAAAAGGGCTGCAAGAAGAAGCCGGCAAACGGTGAACCGCACGTCACCGCAGGCTGGCATGAGGTCCGCGCGGGTTCCAGTGCGCGTCGCCTCGGGTCGAGCGCATGAGCGAATCGCGTTTCGACCCTACAGGGAAAAGAAAGTCCTATTTAGTAATAGGAGTACTAAAAATGGTTAATTCGTTCCGGGACGGCGCCGATCAGGACGGTAGCACCGGTGACGGCGCCGGCAGTCTGGCACAAGGCATGCCACCGGCGAGTTGTCTGAGCATTGCCCCCGTGATTCTGGCCGGCGGCTCGGGTACCCGGCTGTGGCCCCTTTCGCGCGAACACTATCCCAAGCAGTTGATCGACGTGATCGGCACGCATTCGCTGCTGCAGGACACGGTCCGGCGACTGGAAGGATTCCCGGCGCAGTGGACGGTGCGGCCGACACCGATCATCGTCTGCGGCGATGAACATCGTTTCGTGACGGCGGAGCAATTGCGCACGAGCGGGGTCGCCGCGCACCTCGTGGTCGAACCCGCGCGGCGCGATACCGCGCCGGCGCTGACGTTGGCTGCTGCAATCGCCGCCGGCGACGGTGAAGACGCGATCCTGGTGGCCATGCCTGCCGATCACGCGATTCTCGACACGGCCGCATTTCAGCAAGCCATTGCACATGCCGCGCAGTATGCGCAGGGCGGCGCGATCGCCACACTCGGCGTGCCGCCCACGCGGCCCGACACTGCTTTCGGCTATATCCGCCTTGGCGCAGAACTCGAAGAAGGCGCCTACCGCATCGACCGGTTCGTTGAGAAGCCGGCGCTCGAGCTCGCGACGCAATACGTTGCATCGGGCGCTTTCTGGTGGAACAGCGGCATCTTTGTCGTGCGCGCTTCGGTGTGGCTCGAACTGGTCAAGCGTCTGCAACCCGCCATGGCCGACGCCTGCCTCGCCGCGTTTGCCGCGGGCACGGCGGACGGGCCGTTCTTCCGGCCGCAGGCGGAAGCGTTTGTGAAGTCGCCGTCGGATTCGATCGACTACGCCGTCATGGAGCGGCTCGGCGCAGCCGGTCCGGCGGGCGAACCCTTTGAGGGCGTCGTCGTGCCGCTGGTGGCCGGCTGGTCCGATCTGGGATCGTGGGATGCGGTGTGGGATGCGCTCGAGAAGGACGACGCAGGCAATGTCGGGCGCGGCAGGGTGTTGTTCGAAGGGGCGAGTTCATCGTACGCGCATTCGGAAGGGCGCCTCGTCGCTTGCGTGGGGACCAGCAATCTCGTCGTCGTCGAGACAGCGGACGCCGTACTGGTTGTCGATCGCTCACACGTGCAGGACGTCAAGGGGCTGGTTGCGCGGATCAAGGCACAACATTCGCCCGAAGCTGACGAGCATCGCAAGGTGCGGCGCCCCTGGGGCTTTTATGACTCGATCGATCACGGCGATCGCTTCCAGGTCAAGCGCATCGTGGTTGATCCGGGCTCGCGGCTCTCCTTGCAATTGCATCACCATCGCGCCGAGCACTGGGTGGTCGTGCGCGGCACGGCGATGGTCACGCGCGGCGAGGAGCGCTTTTTGCTGAGCGAAAACGAGTCGACCTTCATTCCGTTAGGGGTGCGGCACAGGCTGGAGAACCCGGGCAAAGTGCCGCTCGAAATCATCGAGGTTCAATCGGGATCGTATCTCGGCGAAGACGACATTGTGCGGTTTGACGATGCGTATGGCCGTTGCAATTGAGTCTGGCCTGGGTGGCAAATGAGGTAGCAAACGAGTAGGCGTATGAGTTAGCGAGTTCGTTTCGATGTGGGTGGGGAGAGAAAAATGATCAAGCCTGAAGCATTGGCTGCGCGTCTCGTGGATGTCATGCTGGTCGTTGCGGGTGCGGCGATTGCGTCGCACATACGCTTTGACGACCTCACGCAGCGCAATATCTACTACGCGTTTGTCGCCTTTTCGGCGGCGTTCGCGCTGGCTCTCTTTCCGGCTTTCGGCGTCTACCAGTCATGGCGGGGACGCTCGAAGATGGGGCTGGTGGGTCAGGTCTCGCTCGCGTGGGTGACCGTGCAGATTTGCTCGCTGGTGCTGATGTTCACCGTGCACCGCAGCGATTTCGTGTCGCGCCTGTGGTTCGCCTACTGGACCGGCACGACGGGCGCCCTGATGATCGTCTCCCGGGTGGCCGTGCACCGGGTGTTGGGGCGGATGCGCCAATCCGGCCTGAACTTGCGCCAGGTTGCGGTAGTCGGGCGCGGCGCGCACGCCGCTGCGCTGGTGCGCAAGATCGACGGCTGCACGGCAGCGGGCTTTCGCACTGCTGCCGTGTTCGACGTGTCGCACGACCGGCCTGTGTTGAGCAGCGTCATTCCCACCGTGCCGGCATTCGACGAACTGCATGCGTTCGCCGACTACATCCGCGCGCAGGACGTCCACGAGCTGTGGCTGGCGTTGCCGCTATCCGAAGAGCACACGATCTACGAGTGTGTGAAGGAACTACACGACGATCTCGTCAACATCCGCTTCATGCCCGATTTGCGCAGCGTGGCGATGTTCGAAAGCACCATGATCGATCTGCTCGGCGTACCGGCCATCAACCTGGTGGCTTCACCGCTGTCGCAGGCTTCGCAGTTGCAAAAGGAAATGTTCGACCGGCTCTTCGCGGCGGTCGCGCTGATTTCGCTCTCGCCGTTGCTGGCGGCGATTGCCGTTGCGGTGAAGCTGTCCTCGCGCGGGCCGGTGCTCTTCAAGCAGAAACGCAAAGGCGCCGATGGCCGCGTCTTCACGATCTACAAGTTCCGCTCGATGCGCCTGCACACCGAGAAGCCCGGCACGCTCAGCCAGGCGACCCGTCACGACGCACGCATTACGCGAGTAGGCGCTTTCTTGCGCCGCACCAGTCTCGACGAGTTGCCGCAATTCTTCAACGTGCTGCGCGGCGATATGTCGGTCGTCGGGCCGCGCCCGCATGCCCTTGAACATGACGATCTTTATCAGAAAGTGGTGGCCGGATACATCCAGCGCTACCGCATCAAACCCGGCATTACGGGTTGGGCGCAGATCAACGGCTTTCGCGGCGAAACCGATCGGATCGAAAAAATGGAGCGGCGCGTGGAGCATGACCTGTATTACCTCGGCAACTGGTCTTTCGGGTTGGACATGCGCATCATCGCGGCCACAATCGTCAAGGGCCTGGTGCATAACAATGCTTATTGACGCAGTGAGGGAGACTACGATGTTGCGAATAAAAACAGTACCGTACAGGTCAGGCGTGGCGCACACAACGGTTCACCGTGCCAGCGCGCTTGGAATTCTGGTGACGTTCGCGATGCTGTCGGCGTGTTCGATCTCGCCGGGCATGCGCATGATTCAGCCGCCAACGCTACCCGTCAGCAATACTGACGATGGCAAGGCAACCGGCGCGGAGCAGGTTCCGATTACCGATATCACGCTCGCGACCGTGCAGCAGGCGCAACAGACGATGGTGCAGGGCGACGCCAACGAGCTGGCGCCGCTCTTCGGCGACGCGGGTCCGTACAAGCTCGGCCCGGGAGATGTCCTGCAGATCACCGTCTGGGACCACCCGGAACTGGCGGCCGCACTGGGCCAGCCGGCCGCGTCCACTCGGCCGTCGGATGCGGCGCTGGGGTTCCTGGTCGACCACGAAGGCAATCTGCAGTTTCCGTATGTCGGTACTTTGCACGTCGCGGGCGACACTGCCGAGCAGGTGCAACGCAAGATTACGGCCGATCTCAGCAAGGTGATGGTCAAACCGCAGGTGACCGTGCGTGTTGCATCGTTCCGCGCCTCGCAGGTCTACATCGACGGCGAGGTGCGCGCGCCTGGTGCGCAGTCCATCAACGACATTCCGATGACCTTGACGGAGGCGATCAACCGCGCGGGTGGCTTCAGCCCGAACGCCGATCAAAGCCATGTCGTGATCGTGCGTGACGACAAGACCTACTACATCAACGTTGCGCAGATGCTGCACAACAATCAGAACCCCTCGAAAATCGTGCTGAAAAACGGCGACCTGCTACGCATCGAGGGGCGTGAAGACTACGGCGTCTACGTGATGGGCGAAGTCAACAAGCCAGCCACGGTGCTGCCGATGAGGAACGGCAAGCTGTCGCTGGGCGAGGCGGTCTCGCAGGCCGGCAGCATGAACCAGGGCACGGCGGATGCGAAGTCGCTCTACGTGATCCGCGGCGGCCCTGGCATCAAGCCGCAGGTCTGGCACCTCGACGCGACTTCGCCGGTGTCGATGCTGCTGGCGAACCAGTTCGAGCTGGAGCCGAAGGATGTCGTGTATGTGGACAGCAGCGGCCTCGTGCGCTTTAGCCGTGTGCTGAATCTGTTGCTGCCGTTGGTCAATGCAGGATTGACTGCGGCGATTGTGACGAAATAAGCCGTTGCCGGGTGCGTTGTCGCAGTCACGCACCCGGCGCGGCGCACCGGTTCAATGCAATTGTTGTGCGGGATTGATGACACCATGGCTACCAACTTCGAAAACCGATATGTCGATGTCCAGAGCAGCGATGAGTTGCGCCTGTCGGATTACCTGTCCATCATCTCGCAGCATTGGCGCATGATTCTGGTGGTGACCTTGTCGGCGTTGCTGATCGGCACCACGGTGGCGTTTGTCCAGACACCGGTGTATCGCGCCGACGCGATGATCCAGGTGGAAGACACGGCTAACGACGGTAACGGCAACGCCAACGGCAACAAGGACGCGTTGCAGACGATGGCATCGATCTTCGACACCAAGGCGGTCACCTCCGCACAGATCGAACTGATCCGCTCACGCCTCGTGATCGAGGAGACGGTCAACAAGCTGCACCTCGACTTCGCGGCGGCGCCGCGCCATTTTCCGGTGATCGGCAATCTGCTCGCGCGCTGGCGCGGCGGCGACGGTCTTGCCGCGCCGCTCTTCGGCATGCCGCAGTACGGGTGGGGCGGCGAGCAGATCAGCATCGCGCTGTTCGAGACGCCTAAGGAGTTGTACGGCAAGCCGTTCGTGCTGACCGTGCAGCCGGATGACTCCTATATCGTGACCGACGGCAACGGCGCCGAAGTGTTGCGTGCGCGCGCCGGGCAGGTCGCCGTCGGCACGACCTCGCGCGGCCCGGTGCGTCTGCAGATCGATCAACTGGTGGCACGCCCCGGCACGAAGTTCGATCTGATGCGCTCGTCGACGCTCGATACCGTCAACAAGCTGCAAAAAGCGCTCAACGTCGTGGAGACGAGCGTGCAGTCCGGCATCATCGCGGTCACGCTCGAAGGGGCCAATAGCGAGCTGACGGCGGCGATCGTCAACAGCATTGCGCGCCAGTACGTGCAGCAGGACATCGACCGCAAGTCGGCCGAGGCGGAGCATACCCTGGCGTTTCTCGACCAGCAGTTGCCGCAATTGCGCACCGAGCTCGATCAGGCCGAGCAGCGCTACAACACCTTCCGCAACAAGCAGGGCACGGTCGACCTGAGCGAAGAAAGCCGGCTGCTGCTGCAGCAGATCGTCGAGAACAAGACCAAGCTCGTGGACCTGCAGCAACAACGCGCCGAACTGGCCACGCGCTTTACCGCGGCGCACCCGGCGGTGGCGGCGCTCGATGCGCAGATCGCCCAGTTGCAAAGCGTGCAGGGATCGTTGACGCATAACGTGTCGACGCTGCCGGATACCGAACAAACGGCGTTGCGCCTGTTGCGCGACGTGCGCGTCGATACCGAGCTCTACACCAACCTGCTCAATAGCGCGCAGCAGTTGCGCATCGTCAAGGCGGGGCAGGTGGGCAACGTGCGCGTGGTCGACTACGCCGAGCCGGCCGACGACCCGGTACGTCCGCAACGCGCGCTGCTGATTCTCATCAGCGGCGGCCTCGGCCTGATACTCGGCATTCTCGCGGCCTTCACGCGCAAGACCCTGTACGGCGGCGTGCAGAACACCACGGAAATCGAAGCCCTGCTGGGCGTGCCGGTCTGTGCGGTGGTGCCGCGCAGCAACCTGCAGATACGGGTGCAGCGCAATGTCGGCTTGCGCCGCGCAGGCGTGCACGTGCTGGCTGCGCAAGCGCCGGACGACGTCGCCGTGGAAGGCGTGCGCAGTCTGCGCACCACGCTGCAATACGCACTGGTGTCCGCCCGCAACAACGTGGTGATGCTGACCGGCTCGCGCCCCGACGCGGGCAAGTCGTTCATGTCGGTCAATCTGTCCGCGCTCGTCGCCTCGGCGCACAAGCGCGTGCTGCTGATAGACGGCGACATGCGGCGCGGCGATATCCACAAGCATTTCGGTTTGCCGCACACGCCGGGTCTCGCGGACGTGCTGAACGGCGCGGAGCTGCAGGAATGCGTGCTGCGCGACGTCTTGCCGGGTCTCGACGTGCTCACCAAGGGCGGCTTGCCGGGCAACCCGTCGGAGCTGCTGATGAGCGACCGCTTCCGCACCTTGCTCGAACACTTCTCGCGGGTCTATGACATCGTGATCGTCGATACGCCGCCGGTGCTCGCCGTGACCGACGCCGCGCTGATCGGCAAGCACGCGGGCACCACGCTGATGGTGGTGCGGCACGGACGCCATCCGGCAATCGAAATCTCCGAGGCGCTCAAGCGCCTCGTCAACGCGGGCGTCAATCTGCATGGCGTACTGCTGACCGACGTGCCGCCGCCCAAGCTCAACCTGGGCGGCTACACCGGCTACTACGGATACGAAAGCCGCGCGGACTGATGCCGCGCGCACAGCACGGCCGTTTTTCGATTTTTGCTCGCTCTTTGCCCGTTTTTTACGCGTGTCCGGTGAACCGCCGGACGCGCAGCACTGCAGTCAAACGCTCGACGAGGGGAACACAAATGGATCGGAAGGTCGCTTTGATTACCGGCGTAACAGGGCAGGACGGCTCTTACCTGGCTGACTTGCTGCTGTCCAAGGGCTACGATGTGCACGGCATCAAACGGCGCACGTCGCTCTTCAATACCGATCGGATCGATCACCTGTGCTGCGATCCGCACGTGGCCGACCGGCATTTCTTTCTGCACCACGGGGACCTGACCGATTCGTCGAGCATCGTACGGATCATTCAGCGCGTGCAACCGGACGAAATCTACAACCTGGCCGCGCAAAGCCATGTCGCCGTCTCTTTCGAGGAGCCGGAGTACACCGCGAATGCTGACGGTCTCGGCACGCTGCGGATTCTCGAAGCGATGCGCATTCTCGGCCTTGAGAAGAAGACGCGCTTCTACCAGGCGTCCACTTCGGAGCTCTTCGGGCTCGTGCAGGAAGTGCCGCAGAAAGAGACCACGCCGTTCTATCCGCGCAGCCCGTATGCGGTGGCGAAGCTCTACGCTTACTGGATCACGGTGAACTATCGCGAAGCCTACGGCATGTATGCGTGCAACGGCATTCTGTTCAACCACGAATCGCCGGTGCGCGGCGAGACCTTCGTCACGCGCAAGATTACCCGTGCGATTGCCCGTATCGCAGTGGGCCTGCAGGACGATATGTATCTCGGCAACCTGTCCGCGCTGCGCGACTGGGGCCATGCGCGCGACTACGTCGAAATGCAATGGATGATGCTGCAGCAGGATGAACCCGAAGACTTCGTGATCGCCACCGGCGCGCAATACAGCGTGCGCGAGTTCGTCCAGGCGGCGACGGCCGAACTGGGCGTGACAGTGCGCTTCGAAGGCTCGGGCGTCGACGAAGTGGGCGTGGTCGAACGGGTCGAAGGCAAGGAGACGCGCCTCTCGCGCGGCGACGTGATCGTGCGCGTCGATCCGCGCTATTTCCGCCCGACCGAGGTGCAGACGCTGCTTGGCGATCCGTCCAAAGCGCATGCACGCCTCGGCTGGAAGCCGTCGACGCCGTTCCTGACGCTGGTGAAGGAAATGGTACGCGCCGACTACCAGATTGCGCGCCGCGATGCGCTGGTGACACTGGCCGGCTTCAAGGCCCTCGAACATCACGAGTGACGGCTATGGACAAGAGCGCACGCATTTTCGTAGCCGGCCATCGCGGGATGGTCGGCTCGGCCCTGGTCCGCCGTCTGCAGGCGGACGGCTACAGCAACATTCTGACGAGAACCCATCACGAGCTGGACCTGCTCGACCAGGCGGCGGTGCAGCGCTTCTTCGCCAGCCAGCGCGTGGACGTGGTATTGCTCGCGGCGGCGCGGGTGGGCGGCATTCTCGCCAACGCCACCCAGCCGGCGGACTTCATCTACCAGAACCTGGCCATCGAAACCAACGTGATCCACGCCGCGTATCAGGCGGGTGTGACGCGCCTCGTCTTCTTCGGCTCGTCATGCATTTACCCGAAGGCGTGCGCGCAGCCGATCGAGGAAGAGTATCTGCTGAGCTCGGCGCTCGAATCGACCAACGAGCCGTATGCGATTGCCAAGATCGCCGGGCTGAAGCTGTGCGAGGCGTACAACCGCCAGTACGGCACGAAGTTCGTGGCGTTGATGCCGACCAACCTGTATGGACCGAACGACAACTACGATCTGCGCAACAGTCACGTGCTGCCGGCCCTGATTCGCAAGGCGCATGAGGCGAAACTGCACGGCGACAGCGTGCTGACCGTGTGGGGCACCGGCACGCCGCGACGCGAGTTCCTGCATGTCGACGATCTTGCCGCGGCGACTGCGTTCGTGCTTGAACGTGAGGTGTCGGACGGACTGCTGAACGTCGGCGTGGGTGACGACCTGTCGATTCGCGAGGTGGCGGAGCGGGTCGCGCATGCGGTCGGCTTCGACGGCCAGATCGTATTCGACCCGTCCAAGCCCGATGGCACGCCGCGCAAGTTGCTGGACGTGTCGCGTCTGGCCGGAATGGGCTGGCACGCGCACATCGGCTTGCAGGAAGGCATCGAAGCGACCTATCGCGACTTCGTCGCGCGCTTTGGCGAGACCACGCTTTCCGAAGGGACGGTGTGAGATGGCCAGCGGCTCGGTGACGATCTTCCATAACGTGGTCTGGTCACGCCACAAAGGCGTCGTGTTTTCGGCGTTGCATTCGATCTCGGCGGCAAGCGCGATCAAGTATTCGATCGTGCAGATCTCCGAGACTGAACACTTCAGGCTCGGTTTTTCCGATGTGGACTACTCGTATCACCGGTATCCGATGCGCAAGCTGTTCGACGGCTGCTACGAGGACGTGCCGACCTGGCGGATGGTGTGCAGGCTTACGCTCGAGGTGCTTCGCACGAAAGCCGACCTCGTCGTGCTGCCCGGCTACCATCGGCCCGAGTACTGGGCCATGCTGTTTGCGTGCATCGTTACCGGCAAGCGCCGCGCGGTGTTCTGCGACTCCACCGGGCGCGATCGTCCGCGGCGCTTGCTGACCTCGATCCCCAAGCGGGTGTTCTTCTCGCTATGCGACGGCTACTTCGGCTTTGGCGAGCGCAGCCGCGAGTATCTGATGTCGCTCGGGGCAAAACGCGAGCGCATTTTCATTCCCTGTCAGGCAGCGGCCTTGCCGTCGTCGTTCGTGCCGGAGCGCGCACTCGACGAGCGCCTGCGCGCACGCAGTGGCCAGGATCCAGTCTTTCTGTTTGTCGGGCGTCTCTCGCAGGAGAAGGGCGTCGACGCGCTGCTCGACGCGTTTGCGCTGATCGGCAGGCGCATTCCGCAGGCACGGCTGCGCATTGTCGGCTCGGGACCGCAAGGCGAGCAGTTGCAGAAGATGGCAAACGATATGGGACTCGCCGACGCGGTGTGTTTTGTCGGCAGTCTGCAGGATGAAGGCTTATCGCGCGAGTATTTCGGCGCGACGTGTCTCGTGTTGCCGAGTTTCAGTGAGCCGTGGGGCCTCGTCGTCAACGAAGCGCTCAATCATGGATGTCCGGCGGTGGTCAGCGACAACTGCGGCTGCGTGCCGGAACTCGTGCTCGACGGCGTGACCGGCTATGCATTCCGTTCGGGTGACTCAGCGTCGTTGCATCGCACGATGCTCAAGGCGCTCGAGGCCTTTGTCGACACGGAGCGGACGGCGCGTGCCTGCATGGAGGTGATCGGGCGCTTCGATCCGCCGCATGCTGCATCGAACATTGCACGAGGTTGTGCAGTGATGCTCACCAGCTAGCCATGCGCAACTGAGGGGCAGATTGACGTGCGGGCGCCGGCGCGCGCCGCACGGTGTGACGAGAGGGAGGGGTATGCGAATACTGATAGTCGGGCTCAACTACGCGCCGGAGCTCACGGGGGTCGGCAAATATACCGCTGAGATGGCGGAAGCGCTGGCCTCCGACGGGCACGACGTGCGTGTCGTGTGCGGACCGCCGTATTACCCGCAGTGGCAGATTGCCGAAGGCTTTAGCGCGTGGCGCTACCGGTCCGAAATGCGCGGCGGGGTGCGCGTGTTGCGGGTGCCGTTGTGGGTGCCGGCCAGGCCCTCTGGGCTGTTGCGCCTGCTGCACCTTGCAAGCTTTGCGCTGGCCTCGCTGCCGGTGCTGGCGGCGCAACTCGCCTGGCATGCGGACGTCGTGATGAGCATTGCGCCGAGTTTGATGAGCGCGCCTGCGGCCTGGCTCGTCGCGCGCCTCTCCGGTGCCAGGTCATGGTTGCACATTCAGGACTACGAGGTGGATGCGGCCTTCGACCTCGGCCTCGTCCGCGGCATGCGCTCGCGGCGCCTCGCGCTCGCGGTCGAGCGCAGCTTGCTGAGGCGCTTCGACATGGTATCGAGCCTGTCGGCGAAGATGGTTGAGCGTGCAATCGTCAAGGGTGCCGATCCGCTCAAAACATGCTGTCTGCCGAACTGGGTCGATACCCGCTCCATCGTGCCGCTCGCGCGTGCGCGCCACTACCGCAAGCTGCTCGGTCTGGAGAAAGGCGCGGCGCCGCAGACGGTGGTGCTGTATGCCGGCAACATGGGCACGAAGCAAGGGCTCGAGATCGTCGCGGCGGCTGCGGCGGAACTGGTGCGGCGGCCCGATATCAGCTTCGTATTCTGCGGCAACGGACCGGCGCGGTCGAAACTGGAGGCGCGCTGTGCCGGCTTGCCCAACTGCAGTTTCATCCCCTTGCAACCCGCGGGGCAGTTGAACCAGTTGCTCAATCTCGCGGACATCCACGTGTTGCCGCAGCGCGGCGGTGCCGCCGACCTCGTGATGCCGTCCAAGCTCGGCGGCATGCTGGCAAGCGGCCGGGCAATTGTCGCGATGGCGTGCGCCGGCACGGAACTGTACGACGTGGTGGCACCACGCGGTGTGGTGGTGCCGCCGGAAAACGTGGCCGCGCTGGTTGAAGCGATCGAGACGCTTGCCTCAGACCCGGTCCGCCGGGCCGTGCTCGGTGCCGCCGGGCGTGAATACGCGGAACGCACCTTGTCGAGCGTGAGCGTGCTCGGCGGATTGAGCGTCAAACTCGGAGAGCTGTGTGGGCACGATCACGCGGCTGCACCCAGCAGCAGCCTGCCGGGCCCGGCAAACGGTCTATCGCACGAGAAGCTGGCTGCGGCGCCGCTGGAGCCGACGCAGGTTGACTGAACGTGGCCGCTATCCAGGATTGCCGGGCTTACCAGGGTAACTTGTAGATGTCGTGACGCACGGCGCCGCTTGCGGTGCCGTCGCCGTAGAGTTGCAGTGCCGCGTTAGCGGGAGTGCGCGCTTGCGCGCCTGTTGCGTAGTTGCGCTTCGCGTTGCCGGCATTGCCGCCGTTCCCGGCACCGGCGAGCGCAGCGCCGCCTTGTTGCGGCGTGCCCGGGTTGGCGAGCATATGCTCGACCGGCGTGGCGCCTTGAGCCTGAGTGTTGGCAGCCGCAGCCGGCACCTTTTGTTGCTGCCTGTCGAGCACGGTCTGCGCCTGATAGACCTCGCCGTAGCCAGCAGGGCCGCCCAGCAGTTGCGCGTCGTCGTTTCGCGCGGTGAACGGGCCGCCGTTGCCGGTGCGGTTCGCCGCGGCAGCCGCGCCGGCCGCTTCGGCGGCAGGGGCATCGCCGTAGGTTGCGAGTGCCTGCGCCTGCGCCGCGCTGCAACCGAGTGCGATGAAAAGGGTCAGCGCAATACGTTGGGCACGTCGGGCGATAGCGTTCATGGCGGGGATCCGGTGCACTTCATGGCGCGGCGCGCACAATCGCGCTGCGTCATGCTAATGGTAGTGTCAACCGTGCCGCGCCTTGAACGAGATGTCAGTCGAAAGCCGACAAAGCCTGTGCACATCAAGCCAATCGCGGCTCGCAAAAACGAAACCTCGCAAGGACTGTGCACAATTTATTACACGATGCCACACGCGAAAGAGGCGTGGTAGCGACGGTGGGCGAGGGTTCGACCACAGGGTGAGCCGCATGCAAGTGGAGCGCAATACTCAGATGAAACGCGACGAACTCAATGCACCGCTGGAATGGGATCCGGATGCTGCGGAGTTCGACACTCAGGCATCGCCGGGCGCGCCGCACGTGATCGATTTGAGCCTTGCCGGCAAGGGCAATTATGTGCGGCGGGTGAGCCGCTTGACCGAGCTGGCCTGGTTCGTCGTCGAGGCGTGCCTGATCAACAACAAGCTGGTGCCGTTCTCAGCACTGCGTGTTGCGCTGTTGCGCCTGTTCGGCGCGAAGATCGGCCCAAACTGCCGCTTCGTGCATCCGGTGCGCGTGAAGGCGCCGTGGAACCTCGAGGTGGGCGCGAATTCGTGGTTCGGTGTCGATGCATGGATTTACAACCAGGCGCCGATCCGTATCGGCGCGAACGTGTGCATTTCGCAGGGTACCTTTCTCACGACCGGCTCGCACGACCACGCCACCAACATGGATCTGCGCGTGGCGCCCATCGTGATCGAAGACGGTGTCTGGATCGCTTCGAAATGTGTGGTGCAAAAGGGCGTGACGATCGGCCGTTCCGCGGTGGTGACGCCGTTGTCGGTGGTGCATCGTTCGCTTGAGGCAGAGGGGATTTATGGCGGGAATCCGGCTCATTTCATCAAGAAGAGGTTTCCGCAACAACGGGCGCAGTAATGCGCGATAGCGCACACCCTTGCAAACGGGTTGCGGGAAAGATGTCTGGCAGTACTTGAGGTACCCGGACCTGTTCTGCCGGGCGACAGCAGACCGCGCTGAGCGGCATGTCGAAAGCATGGCGGATGTGCCTGAACACGTACCACTGGATGCCGTCGCGGGCCAGGCGCCGGCGTCACACGTGCGTGGCTCGCGAAGGCCAACGGCTGTGTCCATGAACATTGGGTAGCCGGCATGGAGCGCCGGTACGGCGGCTGCACAAGAATCACGGGAGCGGGGGATGTTCATCGACAGCCGGGGTGTGGAAGAGCGGTCGGTCATCGGGACCACCATTTGCATTATCGGGGCAGGCGTGGCCGGCATTACGTGCGCGCTTGAAATGGACAAGCTGGGAATCGACACCTGCCTGCTCGAGAGCGGCGGTTACACGCCCGACGATGAAACACGCGACCTGTATCGCGGCGAGAACGTCGGCATTCCCTATACCTTCGCGGATGGCAGCCGCAGCCGCTTTCTGGGCGGCAGCAGCAATTGCTGGGGCGGCTGGTGCCGTCCGCTCGATCCGTGGGATTTCGAAAAGCGCGACTGGGTCAAGGACAGCGGCTGGCCGTTCGGCCTCGAGGAACTCCAGCCGTACTATGCACGGACTCACGCGCTGCTCCAGCTCGGCCCGGAGAATTTCGATCCGGCGTACTGGGAGGCGGCGATCAACCGCTCCGACGTGCGCCGGCATCCGCTGCCGAGCGGCAACGTACGCGACACGATTTCGCAGTTCAGCCCACCCGTGCGCTTCGGCAAGCAATATCGCAACGAATTGCAGAAGTCGCGCCACGTGCGCGTGTTCCTCAACGCCAACGCGCTCGACATCGAGACCGATCCGGAGGCGCAAAACGTTACGGGCATCCAGGTGGGCACGCTGAGCGGGCGGCGCTTCGGGGTGGCCGCCAGGCTGTTCGTGCTGGCTACGGGGGGCATCGAAAACGCGCGGCTGCTGCTGGCGGCGAACAAGGTACAGGCGGCCGGTCTTGGCAACGGCAACGATCTGGTCGGCCGCTATTTCATGGACCATCCGCGCATCATGTCGGGCAGCATTCGTTTTAAGGAGGCGTGGGCGCGCAACAAGCTGTACGACATCAAGTATCACTATCAGAACGATGCCGTGAAGGCGCACGGCCAGCATATCTCGTCGCAGTTCGCGCTGACCCAGGAGGTGCTCGAACGCGAGAAGCTGCTCAACGCGCGCGTGTGGTTCTATTCGATGTTCTATGGCGAGAACACGGCCGGTGCCGAGGCGCTGATCCGCTGCAAGCAGGCACTGCTGAAAAAGGACCAGCCCGGCTGGAGCTTGCGCCGCGATCTCACGACGATGGCGCTGCATCCGCTCGAGGCCGGCTGCTTCGGTGCGGCCCGCCTGTTCCAGCCGCGCGCGCTGATTACCGACGTGAAGTTCCAGACCATCGTCGAGGCGGAGCCCAATCGCAACAGCCGTGTGACCCTGTCGACGCAGCGTGACCGGCTCGGCATGAACCGTGTGAAGGTGGACTGGCAACTGACGGATCTCGTGAAGCGCACCTTCGATCGCACCAACGCACTACTCGCCGAGGAGATGGAGCGCGCGGGCGTGGCCACGGTGACGCTCGATGCGCCGCTCGAGGGGCAAGCCTGGCCCGCGCAACTGGAGGGCACCTGGCATCACATGGGCACCACGCGCATGCACGATTCGCCGACGCAGGGTGTGGTGGACCGCGATTGCAAGGTGCACGGCATCGCCAATCTGTATGTCGCCGGCAGCTCGGTGTTTCCGACGGTGGGTGCCAATTTCCCGACCATCACGATCACGGCGTTGACGCTGCGGCTTGCGGGGCACATCGCGCGCTCGCTCAAGGAACATGCAGCGGCGCCGCTGCTGGACGCGTCGACCTTGACGCCGGCGCCATGTGCGGCAGGCGAGCCGGTCGGCGAAAAATTGCCGTATGCGGCCGAGGTTCGGCCGGTGCGCGAGGATCTGCTGTTCGTCTTGAAGAAGTGAGGGTGACGGAGCGTCAGGGGCCGACCGCCAGTGAGCGTTGCCGACGGTCCCGATCGTGCCGGCCTTGCTGCAATACCCGTAGCAGGTCCGCGGACATCGCCTCGACGGTAAAGTGACGCTCGAAGCATTGCAATGCTTGCGCACGCATCGACGCAGCCGCTGCCGGGTCGAGTTGCAGCCAGCGGGTGAGCGTGCTGAGCGTTCCTTCGACCGTATCCGGCGCGACGAATCCCGCCCCGTCCGCCTCGACCTCGCGCCAGATATTCACTTTGTCGGAGATCAGCGCAGGCAGGCCGCAGGCGAGCGCCTCGGCTACCGCGATGCCGAAATTCTCCTGATGCGACGGCAGGGTAAAAGCATCGCTGGCGTGGAACGCGCCCCACTTCACGTCGCCTTGCAACATGCCGGTCCACGTGACGTGGGGAGCGATACCGAGTTCATCGATCAGCGCCTTCAACGCCGGCGTCCATTCGCCGCCGTCGGGACCCGCCATCACCACGTGAGTCGAAGCATCCACCTCACGCGCGGCGGCAAAGGCCTTCAGCAACAGGTCACAGCCTTTCTTGGGATGAATGCGGCCCAGAAAGAGGATGAGCCGCTTGCCCCGCAAGCCTGGGTGGATCTCGTAGAACGCTTCACGCAATTGCGCCGCGCCGGCGGGCGGCCGGCGCGTGCCGAACGCCACCACTTCCTCTTTTGCCCGGTACAGCCCGAACGACTGTCGCGCGAGGCGGCACTCTTCCTGCGCGGTAAACATCACACGCGTTGCGTCACGCAACACGCGATATTCCGCCCACGGCCAGTACAGCCATTTCTTCAGATGCTTGAGCGGATACGTGCGCTTGAACCACGGATCGAGCATGCCGTGCGGAAACACGTAATAGGGTACGTCGAGACGCCGCAGTGCTTTCCACGCGCCATAGCTGTGGTACTGCCAGAGACCGTTGACGATCACCGCGTCGTATGACGGTGCATGGGCCGTGAGCCATGGCACGAGCTTCGGCGTGAACCCGTAGAACCCTTTGCCGGGTCCGAGGGCGTGCACCGGCAGGGGGAATTCGCTGAGCCAGGGGGCGGCGGGCGTGTCGACGGTTGCGACCTCGACCTGATGGCCGAGCGCTGTCATGCTGATGCCGCTTTGCCGCACGCCCTCGGTGGGTCCGCCGGCGCGCGGGTCGAGGGTCGAGAGCAAGTGAAGAATTCTCATGAGCGTGCCTTGCCATGCAGCCCATGCGGCAACTGCGTGACCCCGGGACGGCCTTCGAGGTTGCCCGCCGGCCACGGCGGCGCGGGCGACATCGTGGGAGCGCGGTGCGGGCGGCTGACGTGACGCGCGGCCCGCGCCCGCATGGTTTGCGCAATGCGCGCATAGGTAGCGACCAGCAGGCCGAGCGCGACGCCAAACACGAGACCGGAGAAGCGCGGGCCGAGCGGGTTGCCGCCAATCGAGGTGGCGGGCAGCGCGGCGAGCAACAGGATCGAGCGGCCGAGCACCGGCAAATACAGCAGGTTCGGCATGCGGCGCCGCCATTCACGATGGGCGAGCGATCCCTTGTATAGCGCATAGAGGATGGCGAGCGGCATGCCGATACCGAACAGCAGGCCGCCCGCGAATAGCTGGTAGACCCAGAAGTTATGGCCTGCTACCCATTCGCGGATCGCGAAGAAATCTTTCGCGCTCATCTGGCCCTGGAGGTCGGGAAGGTAGCTGGGCGAATAGCGGTACATGTGCCCATAACCTTCGCCGGCGAGCAGCGACACGGTCGACGACGTGACCTGGTCATACTGGTATTTTATTTCGGCGAGCCGCGTGATGGTGGTCGGATCGACCCCTGCCTCGGTTTCCTTGGAGGCGAAAATTCGCTGGGTCCAGTGCGCCGATACGCCCGGCATCAGCGCAGCCGCGCCGGCCACGGTTGCGACGACCAGCAGGCCGATCACGATCGAGCGCGTCGCCGCGCGCAGCAGATGCCGCAATGAAGGTGCGCTAAGCCAGGTGGCGAGCACGAACAGCAGGGCGGTGCCAAGCAGCAGCGAACGCGTGACGCTCAGCAGTTCGATCACGATGGTGACGATAAAGAGCACGAGTGCGAAGCGGGTGTGGCGCTTGGCCACGACGAATTCGTGCAGCAGGATCGCCTGCAAGCCGAGGAAGGTGACGGAGACGATCCGGAAGCGCACCTTGTCGAGCCCGCCGCCCGTTGCGGCGCCGTACATGAAGCTGAATACCAGCGAGACGATCATGGCCCAGAACAGGGCCTTTTCGATTTGCGCGAGCCGCTGGTCGCTCCATGGATGGCACGCCACAGAGTACCCGAGCAGAAACAGCAGGAACGGCAGCATCACGCGCAGATAGTTGCCCACGTCGTTGCCCTGCATCGCCTGCGTGAAGACGCTGCCGATGATGGTCGAGAGCAAGCCCAGGGTGATGAGCTTGCGCAAATGCGAGCGACGCTCGAAGCGCGGCGCGATCAGCAGCAGCAGAAAACCCGCGCCCACCGAAGGTACCACCAGCAGAATCTGCGCAAGATGGCTGCCTGCGTCCTCAGAGGCCTTGAAATCGAGCGCGAGCGGCACCAGGAAAAGCCAGATCCAGACGGCAGTGAATTTATTGCGCACGGTTCGGTTCTCCTTAGGCTCCGGTTGCTCCGGCGTTCACTTCACCACTAGCAATGTGCGGGCCTGCCGTGTCGCTTTCGGTGTGCCAAACCACGCAGGCACGCCATCCGGTAAGTCTTTGCAAACGCCGCCCGGGGCCGGATACAAATCCAGCAGTCGGGCAGGCATTTGCGCGCCGGCATCGACGGGCAGCAGGGAGAAGGCAGGCAGCGGTGCGAGCGGGAGGCTCGGCCGAAGGTGCGGGCCGATGCGCGCAAGACACGTGATGCAGGCAGACCGGGCGTCGCTATGTCGCGCGTCGTTACGCCGGGCGTCGCTACGCCAGGCGAACACGTCGCGGCAACGCGCGGACCGTGTGATGACGGGTTGTCTCATGGTCTTTCCCATGGCCCCGGAATTCCCCCAATGACTACGTCGAATATAACAGTGCCCAAATCGACACCCGGTTGCGGCGGCGTCTGGCGACTAGTCTTCGGCGTGAATCGACTGCCGCCCTGGTACGGTACGGTTGAGGGGCGTTGGGTCTCGCCAACAGGGTGCGCACATGGCCGCGAACGCCGTGATGTTGGCGGATGAAACCGGACATGTCACAAGAAGATGAGAAGACATGTGGCGGAAGTCGGTTCAAATACATCAATTCCGTTGACCAGGGGGAGATCATGCGCTGGTTCGGCACTCAAAATACGAAGGGACCCGAACGCTCGATTGAGCTCGACTTCATACGGGGTCTTGCGATCATCGCCGTCATGGGCTTTCATTTCCATACGGTGCATACGGGCAGCGCGATTGTCGCGGCGATCGAATTTCCGTTGAAGAGTTTCGGCAAGGAAGGCGTCAACCTGTTCTTCACGCTGAGCGGTTTTCTGGTCGGCGGCCTGCTGCTCAAGCAGTATGCGAAAGTGGGACGCATCGATGCGCGGCGTTTCATCATCAGACGGATCTTCAAGATCTGGCCTGCTTACTATGTGCTGATCCTGTTCCATGTGCTCGCCGGCCGGCACCCGACCAGTACCTTCCTGGTTCAGAACCTCACGCATATGCAGAACTATTTCGGCACATCGATCACGCAGACCTGGAGCCTCGCGGTCGAAGAGCATTTCTATCTGTTTCTGCCGGCGCTGCTGTTGCTCGTGACGATGGCGCGGTTGCGTGCGAATGCGATTCTCGCCATTCTGCTGTCGATCTGCGCGATCGTGCTGGCCGCACGTTGCGTGGTGGTAGCGAATGGCGACCTCGATGCGGCGTTCTACTACACGCAATACCGCATCGACAGCCTGCTGTTCGGCGTGATTCTCGCGGCCGTGTACTGGATGAAGCCGGAACTGTACCGGCGTTGGGCCTCCCACAAGAAGACCCTGATTGCGCTGGTGGTGGCGGTGGTTGCGTGGCTGGTGTTCGCCACCCGGAACGTGCCGCTCGATGAAAGCATTGGCTACACGATTCAGGCGCTTGGATTTTGCGCGCTGATCGTGCTGACGATCGAGTATTCCCACAAGCTGCGCGAAGCGTGGCTGTTTCGCGGGATTGCCTGGATCGGCGTGTATTCGTACGGCATTTACCTGTGGCATTCGCTGGCGCTTGCGCCCGGCGACATGCTGATCCGCAAGTTCGCAGCACTGCATATTCCGGCCATCGCCGCATGGGCGCCGGTGTTGATCGCACAGTTCCTGATTGCGATCGCGATCGGCTATGTGACCACCCGCGCGATCGAGTTCCCGTTCCTGCGCATCCGCGATGCGATTTTCCCGGCCCGGCGCAAGGGCGTGAAAGGCGAGGGTATGCCCGAGGAACTGGAAGTGCCGGCAGTGCGCGGACACGTGTTGTGAGTCAGTCGCCAGGCGACCGAACTACGTCGCAGCCGTTCCGGGGCTGCACTCAGCCGCGGCCCACACATTCGGGTCCTCGCGAACCACCGATTGCAAAGTCTGTTTGAAGTGCCCCAGCGTATTGCGTTCGAGCAAATGTCCGGTGGCGGCGAATGGACGCACGCCGCCCGACTCCAGCGCGGCGTCCAGGGCCTGGTTGATCGAATCGGATGACAGGTCCTCGATCACGGGCCCGAGTTCCCCGTTGCGGCAAAACCATCCGATCAGACCATCGGCCGTTGCGATCAGCGGCTTGGCTGCCCGGTAGGCCTGCACCAGCACGCCGCTCATGCCGTAGTGTCCCTTGTAGCCGAGCCAGACCACATCGCAGGCGGAAAACAGGTCGTTTTCGGTCTCGCTGGAAATAAAACGGTCAAGAATGACCGGCTGCGGGGTCAGTGGCATGAGTGCTTTGTTAAGCGGCGCACGCACGTCCATGTCCTGAGCGCCGGCGATCACTAGCGTTGGCGCGTCCTCGCGTGCCGCCAGCGCGTCGACCAGCTCGAAGATGCCCTTGCGTTCGCTGATCGCGCCGTACACCAGCACGTATTGGCCGTACAGCGAAAAACCGAGCCGCTCGCGCGCGAGCTGCGGGTCTGTCACCATGGCGTCCGGGCATGGGTCCGCCAGATATTGCACGGGTGCGCAGCCCGGCTCGGGATGGTTCACGCACCAGTCGCCGAGCGTCGGGTCGATGGTCAGCAAGGTCTTCAGACCCTTCGTGCGGAGCGCGCGGCGAAACAGTTGTGCCTTGAGCGCGTTGAGGAGCGGGCGGCGCGGCGCGCGCACGCCCACTTCGTGATGATGGAAAGTCGAGCGCATGGTGATGCCGATCCACGGCATGGCACCGAACGGCGAGCCGAGCAACGGCAGCCCATACAGGAAGTAATCGACATACGGCACGATCACCCGCACCACGCCGTACTCACGGCTGACGGTGCGATACACGTGCTGAAAATAGCGGAAAAAGCGCACATAGCTGAGCCAACCGAGGCCGCCGCGCGGCGCGTCGGTGGGCGGATCGACGAAGGTGATCTGCAGGCCCGCGGCGTTGGGCCCCCCGGCGCGACCGTCGCCATCACAACCGGCGAGGCGTTGGGCGAGCGGATGCGGGGCATTGGCCGAGGCGGTGACGATGATGCACTGATAGCCGGCTTCGACGCACGCCTGCGCGGCCCATTCGGCGTAACGCCACCGATGGCCGGAGAAGTCGGGCTCGATTACCAATACCGTGTCTTTTGTCATGCGCCCAAGGTAGCGAAAAACATTGTCACAGGCCCACGTGGGGCCGATATCGGCTAGGAGATGGCGGTCCCCGCATAAACAGCCGCGTTACCGTGTCAGGCATGGATTGGCGCATGCTAAAGGGGAGGGCATTCGTGAGATCGATCAGGGTTCCGCTTGTCTCGATGAGGCCTGCTTTCGATGGCAGCGCGGCGACCTGGGTATTGATCCAGCAGATTGTCGTGCGTGGCCTCGTCGCGGTGAAATTCCTCGCCATCGGTCGCATGCTCGGCCCGGCGGCGATCGGCAGCGTGAGCGTCGCGCTGCTGGCGGTGGCGATTGCCGAATCGCTCAGCGATACCGGCCTCGCTCAGGCGGTGGTGCAGGCCAAGAGCATGCCGACCCGCTCGGAACTCGGCGCGGTCTGGACCACACTGACCGCGCGTGGCGCATTGATTGGGCTATTGCTGATTGCGCTCGCGCCGTTGATGAACTCGCAATTCCATCTGGGCGGCTCGCTGGTGCTGCTGCAACTGGCTGCGGCGTTGCCGTTGATCCGTGGCATCGCGTCGCCCGCATATTACATGGTGCAACGCGAACGGCGATTCCAGCAACTGGCCGGCGTCGAAACGTCCGCTGCGTTTGCCGATTGCGCCATTGGCCTTGCCTGCGCATGGGGCGGCACGGGCGCCATTGCGGTGCTGGTCGGCATGATTGCCGGCGAGAGCCTCAAAACCGCACTGACCTGGACCACCATGGGCCCGCGCCCGCCAATCCGCTTCGCGTGGCACGGCATTGGCCACTACGTGAACTTTAGCCGCTGGATCTGGGCGGGCAGCGTCGTGAATCTGCTGCTCAACCAGTTCGACAAGGTGCTGGTGGCGAAGCTGCTCGGCCCTGTCGCGCTGGGCGCCTATCAGATGTCGTCGAAGCTCGCGCAAATGTTGCTCGCGGATGCGGCAATTGCGCTGGGGCAGTATCTTTTTCCGACTTTCTCTGCTCATCACCGCCGCGAGGACGGCTCAGCCGCGAAGCTGTTTGCCCGCTACCTGACGTTTATCGTCATCGGTCTCGTGGTGGTCGTGCTGGTGCTCAGATGGACCGCTGCGCCGCTATTCATGCTGGTGCTCGGCCCGGCGTGGATGTCCGCCGTGCCGCTCTTCCGGATCTTTGTCATCAATATGGCGATCGGTGCGGTGATCGCCATGCTGGTCGCCTATCTGCGCGCCGTCGGCGCACCCAAGGCGGCCACCCAGGCGTCGGTGCTGCAGGTCATCGCGCTCGTTATCATCGTGCCGCCCGCGACTCACCTGTGGGGCGTGACGGGCGTGGCGTGGGCCATGACCGTCGGCCTCGCCGCCAGTGCCGCCTGGATGTTCTATCGAATCGTGAAGAGGGCGTGATGCGAATTCTTCATCTGGTTCTCGCGCCCCGGCTGTCGGGCGCCGAAGTGCTGGCGAAGGACCTTGCCATCCATCAGCGCGTGCACGGCGATGCGGTGGGGATGACCTCGTTGCTGCCGCAACATGACGATTTCACCGCGCTGCGCGGTGAGCTCGAGACCCGCCAGGTGACGTGCCTGTTTCCTGCGCGCACGCACGGCAGCCTCGGCAAGCTGTGGCATCTGTACCATGTGATTCGCCGCTTCAGGCCCGACGTGCTGCTTGCGCACGCAACCATCCCCGCGTTCTACGCGCGCGCTTTGCCGACCCGCGTGCCGGTGATCTACGTGATGCATTCGGCGGCGAACGACTTCGAGCGTTCGCTGTTTCGCCGCGTCGAGCGCCTGCTGTCGAGCCGCGCGGGTGCGGTGGTCGGGGTGTCGGAGAGCAACGTCAACGATTACATCGCGGCGATTGGACGCCATCCGCTGATGCAGGTGATTCCGAACGGCGTCGATACCAGCCGTTTCGTCTGCACGGCAGGCGGCGAGAGCGGGAGCGCGGGCGGCCCGCCACAGATCGTGCAGATTGGCCGTTACAACGCGGTCAAGAACCAGTTGCAAACCGTGCGCGCGTTTGCCGAGGCGGCCAGAGTGGTCGCCGACGCGCGGCTGCTGTTGATCGGCGTGATCGAAGATCCGGCGTATCTCACCGCGGTGCAGGACCTGGTACGCGAACTCGGGCTCGCAGAGCGCGTCGTGGTGGACGGCCCGCGTGACGACGTGTCGCGCCTGCTGACCGAGTCGAGCGTGTTCGCGATGCCGTCGCGCTCGGAAGGGCACAGCATCGCATTTCTCGAAGCGCTCGCAACCGGCATTCCGGTGGTGGCGAGCCGCATCGACGCCTTTGCCTTCGCGCGGGATTTTCCCGGCGTGCAACTGCTCGATACAGCCGACACCGGGGCATACGCGCAGGCGCTCGTCAGCGCGCTGCGCCAGCCGCGGGTGGCGCGCCCGCTCGCCGGTCTTACGCTGAACGACACGGCGCAGCAGTACCTGGCGATTACACGCAGGGTTGCAGGTGCGCCGGCATGAGCACGCGCTATTCACAGACGGCGAGGCAGGGCGTAGTGCATCCCGCGAGGAGCGGCTGCGAACGGCCCGCCAGCCGAAGTGCCAGCCCCCATCGCGGGCCGGCAGTACCTCTTCACGGGTCCAGTGCCATGAGCATCAAGGTGACGCGAACGGCGCTTCCGGAGGTCAAGATCGTCGAATCGGACCTGTTCTGCGACGAGCTGGGCAGTTTGTTCGAAACATTCAATGCGGATGATTTCGCCGAGCGCGTGACCGAGGGTGTCGAGTTTGTCCAGGACGATCATTCACGCTCGCGGCGTGGTGTGTTGCGCGGCCTGCATTATCAGATCCAGCACCCGCAGGGCAAGCTCGTGCGGGTGGTGGTGGGCGACGTATTCGACGTGGCGGTGGATATCCGCCTGAGTTCGCATAACTTCGGCAAATGGATCGGCGTGCACCTGAGCGCGGCGAACCGCCGGCAAATCTGGGTGCCGCCGGGTTTCGCACATGGTTTTGTGGTGATGTCGGACACGGCCGAGTGCCTGTGCAAGGCGACCGACTACTGGTATCCGGAACACGAGCGCAGCATCCTGTGGAGCGATCCGGACATCGGCGTCGACTGGCCGATCGAGTTCGCGCCGATCCTCGCGGCCAAGGACGAGGCCGGCAAACGGCTTTACGAAGCGGAGTATTACGCATAGTTACGCATGGCGGCCACGTACGGCGCGGCCGCACCCGCGGCTCTCAGAACCCTTTACGCTTGCGGCATCATCAGGTTGGCGTCGCGCGCCAGCAGCCATCGTCCGTCCGTTTCCTTGCGCAGGATCGTCAGCGTGTAGCCGGTGTGCCGCACCGCGGCGCCGCCGGGCGGGGTGATCGTGATGTCGAGGCAGTTACGCAGAAAGGCCCAGTCGCCCAGTACCTGGAGCTCCTGAATATCGCTCTGCGCTTCGATCTGCACATGCTTTTGCGTTTCGACAGCCGCTGCGAAGGCGGCTTTGCCGAAGGGCTTTTGCCCCGGCACCATGAAGACCACATCGTCGGTCATCAGACTCAGCACGGTCGGATAGTCATGGGCCTTGCTGGCGGAAAGCCACGTGTCCACCAGCGTGCGGATTGCGCGTTCGTCGTCGGTCATTGCGGTCACCTTGCAGGGCGTTGCGGTAGAAAATCGATTGTAGCAAGACGGTTTGCGGCGGTTTGACGACTGCGCCGCCCGATTCGAGCACAATATTCAGGACCCCGTCATCATCACCCCCAAACTTGCGCTGACCACCAGCAGCGTGCCGACCAGTTGCAGAGCAGTCATCGGTTGCCGCAGCACGACGAACCCGGCCAATGCGCCGATAGCCGGCTCGACGCTCATCAGGATACCGAAAGATGACGCCCGCATATGCCGTAACGCGATCATCTCCAGCGCATACGGCAACAGCGGCACCAGCAAGGCGAGACCGGCCGTGGCGCCGATCTGGGCGAGCGTGACATGCGCGCCGCCCTCGACGAGACCGAACGGCGTCGCCACCGCGGCGGCGGCGAGCAACGACACCGACAGGCCCTCGAGGCCCGCGAAGACCGCGCCGATTTTCTTCATCAGCACGATATAGCTGCCCCAGCCGAGCGCCGCACCGAGTGCGAGCAATAGACCCACCGGGTCGCCGACCCAGCCGGCGCGATCGTGCGCGAGCATCAGCACGCCGGCGACGGCGAGCACCGGCCACACGAGTGCACGCAAGCGGCGCACGCCGAAGGTGGCGACTGCGAGCGGCCCGAGAAAATCGATGGCGACCGCGAGGCCTAGTGGAATGCGCTGGATGGCGGCAAAGAAGCACAGCGTCATGCCGGCCATGGCCATGCCGAGGGCGCCGGCAGCGAGCCAGCGTGAACGCGAGTACGTATGCAGTCGCGGGCGCACGATCAAGGCCAGAACCACGGCCGCCCAGCACAGCCGCAGCCAGGTCGTGCTGAACGAGCCATAGGCCTGCATGGCCGGTGCGGACAGGGCGGCGCCGAACTGCACGCTGGACATCGACAGCACCGCCAGCAACGCGGCTGCTCCGCCGGCGCGCCCTGACCACCCGTTCACGGGCGCGGCATCCGGCGCGCAGGCGGGCGCGCCCGGAGCAGGGACCATCGTGGTGTTTTCCTGCATGTCGATCTCTTCGAATGGATTGCCGTCATCATAACGACGTGCGCCGCAATAAGATAAGCTGATATTACTTATGTCGATATCAAGAGTGTTAATAATGCGAGATCTCGATAGCAGCTTGCTGCGGGCCTTTGTGACGGTCGCGGAGACCGGTGCGGTGAGTGCCGCGGCCACCCGCCTTGCGCGCACCCAGGCCGCCGTCAGCATGCAATTGCGGCGACTCGAGGAGGAAGTCGGGCAGCGCCTGCTTGACCGCTCGCCACGCGGCGTGCGGCTGACCGAGGCCGGGCATCTGCTGTTGCCGTATGCGCACACGATCCTTGGCGTCGGAGCCGATGCCCGGCGCGCGTTGAGCGCGGGGCAGGTGTCGGGCACGGTGCGCCTTGGAATGCTCGAAGACATTGCGGTCGGGCGTCTGCCGCATGCGTTGCGGCGCTTTTCGACGGCTTATCCGCAGGTTGCGCTGGAGATCGTCGTGGATACCAGTGAGGCGCTGTCGAACCGGCTGGGCGTTGGCAGTCTCGATGTAGTGGTGGGGGATCCCGCGCTCGTCGAGGCGGCGCCGCTCATGACGTGGACCCAGCCGCTTTTCTGGGTCGGCGCGCGCGGTTTTAGCCGGGCGCCCGGGGAGCCGCTCGCGATCGTTGCTTTCGGCGGCGCGTGTCTCTGGCAACAGCAGGTGCTAACGATACTGCGGCGTGCCGGGCTTGCGTGGCGCATCGTCTGTACCAGCACCAGTCTGCCTGCGGTGCAGTCGGCAGTGGAGGCGGGGCTCGGCGTGTCGGTGCTGCTCGATGGCAATATCCGTCATGAGTCGATGCGCGTGCTCGGTCAGAGCGAAGCATTGCCCGAGCCGCCCACGGCGGACTTTGGCCTTTTCACAAGAACGGTGTCCGGTACACAGGCGGCGGCCGTGCAAACGTTGCAGACCTTCCTGTGCGAAGAGTTGAACCTCGGTTTGGCGGAGTCCGGGGCGCCACTGTAAAAGCCGTGCACCGGACCGAAACACTCCACTCGAGCCACCCTCATCGCAAACCGGTAGGTACCTTGTTGCCGAGAAACGCGTTGAGCGCTGCGCTGAATTCGCCCGGACACTCTTCGAGAACGTAGTGTCCGCAACCGTCGAAGACGCGACCATGCAGATCGGTTGCAAGCGGCGTCATGGTCTTCAGAGCAGGTCGCCCACCCCATATTGCCCGCCAATGGTCAGCACCGGCATCGAAAGTGGACGTTGAGCACGCTGTCTATTCTGTTCGAGCCAGGTGCCGACATCATGATCCACCACGTCGAGACGTCCGTCCTTCGCGAGTCCGAGCGCGGCAACGAAGCCGTGCACGTCGGCAGCGACGGTCTTCAGATCGTAGCCGTCCTGCGGATGATCCGAGTCGCCCATGCCGCGAGGATCGAGTGCGATCACCCGGTACCCCGACGCAGCGAGAGCCGGCATGATGAAGCGCGATGAAATTGCAATTGCGTGACAGCGTATTGACGAAAAACGCGCGGCGCATCACGCAGTTTTTACGAGATTTTTTCTTGCGGGCGGTCCCTTGCCAAATCTACACTTGGATCAACCTGATGAAGAACGTGGATGGTCAAGGTGAACAAACGCGCAGCCCTGCAGCAGCCCGTACGGATCGACTATGTGCGGCACGGCATTGGCCGCATCGAACTCCGGCGCTTCGATCCGGTGCGCGATTCGTACGATGCGCTGACGGCAATGCTGCATCGGGCGTTCGGGCGGCTGGGCGCGATGGGGCTCAACTGCACGTGTGTCGATCAGACTGCGGACGTCACCCGCTCGCGGGCGACGCGCGGCGATTGCTACGTGGCGGTGTGCGATGGCCGCATCGTCGGCACGATGACGCTCTATGCGCCGGATCATGAGTCGCCGTGCGACCTGTACCGGCACGACGATATTGCGAGCATGCGGCAGTTCGGCGTCGAGCCGGCCTGGCAGGCGCGCGGTATCGGCACCCTGTTGCTGGCCTTCGCGGACCATTGGGCTGCCACCCGCGGCTATGCGGAGCTCGCGCTCGACACACCGCAGCCCGCCGCACATCTGATTTCGTTCTATCGCGGCCACGGCTTTCGTATCGTCGACTTCCTGCGTTTTGACGGCAAGCGCTACGACAGCGCGATCCTCACCAAGCCATCAGTGGCGGCACGGACCCTCGCGACCTGGTCGCAGCGGCTCGAATTGCCGCGTAGCCAGATCGCGCGCGCGGCATGAAAGTGTGGCATAAGCGGTGTGACATAAGCGGTGTGACATAAGCGTGCGCCGCAAAACCTCTTCAACGAACCAGCAGAAGGACAGCAGACAGAGATGGTGCGCCCAAGACCGGGGATGATGTTCCGAGGCATGCTCAAGGTCGTGTTGATCGCGATCACGGCGAGTCAGATACTGACCACTGCGTTCACGCTGCTCGCCCGGCAGATCGATGCGGGTCTGTCGACGCAGATCATTTCGGTGTTCGGCTTTGTGACGTGCGGCCTGGTATCGATGTGGCTGCAGGCCGACGCGCGTCGCGCCTTCGGCTTTGCCAAGCAGAAGGGTTTTGTTGCAGCCGCGCGTGACGGACAGCCAGGACCGCAGATCGCGGCGGACTGTCCGAGGCGCTGGCTGGTGGTGCTGCATGCGGAGCTGAATCCGGCGGCGGCCGCTGCGTAGCGAATGATGGCCGTGGCTCGCGCAAAAGACCATGCCGCGGCGGGGCCGGGCATGGGTCGCAGCAAACCCAGGCAGCAACTATTGCAATCGGGCTCGGCAACTATTGCAACGTGAAGGGTCCCTGTGGCGGTTTCTTCGGTCGTCACCGGGCGATGACCGACTCCAGGCATGCCCGCCGTCAGCGTCTGATCACGCCCATCAGCAAGGTCACAAGGAAGATCACAATAAAGATAAAGAACAGAACCTTGGCGATCTCCGCCGCGCCCGCGGCGATGCCACCGAAGCCGAATACCGCGGCGATGATGGCGATAATGAAGAAAATTGCTGCGTAGCGAAGCATGGGCCCCTCCTCGATGGATGGCTGGAATGATCGAACCGGCTGGCCTTCGTCGTCCGCGCGCGCCTGACTGGGTGCGTCGCGCCTGTGCGGCCGAACGTTGAGGAGCAACTCCTGTGCCGAGAGGTGGGGCAGGCGGTAAGCCGGGTACGGTGACGGTGCGGCCCGTCGCGCGCGGCACGGCCAATACCGCTACCGCAGTGAATGAACCTGTTCTGAGGCGAGCTTGAGCGAAGCCGCCGGCCAGTTCGTGACGCGGTTGCGACCGGCTTCCTTGGCGCGGTAGAGTGCCGCGTCGGCGTGCGCCAGCAGCTCGGCTGCGAGGGCGGGCTCCTGCAGGCTTGAGGTGGCGACGCCGACCGAGACGGTCACGCAGCCCGCCTCGGTGAAGGGCGCGGCGACGGCGAGCCGCGCGACCGCCGCGCGCAAGTTCTCAGCAATGCGTCCGGCCGTCTCACGGTCGCAATCCGGCAATACCACGGCGAACTCTTCGCCGCCGAAGCGCGCAACGAAGTCGCCGCTGCGCCGCAGGCTTGCCTGCAGGCTCCCGGCCACGGCGACCAGGCACTCGTCGCCGCGCAGGTGGCCGAGCGTGTCGTTAAAGCGCTTGAAGTGATCGATGTCCACCATCAGGATCGACAACGCGCGCTGCGCCGTATTCGCGTGAGCGAGTGCCAGCGGGTAGCGCTCTTCGAAGTAGCGCCGGTTGAACAGACCCGTCAGGCCGTCGCGCGCCGCGGATTCGCTGAGCCGCGCATTGGCCGCGTGCAACTCGCGGTACAGGTGGCTGATTTCCCAGATCAGCACGCCGAGCACGGTGCTCGACGCCAGCAGCGATTCAAGCCGTGCCACGTACCAGCCGACGCTGTAGCGCGAGTTCGCCACGAGCGTCGCGACAACATCACCGAGGCCGGCCAACAGCGCCACACCCAGCCAGAGTTCGAGCAGGGTGCGTAACCGTGTGGTGACGATGAGGTAGAGCAGTGTGCCGGCGCCGATGATGGCGATGCCGGTCCCTGAAGGGCTGTGCATCAGCCGCTGGTACGACTGGCCGTCAATCAACTGAGGCAGCCGCGCTTCACCGTGAAGCGCCAGATAGCACAAGGCGAGCGACAGGCACACCGGCCCGCCTAGCGAGAGGAGGCCGGCCCGCCGTGTCAGGTGGTGCGGCACCGGGGCAGGGAAACCGCGTCGCACAAAAAGCGCTGCCAACACCAGCAATGGCGAGCCGCAATGCCAGAACGCCCAGATCCACACCGCGCTTTGCGGCCCGGCTCCGAGCAGGCCGGTCGGCGAGAACACCGCAGGGAACACCAGCAGCTGGACCGCCACCATGACTGCCGTGTAGGCATAGGCTCCCGCCAACGCCGCGAGAAACGCCTGACGGGTGATCATGAATTGCGTCCACAACAGATAGGCGGTGAGGCCTTCGGTGGTGAACACGGCCGTCGTGAACATCGGCAGGAACGCTGCCACCACCGGCGCGGCGAGGTTGGCAACCGGCAGCACGGCCAGCACCACGCACAGGATCAACCCGGCAACGGCGCACGCTGCGACGCGATGGCGGCGGCTAACCGCCAGACTCATGATGCTGCTCTTCATGCGACGCTTGACTGGAGTGGGTGGGACGACCGGTGAAAGGCGAGAGAAAGGCAAGCGTGGCGCGGACCGCGTCGACTCACCGCGCATTCTATCCACTGGCTGGCGGTTTGGGCGCAGCTTGTAGGTGAGTGGGGTGGAACTGTTGGCCTCGGCTTGAGCACGGCGCTGCTGCCGCAATACGCCGCAGCAACCTCTGAACACCCGGTGACGTATTCCACCGGCGACGGGCAATTCCAATCGCAGACTGAGGCAAACCGCCAGACGCCATCTATCGAATCGACTATGCGGCGCGCATATTCCGGAAAGCCCCGAGTGAATTATGCGGGCATATGGGCTTTTGGTAGCAATTCGTAATGTCACCCAAAAAGGCCGTGATTCGCAAGCGATAATCCGGCGTAAAGGCTTGTCGACGGCCTTTATACCGTCCGATAACGTTTGCGATCAACGCGAGTCCAGCCGATAAATAGAGCAAGCGTACGGATGGCCGTGTCCGCCTTGAATTGTTAATTATCGTCAAATCGGGAAAAAAATCTGGGCAGACGATTAACTGTCAGAAAACGTTTGCGCTGCTCCATCCTTGCGCGTACATCTCCTAAATCGTCGTCATCCAATTGATGCGATTTAATCCGTGCGGTAACCTGTCGCGAAAATGGCGCATCTGGGAGCCGCTGGACGCGCTAAAATGCGCGCCAATTCACCCTGACGGCCTGTGCCTCGCGCACCTTGATGAATCCCGTCGGCAGCAACGTGAATGAATCCGGTCATTTTGTGTTGTTCGTATATCGCGCAACCGCCGGTAAATATCGGTAGTGTTTGAAGTCGGATCGGTAGATTTCGCCTGATTTGTTGGGCGGCGGGTCACCGGTTGCCAATAAAACATCTAGAGCGATCATAAAAATCACATGCCAAAGAGGATTGCGCTGACATTCGGCGCACGAGCGGGGGCTATCGGGGTGGCCATTCGCTTAACGCGATTCGAAGAGTGCACGATGATCGAAGCGTTTGGCCGCCGTGACGGCCGTCGTTCGACGCAGCCGAAGCGGAGCAGCACATTGCCCGAGAGGGCGATGCGCGGCTGCGTGTCCCTGCTGCTCGTGCTGGCCGCGTGCGCTATGCCATGGCAGGCCGTGTACGCGCAAGCACCGTCACAGGCGGGCGTAGCGAATCCGCGCGACAGCGCCGCCGCCCGCCCGGCCAAACCGAATCTGGCGTTCTTCTACGGCGCGAATCCGCCGGTCGATGAATTGCAGGCCTTCGATGCGGTGGTGCTCGATCCTGCGCGCGGCTTCGACCCATTAGCTCATCCGTTGCCGCATACGGTATGGATCGCTCGCACGCGAGCCGCAGACGCGGGTGCGGCACCCGTGCGTTTTGTCGCGGAAGCGATCGAGCCGCTATGGCAGCGTGGCTATCGCGGCTTCCTGCTCGACACACCCGCGGCGATCGCGGCGGCCGAAACGATTCGCGCAGCGCATCCCAGTGCGCGCCTCGTCATCGCGGGCCCAGATGCGTTGCAGGCGGCGCAGCCGCATGCGAAGGCGTTGTACGCGGTGGTGGGGGACTCGCTCGTGCGCGGGCTGAACGACGCCGGCACGCTGCCCGTCGACGTCCCGGATGCGACGCGCGCGAGCCGCCTGGCCGCGGCGCGTTCCTTCATGCAGCAGACCGGCGTGCCGGTGGTCTCACTCGAATATTGCCCGCGCACCGACCGCGAATGCGCCCGTACCACCGCGGCCATGGCGGTCGCGGCTGGGGTGGTGCCCTACGTGACGAGCGTCGCACGCGACGTCGTCGGGGTAGGAGCGATCGAAGTCCTGCCGCGCAAGATCCTCGTCGTGCAGGACCGCGATACGAAAGAACCGCTCGATCTGAGCGTCGGCGTGCGCGATCTCGCGACGCCGCTCAACTACCTCGGCTACGACGTCGAGTACGTCGACTTTTCCACTGCACTACCGAACAACATCACGCCGGACCGCTATGCGGGCGTGGTTGCGTGGCTTCAGGGCAATGCCATACCTGATCCGCAGGCCTGGCAACGCTGGGTCGCCGCGCGCATCGCCGATCACGTTCCGGTCGTGTTCCTCGGCCAGTTCGGTTTCGATCCAACCGGCGCGATGGGCGATGCCCTCGATCTGCAAGCCGTGCCCGGAACGCTTGCGGCGCCGGTCAACGTGATTGCGCGCGATCCGATGGTCGGTTTCGAAATCGATCCACGGCCCGATCCGCGCGATCTGCTGGGCATACGTGCCGGCGTGAAGAGCCACTCGCTGATGCGTCTCTCGGCGAACGGCGCGCTGATCGACCCGGTCGCACTCACACCGTGGGGTGGCTATGCGCTGACGCCTTATACGTCGGTGTCGCTCGACAGCATCGGCCAGGAGCGCTGGGCGATCGAGCCGCTCAAATTCCTCAGCGCGGCGCTGCGTCTGCAGACCATGCCTGCGCCGAGCGTCACGACCGAAAACGGCCGCCGCCTGCTGATGACGCACGTGGATGGCGACGGCTTCGCGTCGCGCGCCGAATTCCCCGGCCCGGACTATTCAGGCGAAGCGCTCTATCAGCAGATCTTCACGCGCTACAAGATTCCGATGACGCTGTCCGTCATCGAAGGCGAAGTGGGACCGGCGGGGCTGTATCCGAAGATCTCGCCGCGTCTGGAAGAAATCGCCCGCAAGATGTTCGCGCTGCCGTATGTGGAGATCGGCACGCATACGTACTCCCATCCGTTCCAGTGGGAGGCTGTCGACAGCAGTACTGGCGCGAAGGTGGATCGTGGCGGCGGCGACGCGGCGTTCTCGCTGAATATTCCGGGTTACAAGTTCAATCTCGACCGCGAGATCACCGGCTCGATCGACTACATCAATGCGCGGCTTGCGCCCGCGGGCAAGAAGACCGTGGTGCTGCAGTGGTCGGGCGACTGCCAGCCGCCGGGGATCGTGGTGCGCAAGGTGTACGCAGCGGGCGTCTATAACTTCAACGGCGGCGATACCGTCATTACGAAGTCCGCTACGAGCTGGACCAATATCGCGCCGATCGGCGTGGACAAGGGTCCGGGTGCCTATCAGGTGTACGCGCCGAACCAGGACGAGAACGTCTATACGAACGACTGGCAAGGACCGTTCTATGGCTTCACGCGGGTGCTCGAAACCTTCGACATGACCGACCGGCCGCGCCGCTTCAAGCCGATCGATATCTACTACCACATGTACAGCGGCACCAAGGTCGCCTCGCTGCGTGCGCTCGACGAGATTTTCTCGAGCGTGCTGAAGCAGCCGGTGTTGCCGGTTCACGTGACCGATTACATCCGCAAGGTGCTCGATTGGCGCTCATTTGCGGTCGCGCGCCAGACCGGCAGCCGGGATGGCTGGGTGGTGCGCGGCAACGGTGAGGTTCGCGAACTGCACTGGCCGAACACCAGTGCGCCTGACCTCGATGGGTCCTCGGGCGTGACGGGTTTCGCGGCGGGTCCGGACGGCATCTATATCCACATCGATGGCGGCGACGCGCGGTTTAACTTCGGCGGTGGTGGTGTCGATGGTGCGAACGGTGTCAATGGTGGGGCAGCGCATGCTACGCCATATATCGTCGAAGCCAATGGTTTTGTGCGCAACTTTCGCACCACCGCCAACGGTGTGAGTTTCGAGTTCGGCGGCTACTACCAGCCGTTCGTCGTGCTGGCAAACGCGCAAACCTGCAACGCGAGCGTAGACGGCAAGCCGGCGCCCACACGGCGCGACGGGGCGCTGTTGCGCTTTGACACACCCGCCGTCGCGGGGCAGCAGGTCGACTATCGACACGTCGAGATAGCCTGTGGTCACTAGCCGCCCCCGCATTGCTTCGCCATGGCTGGTGCTGCTGCTCGCGGCAGTGGTGGTGCTGGTCTTCTACGCGACGTACCCGCACGGCGGACTGCGTGAGCGGATGGCCTCGGCTGCCGAGCCGAGCGACCTCAGCGCGGCCTATCTGGAGGCGTGGCTGCGCGTGCAGCCCGACAACGCGGAGCTGCTCTCGACACTCGGCGCGCAATACGCGCAACTCGGCCGCACCGATGACACGAGGCGTATCGCCGACCGGATGGACGAGCAGCATACGGACGTGCTGCATCGCGCCGCGATCATGTTGCGCCTGACGGTGGCGGAACAGGAAGCCTTCGCGATTCCCGCTAGCGATCCTCGCCGCGCGGCGGCGCTGGCGAAGCTGCGCGAGCAGCTTGCCGCGGTGGCAGGTCTTGCCTGGGACAATGGCGATCTCGAGGTCCTCGCCGCGCGTGCTGCAGCGATCGATGCGCCCGCGCTCGCGGTGCAGTGGTATGGACGCCTCGCTGAGCAGGATCCGCATGGCCGGCAGCGCTGGAATGCCGAGGTCGCGAAATACGGCCTGTGGGTCGGCCAGTACCGCCGTGCCGCGGACGCGTGGTTCAGCCTGCAGGCCGATGCCACCACGCGTGACGAGCAGCGCCGCTGCTTCATTGCGGGCATCCGCGCGCTGCAATCGGGCAATCTGCTCGACGACGCGCTCAAGGCCGCCGACGAGCATGTCGGCACGCTCGCCGAAGACCGCGATACCCTGGTCGTGCTGTTGAATCTCGCGCGTGCCGCACAACGGCCGGATCGGGTCGACCGTTATGCGAAGGCGCTAGTCAAATTCACGAGCCTGCGGCCCGGGGATTCGGGTGGCGGAATCGAACGCGCTGAGCTGGCGGCGGCGCAGACCGCGGCGGTTCATGCTGCGGCGTCTGCGGCTTATGCGTACATGGATGGCCCGCTGGGCGGCAACGGCATGCGGGTCCGGGCGCCGGTGCGTGCGCCAGTGCGTGTATTGCGGGTTTCGACTGCAGCAAGCTCAGGCGCATCCGCCAGCCCGCCCACCGGCGTCGACCTCGCAAGCCTCGTCTACCAGTCCTTCCTCGAAGCGAACGACCTCGACAATGCGCAGAAGGTCGCGGCGGCGCAGGTCGCCAAAGACCCTCACTCGGCCGAGTGGCTCCAGCGTCTTGCGCAGGTTGCCGAATGGAACGGCGCCGCGCCGCTCGCGCTGCAATCGTGGCTTGGCTATGCCGAGGCTTCGAACGACCCGATCGGCTGGAGCAACCTGTTGCGCCTCGCGCCCATGCTCAATGACGACACGGCCTATCTCGCCGCGCTGGTGCATGCGTCGAACGTGGCGCCGGGGGATCTGAAGCTGGTCGACTCGGTGATCGCCACCTACGAGCGCCTCGGCCGCCCGGACGACGGGCTTGCGTTCCTGCAAGCGCATCAGCGCGCCGCAGGCAGTCACGCGATCGACGAGCGCATGGCGATTCTTGCCGAGCGCGCCGGCCACGATGACGAGGCGCTTGCGATCTGGCGCAAGCTGCAGGTGAGCGAACCCGGCAACACGTCATACGCGTTGCATGCGGCGACCATCCTCTACCGCCAGGGCAACTATGCGCAGGCACTCGCAGCCCTGCAGACCGCGCGCTCCGGTGCGAAAGACGACGTGCTGTTCTGGCGCAACGACGCGCAACTCGCACGCCTCCTGCAACAGGATCAGGTCGCCAACGATGCGTACAAGCATCTGCTGGTGAGCGGCGTGGAAACGTCCGAAGACCTGAGCGCGATGACGTACTTCTACGACGCTTATCCGCTCGATGCGGGCCGCACAGCGGAGTTGCAGTACCAGCGCGATCACACGCCACGTGCGCTGCAGGAAGCCATTTACTACTACACCGATGCGCAGGCCATGGACCGCATTGCCGCGCTGCTCGCCGGCCTCACGCCGCAACAGCGCGCCGAGGCCGAGGCATCGCCGGGTTTCCTCGGCGTGCGGGCCGAATACTATCGTCAGACCGACCGGCCGCTCGATGCGCTGCACGATCTGCAGCGCGCGGTGGATCTGCCGGGCGCGCCGGCGGAAATCCGTGCCGCCCTGGTCTGGACCCTCGTGGACTACGGCAGCGACGCCGAAGTACGCAAGGTGCTCGTGCGCTGGCACGACGACGCGGCGCAGAACAGCTTGCTGTGGGGACCGTTCGCTGCCGCTGAGCTGCGTATGAACCGCCCGGTTGCGGCACTTCAGTATCTGCGCCTGCAGTCGGCCGTCATGTCGCGCGATCCGCTTTGGCTGCTAACGCTGGCGGACGCGCAGGAGATGGCCGGCCGGGCCGACCTGGCCTGGTCTATTCGCCGCAAGGTGTGGCGTCAGATCGAGCAGGACGAGCAGGCCGTGGCGGCGGGCGGCGGCGGGGCTCAGGCCGCGCGGAAGCGGCGCGCGTCGCAGGACGCGGAAGCGCGCGAACAGGTGCGTGGCCGCCGCGTGTCGCTGGCGTCGATCTTCGCGGACGCTGACGTGTCGCGAGCACTGCTTGACGATCTGCTGAAGCACGACGCCGGGCGCGACAACCTGTCCGTGGCGCACCGCACGCTGCTTGGCGATGCGCCGGGCCTGCCGCCCGCACCGCCGGCGGGTGCTGTCAGGACCCGGGACGATGGCCGCCTGAAGTCGGCCGTGGCGAAGGATGTCGCAGTGGCGTGGGCTTTGTCGCACGAGGCCAATCCGCTCGCCAAACGCTGGCTCGCCGAGCAGTATGCGAACCGCCTCGCCCAGCCCGCCGATTCGCAACTGGCGATTGCGCTCGCCGAAGGCGATGTCGAGACCATGGAGCGCCTGGTGGACAAGGAGGGTGCGCGCCTGCCGCTCTACGGCCGAATCGACGCGACGATCGCGCTCGACCGCCCGGGCAGGGCCGAGCAACTCGCGTTCGGCGGCCTCGACGGCGCGCCGGAAGATACCGAACTGCATACGCGTCTGACCGACACGGCGCTCACCTGGCCGCAGTCGCTCGGTGCCACCTTGGAGAACTATGTCGAGCATCCGCTCGATTACGTCGAGCAGACCCTGGCCGGTAGCATCAAGATCGCGGACCGCTACATGATCGGCGTGACCGGCACGCAGCGTTACCAGTGGTCCACCGATCCGTCCCAACTGGTCAACGTGCCCGGCGTCGATCGTGCGCTCGCTTTCTTCGCGCGCCGTCAGACGCTCGATACCGCGTTTCAGGTAACAGCGGGGCGCCGCGACGCGCTGGACAGCTTCTACACGCTGGATATTGCCGGCGAGCTCGGCCGCAATTCTTCGCTCACGCTGACGGGCAGCGCCGGCCGCGACCAGGCTGCGACCGAGTCGCAGGCGCTGCTGGTGGGCGGCATGAAGGACAACCTGACCGGCGGTTTCACCTGGCGCGTGACGCCACGCATCTTTGTGTCGGGCACCGTCGAGGCGGACCGCTTCTATAGCCAGGCGCGCAACTACCTGGGCAGCGGTGTGCTGTCCTCGGGTGAGCTCGGCTACAAGATTCGCACGGACTATCCGGACCTTACCGTGCGCCTCGCCGGGGTCCATGGCGGCTACGGGGCGAGCGGCGGCGCCGATGCGCTGATCTCGCGCCTCGCGCCGGTCAGCGCGGGCCCGACCAGTGCCGCCACCTTCATGGCGCAAACCTATTCGCAGTACGGCGTGTTCTTCGGCTTCGGCAGTGATCTGCCCGAGCAGTACACGCATCGCTGGCGGCCGTTCCTCGATGTCGGCATCGTGCATAACTCGTTGCAGGGATGGGGGCCGCAGGTCAGCGTGGGCGTGGCCGGCAGTGTATTCGGCGGCGACCATGCCGCGTTATATCTGGAGCACGAAAGCGTGTCGCAGGTCGGCTCGGCGCCGATTACGGTGATCGGCGCACGTTACAGCTGGTTTTACTGAGTCCCCGCGAACCTGTCGCTTGGCGGCAGGCCCTCGGGGACAGGAAAACGTGGGATGTCCCAGCGTTTTCTTGAGAGATTGAAGCAGCCGCCCAGGCGCGGCAGGCGGCAGGCACGCCGGCTGACAGGCCCGCGATGCTACGGGAATGAATATCGACGTCATTTGAGGAGTGGTTCAGTGAGCACATTTCAGAGGTTTGCGCGTCTCGCTTCATGGGGCATCGCGGCGGTCGCATCGTCGTGGCTGATAGCCGGCTGCGGTACGTTAAAAGAGACGGCTGCGCCGACGCTGGGTGCAGGTGACCCGGTTGCGGTGGCGTCGATTGCGAACTACACGGAAACGCCGTCGGCCGGCCGCAGTGCGGAATCGATCGCAGCGAGCGTGTTGCGCGCGAACGGTCTGAAGGACGTGCGCTTCGCGCCCGCCGATGCCGGCTCCAGCGCACTGTTCGATACGGCACAGCGTGAGAGCGCGCAGCAGAAGCTCGAATGGGCGCAGTCGCAGCAGGTCAAGTACATCCTCACCGGTGCCGTCGAGGAATGGCGTTATAAGGTTGGCGTCGATGGCGAGCCGGTCGTCGGGATCACGCTCGAGCTGATCGACGTGCAATCAGGCAACGTGGTCTGGAGCGCGACGGGCGCGCGTAGCGGCTGGAGCCGTTCGAGTCTCTCCAGCGTGGCGACCTCGCTGATCGGCAGCGTGCTGTCGCCGCTCGCCGCGCACCGTTAAGCGCCCGCGCGGTGAGTGAGCCGTATGGATCCGGCACTCACCATTAGTCGCGCATTGGCATCCCGACACGTCATAAGGAACCGGCCGTGAATACCGCCGCCATGCAATCCGCTTCTGCCGCCTCGAAGACGCGCAACTCGAACCCCTTCGGCAACCTGGGGCGCGTGCGTCGTTTCATGATGCCGGCCGTGACACGGCCGTTTGCGATTGTCGAGACGATCGTTTTCATCGCGCTGGTGCTCGGCATTAGCGGGTGGTTCGATCGTCAGGATCCCTTGCTGTTGCATGTGGGCTTTCCGTGGTTGTGGTTCGCACCGTTGATCGTGGCGCTGCGTTACGGCACCTTGCCGGGTCTGCTGGCGGGCGCGATGCTGCTGGGTGCGTGGAAGCTGTTTTATCCGGCAACGGACGCCTGGCCGGTGATGGTGTTTGTCGGCGGTCTGCTGCAGACGATTATCGCGGGGCATTTCGGCGACACCTGGGGCCACCGAGCCGCGCGCGCGTCGACGATCAACGACTATCTGAACGACCGGCTGGTGGCGATCACCAACAGCCACTATCTGATGCGCCTCTCGCACGAGCGGCTGGAGAAGGATCTGCTGTCGAAGCCGACCACGCTGCGCGATTCGATTACCGAGTTGCGGCGCCTGTCGGTGACGGAAGAGGATGCCGCGAGCGGTGCGGCACAGGCTGCTCAGGCAGCGGCCGCAACAACTGCTGCTACAGCGGTGCACGCGGGGCAGGCTTCGCAGGCGCTGGATGCCGCGGGGCTTGCTGCGCCGTTGCGGACGTTGCCGGGCGCGCATGGCCTGCTCGAATTCGTCGCCCAGGTGTGCCAGATCGAAGTTGCAGCAATCTTCCCCGTGCGCGGCGGCCGGGTCGGCACGCAGGCCGCCGCGCGCGTAGGAGATGACTTCGAGTTCGCGCCCGATGACGGGCTTGTCACGCATGCAATGAGCACGATGAGCGTCGCCCATCTGAAAACCGAAGGCATTCCGGCCGCCCAGTCGCAATACCTGGTGTGCGCGCCGCTCGTGAGCGCCGATGGCCAGCTGCTCGCGGTGCTCGTCATCAAGCGCATGCCGTTTTTGTCGCTGAACTTCGACAACCTGCAACTGTTGCTGGTGCTGCTCGGCTACTACGCCGACGGTGTGGAGCACGCGAGCCTCGTGCAGGGCATTCTTGCCGCCGTGCCCGGCTGTCCACACGATTTTGCGCTCGACCTCGGGCGTCTCACGCGCCTGCAACGCGATGCCGGCATTGCCTCTTCGATGGTTGCGCTGGCGTTTCCGCGCGATGAAGCGGGCGACTCCTTGTTCGAGCACGTGATCCGCCGCCGCCGTGCACTCGACCTGATGTGGCCGGTGCAGACCGGCTCGCAGTCGGTGCTGGTCAACCTGATGCCGGCCACCGACACGACCGGTATCGACGGCTATCTCGCGCGTATCGAAACCAGTCTCTCAGCCCAGTTCAATCTGGATCTGGAGAGCGCGCGTGTCGGCGTGCATACGCTGCACCTGGGCGCGCTGGAGCCGGGTCCGGCGCTGCAACGCCTTCTCAAGCGAAGCGGCCTCGATGTCTAAGCCCACGTCCACCTTCGTCAGCGTGCTGCAGTCCGCTGCGCCGTTTGCCGCGCGGTTTGCCACGCTGTTTGCCGGTTATGTGCTGTTGCAATACCTTGCATGGCTGGCCTTTACACACGCGCCGGCCGGCATCGATCCGCTGCTGGCCGCCTTTGCCATCCAGGCAGCGGCTGCGCTCGCGCAGGCGATGCTGATGCGCGGGCTGCTGCCGGCCCGCTATCGCGAACCGCGCACGTGGACGATCCTGCTGCTGTGGGTGCTGTGCACCTTCGTGCCGCTGTTTGGCGGCCTCGTCGTGCTGGTGAGCTGTGGGTGGGCGGCATGGTTTCCGGGCAAGAAGGAAAGCGATCTGCTGACCGACGTGCCGCGCCCCGAGTTCGTCACCTACCTGGTGTCGCGTGTCTCGCACGGCGGGGGAGCGCGCCTGCAGGCGCGCCTCGTCAACACTCAGGTTTCGTCCACGGATCGGCTTACGGCGCTCGTGGCGATCCAGAGCATGCCGACCCGCACGACCGGCAGCCTGCTGCGCGATTTGCTGGCCGATCCGATCGAGGACGTGCGTCTGATTGCTTACGGCACGCTCGACCAGGCCGAGAACGAGATCATGCAGAAGATCTTCGCCACCGGCAAAGCGCTGGAAGAGGCGAAGGAGGACAGCGAGCGCCATGCGATCAACCGTCGGCTGGCCGAGCTGTATTTCGAACTGGTTTATCAGAACCTGGTTCAGGGTGCGGTGTATCGCCATACGCTTGAACAGGCGGACCGCTACGCGCGTGCCGCGCTCGCGATCGATGAAAAAGATGCGGCGCTGTGGCTGATCCGCGGCCGTCTTGCGCTTGCCGAAGGCCGGCCCGACGAGGCCGGACAGCACATGGAACGCGCCCTCGAACTGGGCTTTCCGCGCGAACGGCTGATTCCGTGGCTCGCCGAAGTGGCCTTTCTGCGCGGCGAATACGGCCAAACCAGCCAGTTGCTTGCCACGCTTGGCAACGCCGCCGCGCTGCCGACGCTCAAACCCACTGTGACTTACTGGTCGTCATGAAACAGTCCCTGATGCGGCGCGCCGCCGATGCCGATGTCTGCCTGCTGCTGGAAGGCACTTTTCCGTTCGTGCGCGGCGGGGTGTCGAGCTGGGTCAACGAGATGCTGCGCGCCTATCCGCAGACGCGCTTTGCGATCGTATTCATAGGCAGCCGTGAGCAGGACTATCAGGCCGCGGCCTACCCGTTGCCCGACAACGTCGTGCACTTCGAGACGCACTATCTGTACGAGGCGGCTGCAGTGGACGCGCGCCGGCCGCGCGAGATCGAAGGCGATGCGGCGGCGTTCGCGAAGTCGGCCGAGCTGCACGCGGCGTTGCGCGGCGTGCGCGGCGCGGACGTCGGCGCGCTGATGGCAGAGATGGTGCCGACGCTCGGCGCGCAGGGCGCGCTCAACGAGACGCAGTTTCTGGCGAGCCGCCAGTCGTGGCAATTTATCGTCGAGCAGTATGAAAAGTACTGTACAGACCCGTCGTTTACCGACTACTTCTGGACCGTGCGCATCATGCACAAGCCGTTGTGGCAGTTGGCCAACGTCGCCGAGAAGCTGTTGCCCGCACGGGTCTATCACACGGTGTCGACCGGCTACGCGGGTTTTCTGGGCGCGCTCCTGCATTACCGCACGGGGCGGCCGCTGCTGATCTCCGAGCACGGCATCTATACGAAAGAGCGCAAGATCGATCTGTTGCAGAGCCAGTGGATTCGCGATAACCGCGGTGCCTTCGAGCGCGACATCTCGCGCATCAGCTATTTCCGTGAGCTGTGGGTGCGCTTTTTCGAAGCGATCGGCAAACTTGCGTACGACGCCGCGGATGAGATCGTGGCGCTATACGAGGCGAACCGCCAGCGGCAGATCGCCGACGGCGCGGCGGCTGAGCGCACCCGCAGCATTCCCAACGGCGTCGACGTCGATGGTCTCGCGCCGCTCGTCGCGCAACGGGTGGCAGGCCCGCACCGGGTGGTGGCGTTGATCGGCCGGGTGGTGCCGATCAAGGACATCAAGACGTTCATCCGTGCGATGTTCGTCGCCTCGCGCAGCATGCCCGATATCGAAGGCTGGATTATCGGACCGGAAGAAGAGGATCCGGCGTATGCGCTCGAATGCCGCGCGCTGGTGGAAAGCCTCGGGCTTGCGGATAACGTGAAATTCCTCGGTTTTCAGCGCATTGACGCCGTGCTGCCGAAAATCGACGTGATCGCACTGACGTCGATCAGCGAGGCCTTGCCGCTCGTGGTGCTGGAGGGGTTCGCCGCCGGCATCCCGTCCATTACGACGGACGTGGGCGCCTGCCGGCAAATGATCGAGGGCTTCAGCGACGAAGACCGCGCGCTCGGCAGCGCGGGCGCGGTCGTGCAGATCGCCAACCCTGCCGCGTTCGCCCAGGCCGTGGTGGCGTTGCTGGACGACGACGCACGGTGGCAGTCAGCCCAGCAGGCGGGCCTCGCGCGCGTGCGCCGCTACTACACGAAGGCGCAGATGACCGACAGCTACCGCAGTCTGTATGACCAGCTCGCAGCGTTGCCCGACGGCCCGCGCCAGTCGCGTCGAGCCGCCGCAGGCCGCTGCCCGGTGGAGAACGGTTCGAAGGCCGGGGCAAGCACCGCTCAAACCGGAGAAACACGCTAATGGCCGGGATTGGTTTCGAACTGCGCAAGATCCTGCGGCACGAGACGCTGTTTGGCGTCGCCCGTGCTTACGCGTATGCCGGCCTGATCAGCTCAGGGCCTTTGATCCTGTCTATTTTCGGTATCCTGATCATCGGGGTGATGAGCCTCGCGTTCGTGATACCGAAGTATGCGATCGTGCAGTTTCAGGTGTCGGTCACGTATCTGATCGCGTTGAGCCTGATACTGACGGGGCCCCTGCAACTGTCGTTCACGCGCTTTATCTCCGATCGCCTGTTCGAAAAGCGCGACGATCTGGTGCTGTCGAACTACAACGGCGTCGTGCTCGTCTGCACGATTGCCGCAGGGCTGGTCGGTGTTGTCGCGATGCTGCTGGGCTTTCGCAGCGCGCCGCTCGCGTATCGCGTGCTGATGGTGGCAGGCTTCGTGGTGGTCAGCAATATCTGGATCGGCGTGATTTTTCTCTCCAGCGTCAAGCAGTACCGGCAGATCCTGTTTGTGTTCCTGATCGGCTACGGCTGCACGGTTGGATTTGCGTTGCTGCTCAACCGTCATGGAATCGTCGGGCTGCTGGGCGGCTTCGTCGCGGGGCACCTGGTGCTGCTTGGCGGCCTGTCAGGGCTGATCTACCGCAACTACCGCAGTGGGCGCCTGATTTCCTTCGAGGTATTCGACAAACGCTTCGCCTATCCGACGCTCGCACTGGTTGGCCTGTTCTTCAATCTCGGCGTGTGGATCGACAAGTTGATGTTCTGGTTCGCGCCCGGTACCGGCTCGCCGGTCATCGGGCCGTTGCATGCGTCGGTGATCTACGATATTCCGGTGTTCATTGCCTACGTATGCGTGATGCCGGGCATGGCGACGTTTCTGGTGCGCATCGAGGCCGACTTCGTGGAGTACTACGACGCGTTCTACGACGCGGTGCGCAGCGGCGCGACGCTGCGGCACATCTACGACATGCGTGACATGATGGTGGGCAGCGTGCGCGCAGGCCTGTATGAAATCATCAAGATCCAGGCCATCGTGTTGCTGCTGATCGTCGCCTTTGGACAGCATGTGCTGGCGGCGCTGCATATCTCGACGCTATACATGCCGTTGCTGACGGTCGACGTGATTTCCGCGAGCCTGCAGGTGGTGCTGCTGGGTCTGCTAAACGTGTTTTTCTATCTGGACGCGCGGCGCACGGTGCTGAGGCTGTGTATCGCGTTCGTCGTGCTGAACGGCGTGCTGACGTGGTTCACGCTGCAGATGAGCCCGAACGCCTACGGCTACGGTTTTGCGCTGGCTTTGCTGATTCTGGCGGTGGCGGCGGTGCTGGCGCTGGACCGGAAGTTTGCCAGGCTCGAATACGAAACCTACATGCTGCATAACTGATACTGCGAGATGCGAACATTCCTGGTACGGACGATTTACCGCTGCGTCGCCTGGGTCGCTTGCCTCGCCACGGCCAGCGGGGTCGGGGCGGTGGTGCAGGCGCAGACGCCAACGGACGCGGCCTGTAACGGTGGCAATGCAATGGAGCATGCGGCCGATGCTTCGGGCGCGCCTTCGGTGGCGTTCTTTTACGGTGCGCAGGTGCCGGTCGAGCAGTTGTCCGGATTCGACGCAGTGGTCGTCGAGCCGGATAGCGGCTTCGATCCCGCGGTTCAGCACACCGCGTGCACCGACTGGTTTGCGTACGTGAGCGTCGGTGAAGTGACGCCGCAGCGCCAGTATTACGCGGCGATGCCCAAGGAATGGCTCGCCGGTCACAATGCCGCCTGGGCCTCGAGCGTAGTGGATCAGGATGCGCCCGGCTGGGCGGCGTTTTACGTCAAGCATGTAATCGCACCGCTATGGCGCAAGGGCTATCGCGGCTTCTTTCTCGACACGCTCGATTCCTACCAGCTGATTGCGAAGACCGACGCGGCGCGCGAGCGCCAGCAGGCGGGACTGGTGGCGGTGATGCGCGCCATCAAGGCGCGCTATCCGGCCGCGAAGCTGATGTTCAACCGTGGCTTCGAGATCCTGCCGCAGGTGCACGATCTGGTGTACGCGGTGGCGTTCGAATCGCTGTATAGCGGCTGGGACCAGGCTAAGCAGCGCTATGCGCCGGTGCTGCCGGCCGACCGCGCGTGGCTGCTCGGCCAGGCAAGGATCATCCGGGAGCAATATCGTCTGCCGGTGATTGCGATCGATTACTGCGCACCGGGCGATGCGCAGTGCGCGCACGATACGGTCCTGAAGATCTGCAACGATGGTCTCGTGCCGTACGTGGCAGATGGCGCGTTGATGACGGTAGGCGTGGGGCGCGCAGGCGTTTGCGAGGGCGAGCCCACGGTTACCCGGCCGTAGGCGGCCCGCTTACCGCAATTGGGTGACGGCGAGCAGCAGGACCATGCTGCCGATTGCCCCGTCGAGCACGCGCCAGGCCGTTGCGCGGCGAAACAGCGGGGCCAGCGCCCGGGCACCGTAGCCAAGGCCGACGAACCACACGGCGCTGACCGCCATCGCCCCGAGCGCGAAGGCGACCCGGCTGCCTTGCGGCTCGCGGGCGCCGGCGGTGCCGATCAGCAGGAAGGTGTCGAGATACACGTGCGGATTGAGCCAGGTGAAGGCGAGCGTCATCAGGATCATCGGCATGGCGCGTTGCGCGGACGGCGCCGCCGGAGCGGCCGGGGTGGCCGCGGTGGCCTTTGCCGACGCGTCGACCTCCAGCACCGCATGCCCGGGGCGCAGCGCGCGGCGCAGGGCGCTGATGCCGAACCAGGCGAGGTAGGCGAGCCCGACATACAGCATGGTATGGACGAACACCGGATAGCGCTCGACCAGCACCGAGGCCCCGCCGACGCCCGCGCCGATCAGGACGAAGTCCGACAGCGTGCACAGCAGCACGATCTTGCCGACGTGCGAGCGCATGATGCCTTGCCGCAGCACGAAGGCGTTCTGCGCGCCGATGGTCACGATCAGCGACGCGCACAGCGCCGCTCCGTGTGAAAAAGCGAGCCAATCCATAATCGATCCGGTAGACAGTAGTCAGTAGACGGGTGAGGCGAATTGGCGCTAGTCTGCGGTTTTGCTTCTCATAAGAGAAGCTAATTTACGTAATGTGGATTAAGGAACGCTAATGCTCGATTACGCTTTGCTCGATGCGCTGGCTGCGGTGGTGCGCCACGGTTCGTTCGACCGCGCGGCGAGCGAGCTGAACGTGACGCCGTCGGCCGTGTCGCAACGCGTGAAACTGCTGGAGGAACGGGTGGGCAGCGTGCTCGTCAAGCGCGGCCAGCCGTGTGTGGCGACCACCTCCGGGGCGCTGCTGTGCCGGCATACGGAGCGGGTGAAACTGCTCGAGTCGGAACTGAGCGGACGTTTGCCGGTAATGCCGGGTGCGCTGGTCGAGTCCTGGTCGACGCTGAGAGTGGCGGTCAACGATGACAGCGTCGGCACGTGGTTCATCGATGCGGTTGCCGGCTTTTGCGTAGAACGGGAGATGCTGCTCGATATCGTGATCGACGATCAGGACCACACCGCGCAGCGGATTCGCGACGGCAGCGTGCAGGGCGCGGTCACCACGCAGGCCGAGCCGGTGCAGGGGTGCCGTTCCACGCGGCTTGGCCGGATGCGTTATCTGGCGGTTTGCTCACCGGATTTCCTCGCGCGTTATTTTGCAGAGGGCGTGACGCGTGAGTCGCTGCGGCGCACACCTTGCGTCGATTTCAATCCGAAGGACCAGTTGCAAAAGCGCTTCATGCGCCGCGTGACCCGCGCGGAAATCGACCCGCCGCTGCACTGGATTCCGCACGTCGCAGGTTTTTTGCGCGCATGCGTCGCCGGGATGGGATGGGGCATGTGCCCGGAGCGGATGATCGCGCCGCATCTGGCGAGCGGCGAACTGGTCGATATGGCGCCGGGCAAGCCGATCGATGTGGATCTGTACTGGCAGAGCTGGCGCCTGTCGATTGGCTGGCTGGATGATTTCGGTGCCGTGTTGCGCAAGCGGGCGACGTTGTTTCTGGATTGATGTGCAATGTCATGCCCGATGTGATACCTGACGCGCGCCGCGCTACAGCAGCAACTCGATCGAATGAAACAACCGGCGCTGCTCCGGGTTTTGCGAGCGCGCGCCTTCATCGATCACCTCACGCAGGCACTCGAGAAAACAGGCTGCGGCAGGACTCGTCGGCGCACCACGCCGTGAGGTAATGCTGACGATGGTTTCATCCACCGTCTCACGCAACGGCAGCGCCCACAAGTTCTCCTTCACGCTGCTGACCTCCACCAGCGGCCACGGAAAAATGCTGAGCATGTCGGTGTGCGCGAGCAGTCCCAGCACGATCGCCAGCGAATGCGCGAGGTGTATCGTATGCGGCACCTTCATGCCGCGTTGCCGAAACAGATTGTCCGAGATCGATTCGCGGCTCGCCGGGTCCCAGTTCAATACCCACTCGGCATCTTCGAGTTCGAGGAGCGTGCGGCATCCAGCCTTCGGATGATCACGCCTTGCCACGACGGCTGAATGCGTCGAGAACAACGGCACGTTATGAAACTCCGATTGCGGCGACGCAGGCGGCGGCCGGCCAATCGAGAAGTCCAGACTGCCGTCGCGCAAGCGCGGCTGCACAACCGCCAACAACCCCTCGAAGAACTCCAGCTGCACCTCTGGCATGCGCTGCCGGAAGCGTTGCACGGTCTGCGGCAAAAACGTCAACGCAATCCACGGCGTGACGCCGATTGAGAGCTTCCCGGCCGCCGCCCCGCGCAGCGCCTCGATCTCGGCTTCGGCGCGCTGCAGCTGTCCGAGTACCAGCCGCGCATGCACGACGAGCACGCGGCCGAACTCGGTAAACGTCACGCCGCTCGCGCTGCGGACCACGAGCGGCGCCTGCAGGCCCGCTTCCAGTTCGCGCACCGCCTTGGTCACGGCGGCCGGCGACAGACCCAAGGTACGTGCCGCAGCCCGGATACTGCCGGTATCCGCAATCGCCGCCAGGGTACTGAGCTGGTGGAGTTTCATCTGATCCAAGCAAGAGGAGGGTGGCAACCGCCGGTTGCCGCCGCAACGATTCTACGCCTGCCCGTCAAAAATCACGTTGGCTATGCTGGCCTCACGCATTCACAGACGGAGACAGCATCGTGAACACCATGGCCATCCCGGCGGGCCTTGCCGATCTCGAAGACGAAATGATCGCCCTGCGCCACCGCATCCATGCTCACCCGGAGCTGGCGTACGAAGAATTCGCCACCGCGGATCTGGTCGCCGAACGCCTGCAGGAGTGGGGCTATACGGTCACGCGCGGGCTGGGACAAACCGGGGTGGTGGGCCAGTTGAAAGTGGGCAATGGCACCCAGCGCCTCGGCCTGCGCGCCGACATGGACGCGTTGCCGATTCACGAACAGACTGGCCTGCCTTATGCGAGCACGATCCCCGGCAAGATGCACGCATGCGGCCACGACGGCCATACGGCGATGCTGCTGGCCGCGGCCAGGCACCTCGCCCGCGAGAAGTCCTTCAACGGCACGCTTAATCTGATTTTCCAGCCGGCCGAGGAAGGCCAGGCGGGTGCGAAGAAAATGCTCGAAGACGGCCTGTTCGACGCGTTCCCCTGCGACGCAGTGTTCGCGATGCACAACATGCCCGGCTATCCGACCGGCAAACTCGGCTTTCTGCCGGGCTCGTTCATGGCCTCGTCGGATACGGTGATCGTCACGGTGACGGGGCGCGGCGGCCACGGCGCGGTGCCGCACAAGGCGGTCGATCCGGTCGTCGTCTGCGCGCAGATCGTGCTCGCCCTGCAGACCATCGTTTCGCGCAACATTGCCCCGCTCGATATGGCGATCATCACCGTTGGCGCGATCCACGCCGGCGAAGCGCCGAACGTGATTCCCGAAACCGCGCAGATGCGTCTGTCGGTGCGCGCGCTCAAGCCCGAGGTTCGGGACTACCTGCAAACGCGTATCACTGAGGTCGTGCAAGCGCAGGCCGCGGTGTATGGCGCACGCGCCGAGGTCGATTATCAGCGGCGCTATCCGGTGCTCGTCAACGATGCCGCCATGACCGGTTTTGCCCAGCAGGTCGCGCTCGATTGGGTCGGCGAAGCGGGACTGATTCCAAACATGCAGCCGCTTACGGGCAGCGAAGACTTCGCGTTCCTGCTCGAACGTTGTGCGGGCAGCTATCTGATTATCGGCAATGGCGACGGCGAGGGCGGCTGTATGGTGCACAACCCGGGCTACGACTTCAACGACGATTGCCTCGCCACGGGGGCGGCCTACTGGGTGCGGCTGACCGAGGCGTTCCTCGTTTGAGCGGGCACGTGCGGGTTTAGCGGTGAGGCACGAAGCCATGAGGCCGTAAAGCTTGAAGCCTTGAAGGGCTGCCAGCCTTTAACCGGCACAGCAAGCCAGCCACGCAGCAGCAGGACATCCGGGAGGAGATACACACATGGACTATTCCGCCGCACCGCATCCGCAGCCCGGCGCGCCAGCGTCGACGCAGAGCGCGTTGGCTCATCATGGGCTGAGCGCAGACACGCCCGCAACGCCCGTTGCCGGCCGACGCGCCGGCCAGGCAAAAGCCATCGCCGCAATCACGCTCGGCAACGGTCTCGAGTTTTTCGACTTCACGATCTACAGCTTTTTCGCCACGATCATCGGCAAGCTGTATTTCCCGGTGGAAGGGCAGCTCGCGCAACTGATGCTGGCGGTCGGTACGTTCGGCGTGGGCTTCATCATGCGTCCGGTCGGCGGCATCGTGCTCGGTGCGTACGCCGATCGCGCCGGCCGCAAGGCGGCGATGAGCCTCACGCTGTGGCTGATGACGCTCGGCTCGGCGATCATCGCGTTTGCACCCACCTATGCGGCGATCGGCGTGGCCGCGCCGCTGCTGGTGATCCTCGCGCGGCTGGTTCAGGGTTTCGCGCTGGGTGGCGAGATCGGCGCTTCGACCTCGCTGCTGATGGAATACGGCAGCGATAAAACGCGCGGCTTTTATGGCAGCTGGCAGTTCGTGAGCCAGGGGTTGAACACCGTATGCGGGTCGCTGCTCGGGGTCGCGCTGGCCGCTTGCCTGTCGACGCCGTCGCTGGAAAGCTGGGGCTGGCGCGTGCCGTTTGTAATCGGCATGGCGATGGGGCCGGTCGGCGTCTATATCCGCAAACATCTCGACGAAACGCTGCCACTCGCGGCGCAGCGCGAAAGCGCAGCAGCGGGTGCAGCAGTCGCAGCAGGTTCTGCAGAAGCGGCACGTGCAGCGGATCGCGCGCAGCCGGTGCGCGATATTTTTCGTGGACATCTGGGCGTGATTTCGACAGGCGTCGTGACTACCATCGGCGGCACGGCGGCGAATTACATCGTGCTGTTCTATCTGTCCACTTACGCGATCCGCATCCTGCATCTGCCCATGTCGCTGGCGCTATGGGCTTCGTGGACCGCCGCCCTGGTGACAGTGATCTGCTCGCCGTTTGCCGGGGCGCTGTCGGATCGCGTCGGTCGCAAGCGCGTACTGTGGATCTCGCGGATTTTGCTGATCGCCGTTATATATCCGGCGTTCATGATGATCAATGCGTCGCCGACGGTGCCGGTGCTGTTATCGGTCGTGGCCGTACTGGGGGTGTTGGTCGCGTTCACGGCCGTGCCGAACATCGTGATGTTGCCGGAGATGTTCCCCCGTGAAATTCGCGCAACCGGGATGTCGATCGTGTATTGCCTTGGCGTGTCCATCTTCGGCGGGTTCGCGCAATTCTTCGCGACGTGGCTGATCCAGCTGTCGGGCAACACGCTCGCGCCGGCGTGGTATCTGATCGGCTGCGGGCTGGTCTCATTGCTGCCGCTGCCGTTCATGCGCGAAACGGCAGGGCGGCCGATCGACTGAATATCTACCGCGCTTCAGGCACCCCTTCCGCCTGTTGCACGGTTTCAGCGTCGCGGGTCTCCGGCATGGCAGCCCACACCAGCAGCACAGCAAGCGCTCCTGCGGCCGCGAGACCGAAAAAGCTGGTGGTATTGCCGAAGCGATCCGCGATAAAGCCCGCTGCCGCGGTGCTCAAGGTGGCGCCAATCCCCGCCGCGAGTCCGAAGAGGCCGATACACAGGTTGTAGCGCCCCTTGCCGCCGGCCACATCCGCGGCGATCAGCGGCAGCATCACGCCGAACACGGCTGCGCTCAGGCCATCGAGCATCTGCACCGGCACCAGCAGGTAAGGGCTGCTCACCCCGGCAAACAGCAACGCGCGAATCGGCAACGCGGAGAAGCCGAACAGCAGGATCGGCCGGCGGCCCCAGCGTTGCGCGGAGCGTCCCACCCACGGCGACATCATCGCGACGATCGCTTGCGGCACGATGATGCACGCGGCAATCACGAGCTGCACGTTGTCGCCCATGCCTGCGGTCACTTCGCCGGCAGCCAGGTTGAGCATCGCTGCGTTCGACAGGTGGAACAACACGATACAGGCAGCGAAGATCAGCATGCGCTTGTCGCGCAGCAACTCGCGCAGGCTTTCGCGCTTCTCGCTCGCGTCCGGGTCCGGCGCGGCCTGGGGCAGCGGGCTGACCGTGCCGGTGTGCTGGATCATGCTGAGCGCCACGAGTGCGGGCATTGCGAGCCCGGCCGTCAGCCAGAACACCGCGCGCGACGAGAAGTATTCGCCGAACAGCCCCATCAGCCCGGCTGCGACCGCGCTGCCAATCGACGCCCAGCGCGCGTTGCGGCCCAGCCGGTCGCCGAGGTTCTGACGTCCGACCAACGCGAACGAGATCGCGGCCATGGCCGGCACCAGCATGCAGCTGGCGAAGCCGTGGAAAACTTCCGCGACGATCACGGGCAGCACGGTCGGGCTGCTGGCGAGCAACACGGCGCTCAGGATGATCGCGAAGATGGCCCACGCCGCGGCGCCTTTCTTGTTGCGCATGGCATCGACGGCGGCGCCTGCCGGCACCTGGCTCACCATCGCGCTGATGGTGCCCACCGAGAGCGCCATGCCGATTTCGCCCTGGGTCCACTTGTGCGACGCGAGGTACGACGCGATGAACGGTCCGAAGCCAGTCTGCACATTGGCCACGAAAAAGTTCATCCAGTCGAGCGCGCGCAGGCTGCGGGCGGTAACCATGAGACGGCCGGTCATCGGGCCGCCCGGGCGGTCGAAGCCGCGGTTGTGGATGACGATGCGGCGGCCGGCGTAGTCGGCGCTGCCGGTGCAGGAGGCGGCGCGGCTGGCGCAGGCGGACCCGGAGACACGACGCGGATCGGCTGGCCGGACGCATACAGCGGAGACGCTGCGATCTGCGCGTCGCTCAGATCCATCAGCGGATGCAGTTCCTTGTCCCGGGTCGCGAAGTGCAGTGCCGACCAGTCCGCGGCGATCGTGCGCCGGTCAGTACTGACCATGCCGTTGACATCGAGCACGACGGCCTGCGGCTGCGCGTTGACGTCGATCAGCACGTCGACGACGCGCCCGACTTTCGAACCGTTGGGCCGCTCGACCGTGGCGTCGAGCAGGGGCAAGCGTGTGGCCGTGGCGCCGCCGGTTGCCGCGGCGGTCTTCGAGCGATCGGCTGGCGGAATCTGACCCGGCGTGAGATTGAGCGTAATGGGTGCGCTCCTGGCGCTCGGCGTAAAGCGGAACGCGTTCCACGGGAATATGACCTTGCGGTCGCCAACGCCGAGGAAGCCCTGCAGGTTCACGACCATTTCGACCGGCTTGCCGGTGGGGTCGGTGATGAGATCGACCGCGCGGCCCAACACCTTGCCATCTGGCCTTTGCACTTCGCTGTCGAGCAGTCCATGGACCTGGTTGCGATCGACCAGCCGCATCGTGATGAGCGGCGCGGGGGCGGGCGGCGGCGGCGCGGGCGCGGCAACCGGCGGCGGGGGCGGCTCCACTTTGCGCGGCGGAGCGGCAGGAGGTTTCGGCTTTTTCGGCGCCTCGGGCTTGGCCGCTTCGGTCTGCGCGGTCGTTTCGGGCGGCCCGGCAACGAGCGCCGAGCTGGCGGGTTCGACGAGGACCGGTACCGCCTCGGTGATCGGCGCCTGCTGCGGCCCGCGCAACAGGCCGCAGCCGGACAGGGCGATGGCCGCAAGGACGAGAAGGATCCGGTAAGTGAACGTCGGGAACGTTGAGAACGCTGGAAAAGCGGGACGTGGAAAACCGCCACTCATCAAGAAGGACTCCATGGGCCAATGCGGGGGCGCGACCTGAGTGCCGCGCCTGCCGCCGCTGCAATTGAAACGGCGTATGCGCGAGAGTTTAACCCGCAGCGCGGCGCGCCCCGATTTGGGCATGCGGGAAAGCAGCGGGCTCGCAGCCTGCGGTGCGTGCCGGTGCTCGCTGCCTGCTCACAGGCACACGAGAGGCATGCGTCAAGCGGGTTGTCCACCGTAGGTGTAAACACGCGGGCCAGGCCTGCCTGTTGCCGTGGCTTAAACGATATAAGCACCGTCACATGACCGGCATGCCATTCATGCGATGGGAGACATAATTGGATTCGCCTACATTTCGGGACAGCAAATGACGAACAGTGCTAACGCGGGTTTAACGCGGAGTTGACGCATTACGCAGGTTGCCCGCAGGTTGCCGATTGTAAGTGAAGTCGGGAATCTTCGGACGAAACCGGGCCGGTCTGAAAAGGGACGCTACGCGGCCACCTTTGGCCCGCTTTGGGTCCGGGCGCACGTTCCAACCTTGCCACACCACACCAGATAAACGCAACGAGACGAACCTGATGACAGCCGGTGCCCCGGCTGTTTCAGCATGCTGATAAAGGAGGCACTCATCATGATGGAACCCCACGCCCAGCCGATTTCCGATGTCGGCGTCGAAAGCTTCGACTCCAAGGGCTTTCTCGACCGCTACTTCGAAATCTCCTCGCGCGGCAGCTCGCAGCGTCAGGAAATCATCGCCGGCGTCACCACTTTTCTGGCGATGGTCTATTCGGTGTTCGTCGTGCCCGGCATGTTCGGCAAGGCGGGCTTCGACACCAGCGCGGTGTTTGTGGCCGTGTGCCTGACCACGGCCTTCGGCTCGCTGGTGATGGGGATCTGGGCCAAGCTGCCGATCGCGATCGGCTGCGCGATCTCGCTCACGGCGTTCACCGCCTTCGGCCTGGTGCTCGGCAAGGGCCTGCATCCCACCGTGGCGCTCGGTGCCGTGTTCCTGATGGGTATCGTCTTCACCGGCATCTCGGTGACAGGCGTGCGCTCGTGGATTCTGCGCAACCTGCCGACGGGCGTCGCGCACGGCACGGGGATCGGCATTGGTCTGTTCCTGCTGCTGATCGCCGCCAACGACGTCGGCCTCGTCGTGAAGAATCCGGGCGCCGGACTGCCGGTTTCGCTCGGCCACATCACCGCGCTGCCGGCGCTGATGTCCGTGGTGGGTCTGGCTGCGATCTTCGGCCTCGTGCGCCGTCGCGTGCCGGGTTCGATCCTGATCGTGATCGTGGCCATCTCGGCGATCGGCCTGCTGATCGATCCGGCCGTCACCTATCACGGCGTGTTTGCGCTGCCTTCATTGAGCGCGCCAGGTCATGCGTCGCTGATCGGTGCGATGGACATCAAGGGCGCGCTGTCGCTGGCGGTGCTGCCTAGTGTGCTGGCGCTCGTGATGACCGCCGTGTTCGACGCGACCGGCACGATCCGCGCGGTGGCCGGGCAGGCGGGTCAACTCGACGCGAACGGCCGCATCATCAACGGCGGCCGCGCGCTGACGGCGGATTCGCTCTCGTCGATCTTCTCGGGCTTTCTCGGCGGCGCACCGGCTGCGGCGTACATCGAATCGACGGTGGGTGTCGCTGCCGGCGCCAAGACCGGGATGGCGGCGGCCGTGGTCGGTCTGCTGTTCCTCGGCGTGATGTTCTTCTCGCCGCTCGCAGGCCTGGTTCCTTCGTATGCGACTGCGCCGGCATTGATGTACGTCGGTCTGCTGATGCTCTCGAGCGTGAGCAAGCTGGACATGGACGATATGGTCGACGCCATGTCGGGTCTCGTTTGCGCCGTGTTTATCGTGCTGACCGCCAATATCGTGACGGGCATCATGCTGGGCTTCAGCACGCTGGTGATCGGCCGTGTCGTGAGCGGCGAGTATCGCAAGCTGAACGTGGGCACTGTGGCGATCGCCATCGTGCTGGCAGTGTTCTACCTCGGTGGCTGGGCGATCTGATTCGGACTGGGGAGCGCTTGCCGCAACCCTTGCAGTAGCGCGCGGGCGGTGTTTTACGGGGTTGGTCCGGCCGCGCAGGTAGTCGATTGTTTCTCCAAGCTTGGCGCGGCGTGTTGCGGGCCTGTCTGCCGGCGATGCGCCGCGTGTCTTTTTTGCGGACCCGGGTCATGGGTCCAATCTTCGCGTCGCGGGTTGTTCGCCGACGCACAGGCGTTCACCGCTGCCGCCGCGCGGATCGCGTCGTCGCGATTACAGCGAGAGTTCGAAGGCGGGCTTGAGGAACACCTCGATCGCCATCACGGCGAGTCCCATCGCCGCCGCTGACAAGGTCAGTGTGCCGTATTCGTCGTAGCGCGCATCATAGAGACACGCCACGACGAACAGGATCGCGAGCAGGTTGGTCAGCCAGTCGAAGTTCAGCGCGAGGTTCATCGGGGAATCCGGGCTCAGTGGACGACTCGCTCTGTCGAATCGACCCATTTATTGGCCGGGATTCTAGCGAGTTGAGCTTACGGATTCGCAACACAATCGCTTACACGTATTACGCCCCGGAGGAAGTCCCCTTGGGGGGCGCCCCGGAGGAAGTCCCCTTGGGGGACATCATTTCGTGTTTGATCCAGTCGATGACCGAGGTGCGCCCGGGCTGCCAAGCCAGCCACTTGCGGGCGCGTTCGCCGCGCACCCGGCTATTCGAGCCGAGTCCATAGTTCGCCATTTCATAGCCCCATTCATGCTCTGCGGATTCGAGCGGCCAGTCTTGCGGCGCGCCCAGTTTCATCGCCTCGGCGATCGCCGCGCTCATGTCGCGAAACGACGCTTCGCCGCTTTCGACGAAGTAGAAGGTGCCGGCCGGCGTCTTCTCCAGGGCGAGGCGATACAGCTCGACGACATCGTCGATATGCACGTTCGACCAGATGTTGCCGCCGCTCCCCACATGCCGCACCACGCCGCTTTTCTGCGCCTGCCGGACGAGGCGCGGCAACTGCACGCTGGCACTGCCGGCGACGGCGCCGTGACCATAGATCAGCGTATTGCATAGCACAGCTGAGCGAATCTTCTGCTGAGCTGCGTCGAGCACCAGGCGGTCGATGCCGACGCGGGCCGCCTTATCCGCAGTCGGTTCGGGCAGTGCATCTTCGCGATAGATCGCAGCGGCGCCGGCTTCGCCGCCTGATGCATCGCCCACGATACTCGAGCCGCTCGTGTGCAGGAACGGCTTGCCGGACCCGGCAAGCCCTTCGATCAGCGCTTCCACTGCCGCACGATGATCGCTGCTGGCCGCGTTGATGACGGCGTCGGCAGCCTGCGCCTCGCCGGTCAGGAGGGCGCGGTCGTCGAGCGTGCCGATCACGGGTTCGATGCCAAGGCGCTGCAGTTCAGCCGCGTGTTCGGGGTTGCGGATCAGGCCGCGCACGTGGTGCCCGGCGCGCACGAGACCCGCGGCGATCGAGCCGCCGATAAAGCCGCTGGCACCGGTGATGAAAATGTTCAAGACGTTCTCCAGAAATAACGGGTGATCACAATGGAATGAAGGCAGTATCCGCTGTCTTGATTCTGGCAAAAAGCGTGTTAGTCTCAAATCAATATTGATTTGAAATCAACAATGAAGACTTCGACCGATGAGCTGCTGGTATTCGCGACCGTGATCGACAGCGGTTCGATCACGGCCGCGGCCGAGGCGCTGCAACAGACCGTCTCCGGCGTGAGCCGCGCATTGACGAGGCTCGAAAAGAAGCTGGACACAGAGCTGGTTCGCCGCACGACGCGCCGGCTGCAGCTCACGGAAGAGGGCGCGCTGTTCCTCGGCCGCGCGCGGGCGATTCTCGATGCGATGGAGGAAGCCGAGCAATCGGTCGCCCGCCGGCGCGAGCGCCCGTCGGGCCGCCTGCGCGTGGATGCGGCGTCGCCGTTCATGCTGCATTGCATCGCGCCGCACATGAAGGCGTTTGCGGCGCGCTATCCCGAGATCCGGGTCGAGCTGACCAGTAATGAGCGCATCGTCGATCTGCTCGAGCAGAAGGTGGATATCGCCATCCGCATCGGCGCGTTGCAGGATTCGACGCTGCATGCGCGTTCGCTCGGCAGCAGCAAGCTGCGCATTGTCGCGAGCCCCGGCTATCTGGCCGAGTCCGGTGAGCCGGATTCAGTCGAGGCGTTGCGCGCGCATCGCCTGATCGGCTTTACCGCGCCGGAGCATCTGAACCGGTGGCCGCTGCGCGCAGGTGAGCGCGCTTCGCTGAAGATCGAACCGGCGATCGCCGCCTCGAGTGGCGAGACGATCCGGCAGCTGGCGCTGGCGGACGGCGGCATTGCCTGTCTCGCCGATTTCATGACCCTCGCCGACGTGCGCAACCAGCGGCTCGTGCCGATTCTGGACGATGTGCTCGTCGACGAGCGGCAACCCGTCAGCGCGGTGTTTTACCAGAGCGCGTCGCTGGCCGGGCGGGTGCAGGCGTTCCTGGATTTCATCGGGACGCGGCTGCAGCTCTAGGGTTATCCGGCGCGGCAGCCCCGTCTCTTTTTGTTCGCTTGCCACCGGACATTCCGAACGTGTATATACAAGTCATTGTGAAATGACGGCGATGGTCCGCGCCCACATTCGGCGCAGGACCCTGCACCGGCTCCGGGAACGTCTGCGAGATCCATGCCAGCAGGGCTCTGGTGGCTCAGTGGCGGTCTAATGGAAAGCCCTAACGCCGAACCATTAAAAATAAGTTGTATATACAAGCTGGCGCCGCTAGACTTCTCTCAAATTGTATAGACAGGACACACTCTCATGATGATTCTCAAGCCCGGCTACCTGACTCTCCCGCAACTGCGCCAGATCGCCCGTGAACAGGTCACGCTGCAGCTCGATCCCGCCAGCTTCGACGCCATCGACGCCTGCGCGCAGGCGGTCGCCGACATCGCCGCGAAGGGTGAGCCTGCTTACGGCATCAACACCGGCTTCGGACGTCTGGCCAGCACGCACATCCCGCGCGACCAGCTCGAACTGCTGCAGCGCAATCTGGTGCTCTCGCATGCGGTCGGCGTGGGTGAGCCGATGTCGCGTCCGGTCGTGCGCCTCCTGATCGCGCTAAAGCTTTCGAGCCTCGGCCGCGGCCATTCGGGCATCCGCCGCGAAGTGATGGACGCGCTGATCACGCTGTTCAACGCCGACGTGCTGCCGGTGATTCCGGTCAAGGGCTCGGTCGGCGCATCGGGCGACCTCGCGCCGCTCGCGCATATGTCGGCGACGCTGCTCGGCGTCGGCGAAGTGTTCGCCAAGGGCGAGCGCATGGCAGCCCCCGAAGGCTTGCGCCTCGTCGGCCTCAAGCCGCTCACGCTGCAAGCGAAGGAAGGTCTGGCGCTGCTGAACGGCACCCAGGCATCGACCGCGCTCGCGCTCTACAACATGTTCGCAATCGAAGACCTCTATCGCACCGCGCTGGTCGCGGGCGCGCTGTCCGTGGATGCCGCGGCAGGGTCGGTCAAACCGTTCGATGCGCGGATTCACGACCTGCGCGGCCATCAGGGGCAGATCGATGCGGCCACGGCTTACCGGTCGCTCCTCGAAGGGTCGGCAATCAATCTGTCGCACCGCGATTGCGGCAAGGTGCAAGACCCGTACAGCCTGCGCTGCCAGCCGCAAGTGATGGGCGCGTGTCTGGACCAGATGCGCCACGCTGCCGACGTGCTGCTGATCGAAGCAAACGCCGTATCGGACAACCCGCTGATTTTCCCGGACACCGGCGAAGTGCTGTCGGGCGGCAACTTCCACGCTGAGCCGGTGGCGTTCGCCGCTGATAACCTCGCGCTGGCTGCAGCCGAAATCGGCGCGCTGGCTGAGCGCCGCATCGCACTGCTGATCGATTCGACGCTGTCCGGTCTGCCGCCGTTCCTCGTCCGCGATGGCGGCGTGAACTCCGGCTTCATGATTGCGCACGTCACGGCTGCTGCACTCGCATCGGAAAACAAGACGCTCGCGCATCCGGCTTCGGTCGACTCGCTGCCCACCTCCGCGAACCAGGAAGACCACGTGTCGATGGCGACCTTCGCTGCCCGCAAGCTCGGCGATATCGCGGAGAATACCGCGAACATCCTGTCGATCGAGCTGCTCGCGGCCGCACAAGGGGTCGACCTGCGCGCGCCGCATCAGACCAGCCCGAGCCTGCAGCACGTGATGCGGACGGTGCGCAACGAAGTCGCGCACTACGAGCTCGATCACTACTTCGCGCCGGACATCGCCGCGGTCACGCATCTTGTGCAGAGCGGGACGATCGCCGCGCACAGCCCGTTCGCGTTTGCGTCCGAACAATAACCGGCACATCGGGCATGAACGCACCGGCCTATCAAGGGATCAAGGACTTCATCCTCGCCCGCATTCATGCGGGCGAATGGGGTGAGGGCGACCAGGTCCCTTCGGAAAACGAGCTCGCGCGCGAGTTCAACGTGGCGCGCATGACCGTGAACCGCGCGCTGCGTGAGCTGACTTCCGAGCAGGTGCTCACGCGCGTGCAGGGCTCGGGCACCTTCGTCGCACGACCGAAGTACGAATCGACGCTGGTGGCCATCCGCAGCATTTCCGACGAGATCGTCGCGCGCGGTCACGGCTATCAGGCGAAGGTGCTGCATATCGGCGCGGCGATTGCCGATGAGGCGCTCGCCGACGAGATGCAGGTCAGCGCCGGCAGCCCGATTTTTCATTCGCGCGTGCTGCATTTCGAAAACGACGAGCCGGTGCAGCTCGAAGAACGCTGGGTCAATCCGGCGGTCGCCCCAGAGTATGCGTTGCAGGACTTCACCAACACGACGCCGAACCAGTATCTGGTGCGCGTCGCGCCGCTGCAGCGTGTCGAATACCGCATTGAAGCGTCCGTGGCGGATGCCGATACCCGGCACCTGCTGACGATGGACGAGCTTGAACCTTGCCTCGTGCTGCATCGACGCACGTGGTCGCAGAGCCTGGTCGCTTCGGTGGCCAATCTCTGGCATCCCGGCAGCCGCTACCGCTTCACCGGACATTTCTGAGTTCGATTTTTCGAGCTGCGCTTTTAACCCGCTTTTACCCGATTCCGAGTACTTTCAAGCTTCCGAGGGCCACTATGAACAATCCCAAGCATATCGATCCGCGTCTCGACCCGACCCGCACGATCCGCGCGCCGCGCGGCGCCGAAAAGACCTGCAAGAGCTGGCTGACGGAAGCCGCCTACCGGATGATCCAGAACAACCTGGACCCGGAAGTTGCCGAGCATCCGCATGCGCTCGTCGTGTACGGCGGCATCGGCCGCGCGGCGCGTAACTGGGATTGCTTCGATCAGATTCTCGCCTCGCTGAAAGACCTGAACGACGACGAAACGCTGCTGATCCAGTCGGGCAAGCCGGTCGGCGTGTTCCGCACGCACGCCGATGCGCCGCGCGTGCTGCTGGCCAATTCGAACCTCGTGCCGCACTGGGCGACGTGGGAGCACTTCCACGAACTCGACCGCAAGGGCCTGATGATGTACGGCCAGATGACGGCCGGCAGCTGGATCTACATCGGCAGTCAGGGCATCGTGCAGGGCACCTATGAGACCTTCTTCTCGGTGGCGAACCAGCATTTCAACGGCGACCCGAAGGGCCGCTGGATCCTGACGGGCGGCCTCGGCGGGATGGGCGGCGCGCAGCCGCTCGCGGCAACCATGGCAGGCTTTTCGATGATCGCCGTCGAATGCGACGAGACGCGTATCGACTTCCGTCTGAAGACCCGCTATGTGGACCGCAAAGCGAAGACGCTCGACGAAGCGCTCGCCATCGTTGAAGAAGCGAAGCAGACGGGCAAGCCGGTTTCGGTCGGCCTGCTCGGCAATGCGGCTGACGTGTTTGCGGAGTGCGTTGCGCGCGGCATCACGCCGGACTGCGTGACGGATCAGACCAGCGCGCACGATCCGATTCACGGCTACCTGCCGCAAGGCTGGAGCGTCGAAGACTGGCGCGAACGTATGAAGACGGCGCCGGACAGTATCGTGACGCCCGCCAAGCAATCGATGGCCAAACAGGTTCAGGCAATGCTGACGCTGCAGGAGCGCGGCGCCGCGACGCTCGACTACGGCAACAACATCCGCCAGATGGCGCTGGAAATGGGCGTCGAAAACGCCTTCGATTTCCCGGGCTTCGTGCCGGCGTATATCCGGCCGCTCTTCTGCGAAGGCAAGGGCCCGTTCCGCTGGGTCGCGCTGTCGGGCGATCCGGAAGATATCTACAAGACCGACGCGAAGGTCAAGGAGCTGATTCCGGACGATCCGCACCTGCACAACTGGCTCGACATGGCGCGCGAACGCATCGCGTTCCAGGGTCTGCCGGCACGGATCTGCTGGGTGGGCGTGAAGGATCGCTATCGCCTGGGGCAGGCGTTCAACGAGATGGTCAGGAACGGCGAGCTGAAAGCGCCGATCGTGATCGGCCGCGATCACCTCGATACCGGCTCGGTGGCCAGCCCGAATCGCGAAACCGAATCGATGAAGGACGGCTCCGATGCGGTCAGCGACTGGCCACTGCTCAACGCACTGCTGAATACCGCAGGCGGCGCAACGTGGGTGTCGCTGCATCATGGCGGCGGGGTGGGCATGGGCTTTAGCCAGCACTCGGGCGTGGTGATCGTTGCCGACGGCACGGATGCCGCCGCGCAGCGCCTTGGGCGCGTGCTGTTCAACGATCCCGCCACGGGCGTGATGCGGCACGCAGATGCCGGCTACGAACTCGCTCAGGAGACCGCGCGTGAGGCTGGGCTGAATCTGCCGATGCTGGGGCGGTGATCGTGACGCCGGGCGTGCCGGGTGGGTTGACCAATGGGTCGACCAATGGGGTGGCAAATGGGCTGGCAAATGAGGTGACGAACCCCGCCGCGGAAGCGGCGCATGCCACTACGTTGATCCGCGGCGCCGATCTCGTGGCGACGCCGTGGAAGAACGGCGGTGGCGTCACGCGTGAGATCGCGGCGTACCCGCAAGGTGCAGGGCTCGACGCCTTCGTCTGGCGCGTGAGCATTGCGGACGTCGCGCAAGCCGGGCCGTTCTCCCGCTTTGCGGGTATCGACCGGACGCTCGTGTTGTTGTCGGGCGCCGGTATGCTGCTCGATGAAGCGCAAGGCGCAGGCGGTACACATACCCACACGCTGACGCAGGCGCTCGACATCGCCCGCTTCGCGGGTGAAGTCGCGATCGATGCACGTCTCGTCGACGGTGCGACGCGCGACTTCAACCTGATGGTGCGGCGCGGTGCGGCAACCGGCGAGGTCGAGGTGTGGCGGGGTGACGACGACAGCGCTGCTCAGCCGCACAACCTGTCGGCTGACGCCGTCTTGCTGTTTTGCGCGGCGGGTTCGATCGAGGTAAGGTTGGGCGATGGCGCGCGCGTCGTACTTGCAACTGACGACACGCTGCACATTGATGCACCTCACGCCTTGCCGTGCGCGCTAACCGGCAACGGCGCATTGCTCGCCATCAGTATTCGTTACGCGTAAGCGCACACACCGCGAGCCTGCGCGCGCATCGGGCTTCGCATCCACGGACCGCAACAAGCTGCAACGAGCACGCGATGAAGCAAACCGTCTGGCATCACCTGAATCTGTGCCCCGAGGGCGACCCCCAACACACGCTCGCCGATGCCGCGATCGCCGTGCGCGACGGCCAGATTGCGTGGCTCGGCGCCGCTGCGGATTTACCCGCTGACTACGCCACGTGGCCGCGTGAAGACCTGGGTGGCGCGTGGGTCACACCGGGTCTCGTCGACTGTCATACCCATCTGGTGTATGGCGGCCAGCGCGCCGACGAGTTCGCGCAGCGCCTCGCGGGCGTGAGCTACGAGGAGATCGCGAGGCAGGGCGGCGGCATCGTCTCGACGGTGCGTGCCACCCGCACCGCGGACGAAGACACGTTGTTCCGTCAATCGGCGGCGCGGCTCGAACCGCTGCTGGCCGAGGGCGTGACCGCGATCGAAATCAAATCCGGCTATGGCCTCGATCTGGACAGCGAGCGCAAGATGCTGCGCGTGGCGCGCCGTCTCGGCGAGCGGTATCCGGTGTCGGTCTATACGACGTTTCTCGGCGCGCATGCCTTGCCGCCCGAGTTTGCCGGCCGTGCCGACGACTACATCGCCGAAGTCTGCGAACGCATGCTGCCCGCGCTGGCCGACGAAGGCCTCGTCGATGCAGTCGATGTCTTCTGCGAGCGCATCGGCTTTTCGCTTGCGCAAAGCGAGCGCGTGTTCAAAGCGGCCGGGCGCTACAGGCTGCCGGTGAAGATGCATGCCGAGCAGTTATCCAATAGCGGCGGGACGGCCCTGGCGGCGCGCCACCAGGCGTTGTCCGCCGATCACCTCGAGTTTCTCGACGAAGCGGGCGTGGCGGCGATGAAGGCCGCGGGCACGGTCGCCGTGTTGCTGCCGGGCGCGTACTACTTCATCCGCGAGACGCAGTTGCCGCCGCTTGAACTGCTGCGCCGCTACGAAGTGCCGATCGCGATCTCCACCGACAGCAACCCCGGCACGTCGCCCACCACTTCGCTGTTGTTGATGATGAACATGGCGACCACGCTGTTTCGCATGACCGTGCCCGAAGTGCTACAAGGCGTGACGCGGCACGCGGCGCGCGCGCTTGGCCAGGCGGATCGTCACGGCACGCTGGCGGTAGGGCGGCCGGCGGATTTCGCCGTGTGGTCTGTCGATACGCTGGCTGAGTTGGCGTACTGGATCGGGCGTTCGCTGTGCGCGCGCGTGGTGCGCGCGGGCGAGACGGTTTATACGCGGCGCGAAGGCACCAGCTGACTTTTCCGGTGTGCCGGTGAATACGTTCGCGGGGCCCGCTGCGGGTCTTGCCATGAAGCCGGCGGTGAATCGAGCGATGTATCGCACGGTGCATGCCGTGGCGAAACCGGTAACGCGTCTTGCATTGAACACCGTGACGAATCCCATCAAGGTCTGAAGATGACTCAATTGAATCAAGCCTCGCATCAGGCGTTGTTCGCCGACTACGCCTACCTGCCGCACGGCTGGCGTCGCAACGTGTTGCTGGAGTGGGACGCAACCGGCACGCTGAAGTCCGTGACGCCGGACACCGCGTCGCCGATGGCGGGCGTGGCCCGGGCGGCGGGCCCGGTGTTACCCGGCATGCCTAACCTGCATTCGCATGCGTTTCAGCGCGCGATGGCCGGTCTGACCGAATATCGTGCCAACGCGACGGACAACTTCTGGAGCTGGCGCGACCTGATGTACCGCTTCGCTGCGAAGATTTCGCCGCAAGCGCTTGGGGCAATTGCGCAGTGGCTCTACATCGAGATGCTGAAGGCCGGCTACACGTCGGTATGCGAATTTCACTACGTGCATCACACGCCGCACGGCAGCCGTTACGTCAACCCGGCGGAACTTGCCGAACGGGTCGTCGATGCGGCGCAGACGAGCGGCATCGGTATGACGATGCTGCCGGTCCTGTATCAGTACAGTGGCTTTGGCGCGCAAGCGCCGCGCGCCGACCAGCAGCGCTTCATCAATACGCCGGACAGTCTGCTCGATCTGCTGGACAAGCTGCGTGAGGCGCGGCCCGAAAGCGCGGCATTGCGCTATGGCGTCGCGCCGCACTCGTTGCGCGCGGTATCGGAACAATCGCTGCGGGTGCTGCTGGACGGGCTCGATGCAAGTCTGCCGGGTGCGCCGGTGCATATCCACATCGCCGAACAGACCGCGGAAGTCGACGCTTGCCTCGAAACCGAAGGCGCGCGGCCGGTGCAGTGGCTGCTCGACCGCTTCAATGTGGATGCACGCTGGTGCCTCGTGCACGCGACCCATGTGGACGCGGGCGAAACCACGGCGCTCGCCCACAGCGGCGCGGTGGCAGGGCTGTGCCTGACGACCGAAGCCAATCTTGGCGACGGCATTTTTCCGGCGCAGGAGTATCTCGAAGCGCAAGGGCGCTTCGGCATCGGCTCGGACAGTCATATCGGCGTGGACTGGCGTGCCGAACTGCGCTTGCTGGAGTACGGCCAGCGCCTGTCACGCCGCCAGCGCAATGTGCTGGCATCGGCGCAGTCCCCGCAGGTGGCGGACCGGCTCTTCGCCGCAGCGCTCGACGGCGGCGCGCGCGCCACGGCGCGTGCGGTGGATGGCTTGCGGGCGGGGCAGCGCGCCGACTGGCTGGTGCTGGACGCCGATCATTCGAGCATTGCGGGGCACACATCGGACGCGTGGCTGTCGGGCGTTGTATTCTGCGAGCATGGCGAGACGCCGATTCGCGACGTCTATGCCGGCGGCGCGCAGGTTGTCGCCAACCGCAGACATCGCGACGAGGAACGTGCCTACGCGCAGTACCGTGTGGCGCTTGCCGAGTTGCTGAAGTGATGTGAAATGATGCCCCGATTCCCATTGATTCCGGACTGACATGACTGCTTCGAATACCCCGCCGGTTTTCTCGCTGCGCGAAGGAAGCCTGCCGCTGCTGATTTCGATTCCTCACCTGGGCACGCGCATTCCCGACGACATCGCCGCGACGATGACGCCCGCGGCCCAGCGCACCGACGATTGCGACTGGCACCTCGACCACCTGTATGGGTTCGCGCAAGGCCTCGGCGCTTCGATCCTGACGCCGGCATATGCGCGCTATGTGATCGACCTGAACCGTCCGCCCGATGGCGCAAATCTCTACCCGGGGCAGGACACGACGGGGCTTTTGCCCGTCGATACGTTCGACAAGGAGCCGCTGTATCGCGACGGGCACTTGCCGGACGAGGCGGAAATCGCGCGCCGCCGCGACGCGTACTGGAAGCCGTATCATGACGCGCTCGCCGGGCACCTGGCCAAGCTGAAGGCGAAGCACGGCAAGGTGCTGCTGTGGGAGGCGCATTCGATCCGCTCGCATGTGCCGCGTTTTTTCGAAGGACGGTTGCCGGATTTCAACTTCGGCACGTCGAACGGCGCGAGCGCGGTGGCGGGACTCGCCGAGGCGCTGGCGCAGGTGGTCGAGCGTCACGGTGGTTATACGGCGATCGCGAATGGACGCTTCAAGGGCGGCTATATCACGCGTCAGTACGGTCAGCCGGCTGAAGGCATTCACGCCGTGCAGCTCGAACTGACGCAGATCACTTATATGGAAGAGCAGATGCCGTATGCGTATGACGAAACGCTCGCGGCGAAGGTCGGGCCGCTGCTCGAAGAGCTGGTGAAGACTGCACTGGAGCGGGTTGCAGCCGCGTAACGCCGCTCCGCAAAGGCGCGGGTGCCACCGCGAGGCATCCACGAAAACGTCACAACAGCGGCCCGCTTTCGTTGATTACAACGGAGCGGGCCGCTTTGCTTTGGTGCGCCGCTCCACTGCCCCAGCTTACCTTTGCTGCGACCCGTAGGCGCGCGGTGCGGGCCTCGCTGCACCATGATGCCGTCAGTAGCAGCGCTTCTCCCAGTGCCCATGCACGTGCACCTTATGGCACACAGGATGGTGTTGATGATCGCGGTCATGATACTGGTCGTCAGCGTGCGCGGGCACCATGACACCGAGTGTCATGAGCGCCGCAGCGAAGGCAGGAATGGCTTTCTTCATCATGTTTCCCTTTTTTCCCGTTGGTGGGTGAAAGGGCCGTTAGCACGATACGTGCCGCAAACGTATGAGCAATGCTTCGAGACGTGGCGCATACGAAAGCGACCTCGTGCATGCCTGATTCCAGCGCCCCGTAGCCCCGTGCCCAGCCTCACGCAGCGTGCGTGAGGCCTCGATCCGCTGACGGACTCAGGAACGCTGCGCCGGGTAGCGTGTCAACAGGTAGGGCATAGCGGTATCCGCCCCCAATGTTCCGGTCGCACGTTACCCGCGTTACCCGGTTACGTTTCGCCGCACAGGCGCGGGACATACCGGTTGCGTGCCGCATGGCGAAGCGACTACCCTTTCATAAAGATGACGTGTGCGTGCGTTGAGCGCGCCCTTGCGTCACAGACGAACCGGGCGAGGCAAGATGAAAGACCGGACGAGAGACCCGATGGAAGACCCAGCGATGGAAGATTCCGACGAATCCCTGCTCCCAGTCTGGCGGGCAAACCTGGTGGTGCTGACCCAGGAGGTCGGCGCGGCGACGCGTCTTGCGCGGATGATGACGTTTTCCGCGAGCTATCTGAAGCTGATGCTGTCCGGCCAACGCGACTTCAGCGAGGAATTCGTGCGGGGCATCGAAGCGGTCACGGGCTTGCCGAACGGCTGGATGAACACGGCGCACGAGGAGCGCGACATTCCTGCTAACGCACGCGAGGCGATCGATAACGAAATGCCGCTCGCGCGTTTTCGCGGCACGGCGCATCCGGCGCGCAAGAAACCGGTGCTGCGTCCGCCCGAACCGATCTTCGGTCAGCCGGGTTCCGCGCGCCGGGCGGAGGAGGAGAGTTTCGATGCTGAAGCGCATCGGCGTCAGGCGCACTTTCGCAAGGTACGTGACCTGGCGGTGCAGGAGGTGCGCCGCTTCGAGCGGTATCTGGCGTATCCGCCCGTCGAACTGGCGAGCGTGCGGGCCAAAGTGGAGGACGTGATCGCCGCCGCGGAGGTAGAGGGCACCGTGCACGCCGATCTGGCTGGCCGGCTCGAACAGATCGAAAAACACCGCCATCTGCTGATGCGGCACGTGGAGAAACTGCAGGAACTGCTGATGAGGTTGGGGGAAGGCGAGTGAGGGGCGACTGAGGGCCGACTGAGGGCCTGAGCGGGTCGGCTGCGTCAGGCTCCTGCATCGGACTCACTTGCGCTTCGCGTGCCTGTCGATCGCGAGGCGGCAAATTCTGTCGCACAGTTCGCCAAACGCGATCCCGCATGCGCCCGCCGACTGCGGCAGCAGGCTGGTTGCCGTCATGCCTGGCAGGGTGTTCACTTCCAGGCACCACAAGACCCCGTGGCGGTCGAGCCGGAAGTCGGAACGGCTGTAACCGTCGAGCTTCAGGGTGCGATGCGCGCGCAGCGCGAGCGCCTTTGCGTTCTCGGCGATGGCTTCAGGCAAGTCGGCTGGAAATATCTCGCGTACGGCGCCTGGCTGGTACTTGGACTTGTAATCAAAGATTGCGTCCTGCCCGATGACGATTTCGCCCACCGCCAATGCCTGATCGCCGAGCACGCCGACGGTAATTTCCCGCCCAGCAATGAATTGCTCCAGCATGACTTCGCTGTCGTATGACGACGCAAGCGCGATAGCCGCAGGCAGTTCATCGGCGGCGCGCACCACGGAGAGGCCGACGGTCGAGCCCTGGCTATTCGGTTTGACGACCAGCGGGTAACCCAGTTGTGCACCGGCCGCCCCGGCCTCGACCGGCGCCATGAGCCAGCGCGGCGTGGGGATGCCGGCGCTGACGAAGAGCCGCTTGGCCATGTCCTTGTCCATGGCGAGCGCGCTGCCCAGATGTCCGCTCCCGGTGTACGGCAGATCCGCGAGATCGAGCATGGCCTGGATGGTGCCGTCCTCGCCGGTGCCGCCGTGCAAGGCGACAAACACGACATCCACGCCGGCGAGCGTGGCGGATTGCAGCACGCTGGTGTGTCCCGAGCGGATCATCGCCAGCGCTTCGGAGGCGGGCGGTGCTTCGCTGACGCGTGAATCGAGGAAGCGCACTTCCTCTTCGCCGCTCAGCAAGCCACGCGAGGTATCGATGGCCAACACCTCGTGACCCGACGCGCGCAACGCACGTACGACCTGCGCGCCGCTCGCAATGGAGACTTCGTGCTCCTCGCTGGTGCCGCCAAACAACACCGCAATCTTGAGCTTGCTATTTTGCATATCAACGGGCCTTGAATCGATGTGTCGCTATGGCGTATCGCGTGTCGCGTGTCGAGCGTCGAGCGTCGAGCATGCACGGCGAAATATTCTACAGGTGCGGCGCGCTGTTCAATAAGGTCTGTGGCGCTGAAGGGCCCGTATCGTTTAGTCGAAGGCTGCGCGAGTCTCAGCATGCCTGGCCTTTGCGCTCACAGGCGCAATTCGGACAGGATCTGCTCGGCGAGGAAATCGCACGGTGGCCTGTTTGAACGGGCGCTGCGCGCCAGCACGATTTCCAGTTCGGGCAAGCCGGGCAAGCCATGCGGCCGGCCCAGTTGCACGAAGTGGGCGGGCACCGCGCAGCGCGCGAGCGGAGCGATGGCGAGACCGGCTTCGACCATGCTGAAGAGGCCCATCAGACTCGGGCTTTCGTACGACGTGCGATACGCGATTTTCGCGCGCTCCAGAGCGTGGATCGCATTGGCGCGCGCGACGCTGCCCGTGCCGAACAGCGCCACGGGCAATGGCCGTTCTTTCCAGATTTCGCGGCCGCTCGCTGCCGCGCCCGCCCATACCATCGGCTCGAAACGGATGAAATCGCCGGTCAGGCCCTTCATGCGGGTCACGCAAGCGAGATCGATCTTGTTGTCCTTGACGAGCGGGGCGAGCGCATGGCTCGGCAGGCCGATCACCTGGATCTCGACCTTCGGATAGCTCGCCGAAAACTTGCGCAGCACCGCCGGCAGCAGCGAGGACGCATAGTCGTCCGGCACCCCGATCGCCACGCGCCCCTTGACCTCGGGATGCACCATCGACGCCCAGGCCTCGTCGCGCAGTGCTAGCATGCGCCGCGCATAGCCGAGCAGGACCTGGCCATCCGCGGTGGGCGTGACGCTGCGCGGGCCGCGCACGAACAGCGGCTTGCCGAGCGCGCCCTCGAGCGTGCGGATCTGCATGCTGAGCGCGGACTGCGAGCGATGCACCAGCGCCGCGCCGCGCACGAAGCTGCCTGCATCGGCGATGGCGACGACCATCGCCAGTACGTCGAGATCCAGTGCTTTCATGGGTATCAGAAAAGCTGATCGAAACGTTCAATATAACGCGTTTGTCTGAATGCGAGGGGGGCGGCATACTGGCGTCGTTCCCGTGGACGCAACCGTTGTGCCACACCTGTCCAGCCCGCGTTTAAACCATCTGAACCTTCCCGGACCCCGTGCCGCAGAGGGACAGGAGACTGATCCGATGCCGATGACTTACGACGATTTCAAGCACCTGGGCATGCGCCTCGATATGTCGCGCGGCAAGCCTGCGTCCGAGCAACTCGACCTGTCGCGTGCGCTGCTCGACGAGGCGGGGACGGCTGGCTTTCTGTCTCGCGATGGTATCGATTGCCGCAACTACGGGCAGGTGCTCGGCCTGCCTGAGGCGCGCGAGTTCGGTGCGGCGCTGCTCGATGTGTCGGCCTCGCAGGTCGTCGCAGCCGGCAATTCGAGCCTCGAACTGATGCACGACGTGCTGGCCTTTGCGATGCTGTTCGGCGTGCCGGGTGCTCCGGGTAAGCCGGCGTGGCGCAAGCAGGACGACGTCGCGTTTCTATGCCCGGTGCCCGGCTACGATCGCCACTTCGCGATCTGCGAGGCGCTGGGCATCCGCATGATCAACGTGCCGATGAACGACGACGGCCCGGACATGGACTTCGTCGAAGCGCAGGTTGCGAGCGATCCGGCCATCAAGGGGATCTGGTGCGTGCCGCTCTACAGCAACCCGAGTGGCACGATCTATTCGGATGACGTCGTGCGGCGTCTGGCGGCGATGCCAACTGCCGCGCCGGACTTCCGCCTGATGTGGGACGACGCGTACCGCTTCCATCATCTGACGCCTCACAAGCACGCCACGCTCAATGTGCTCGACGCCTGTGCCGCCGCCGGACACGAGGACCGCGCGCTGGTGTTCGCCTCGCTCTCGAAGGTGACGTTCGGCGGCGGAGCGATGGCGTTTCTGGCCGGCTCGCGGCGCAATGTGGAGTGGTGGCAGCAGCGGGTGTCGGTGCGCACGATTGGCCCGGACAAGCTGAACCAGTTGCGCCACGTGCGGTTTCTGCGCGATCGAGCTGGGCTCGAGCGGCTGATGGAGCGCCATCGCGCGCTGTTGAGCCCGAAATTCGCTGCGATCGCCGCAGCGTTCGACGAACACCTTGGCGGCTTGCCGGGCGTGTCATGGAACGAGCCGGCGGGCGGCTATTTCATCAGCCTTTTCACGCCGCCCGGGTCTGCGAAACGGACCGTCGCGCTGGCCGCCGATGCGGGCCTCGTGCTCACGCCCGCGGGGGCCGCCTATCCGCACGGGCGGGACCCGGATGACCGGCATCTGCGGATTGCGCCGACCTTCCCGGCGCTCGATGAAGTGCGGCTCGCGGCGCAGGGCATTGCACTGTCGATGCGCCGGGCGCTTGAGGAAGCTTGAGGAAGCTTGCGGAAGCCTGAGAGGCGGCGCAACAGGAGAGCGGAGGAGCGGCGCGGTTTCCGGTCGGCCCCGGCGCGCATCAACGCGTTCTGCGCCGCGCGTGAAATTCCGCTTCGAGCTTCCACGTCACGCCATCCGCTGCGAGCGCGACGCCGGTCCAGCGAAATGCATCGCCCGTGATGTCCGTGAAACTCCAGCGGATCGGCGTGCCGTTCGCGTGCGTGCCGATCTGGATCAGGTCGTTGCCCACGCGACGGCCGATCAGTTCATCGCGTTGGCCCGTGGCCGGATTGATATAGGTCACGCGCCACGCCCGCAGCGCCGGGTCCCAGACCCGCAGTGTGGTGCCGTACATGGTGTCCAGGACGTCATCCCGGTCGCCGCGGCCGCCCAGGGCGGCGCGCCGCGCGCTTGCCGGCGGCATGATCCAGACGTCCTGCACCGCGAGGCCCTCCAGCACCCAGCCGAAGTGGATTTCGCCGCGCCGCCGCTCGGCGCTCACGTCGACGCGGTAGTGCACCACGTCCATCTCCCAACTGCCGATCAGCCAGCCGTAGATATCGTCGGCAGCGTCGATCGTGGCAGCCCTTGCCGGCGCGACCAATGCCGGGAAAAAACCTTGCGTCTGTTGCGTGTCCAGCAGATTCATCGCCGTTCCTCCTGCGCTTGAAAAACGCGTTGCTTGTGAGCTACGGTCGGCCATGGGCGGCGCAGCAAAACCGCGTTGGCCGCCGATGTGCTACAACCAGAATACCGACCGGGACGAGGTGTCATCTTGGGGAAAATTGCCGCAGATTTGCAGCAGGCGCTGGCGCAGCGCGCGCTGGAAGGCTCGCGCGGGGGCACGCTTTCGCGTGGGCTGGCTGCGGCCGACGGCTGGACAGTCGCCGACGTGCTGTGCACGCTCGGTCCACGCGATCAGCCGTTCGAGGAGCAGCATGGTGGCGTGTGCATCGCGATGGTGGTCGCGGGCGCCTTTGGCTATCGCTCGGGCAGCGGACGCGCGTTGCTCACGCCTGGCGCGCTGCTGCTCGGCAACACCGGCGAATGCTTCGAGTGCGGCCATCGGCATGGTGCGGGTGACCGCTGCCTCGCGTTTCACTACGCGCCGGACTATTTCGAACGGCTCGCGGTGGACGCGGGCATCGCAGGCGGCACGCTGAATTTTCGGCACGTGCGGATTCCGCCGTTGCGGTCGTTCGCGCCGTTGATTGCGCGGGCTTGCTCCGGTGCGACGCGGGAGACGTGGGAGGCCCAGGTGACGCGTGGGGGCGAGCGCGACCACATTGGCCTGGCTGCACGGGCTTCCCAGGTCGCCCAGGCAGCCCAAACAACCCAAGTCGCTCAAACCGCCCAAACCACCCAGGCCGCCTGGAACGAACTCGTCGTCGAACTCGCGGCCGCCGCCTTGCAGGCGGCCGGCACGCTCACCCGGCCCGCCAGCGACCCCGGCGCCGCCGCCTGGTCACGCGTCGTGCAAACGATTCACCTGATCGACGCCACCCCAGCGGACCCCCATACCCTGGGCAGCCTTGCGCGCGCCGCCGGCCTGAGCGAGTTCTATTTCCTGCGCACGTTCCAGCGCGTGACCGGCGTGACACCGCATCAATACCTGCTGCGTGCGCGCTTGCGCAGCGCGGCATTGCAGGTTGCCGGCGACACCGCGAAGATCATCGACATCGCACTCGCTTGCGGTTTCAACGACCTGTCGAATTTCAATCACGCATTTCGTCAGGAGTTCGATGTGAGTCCGCGCGCATGGAGAGCACGCAACGGCCGCACTCCACGCGCGCGGGGCAGGGCGCGCTCAGCATGACGCGGTCCACCTGGCGTCGGTATGCCGGCGTGGCATGGGCGATCTACGGCGCCTGCAGCGCATCGGCCGCGCTCGCCGCCGGCCCGGCCGCGAGCGAAGACCTCGCTCCGTCCACCATCGAGCGCGACGTCCATTATTTCGTGATCCAGAAAGACGGCTCCGTCGAGGAGCGCGACGACACGATCCTGCGCGCGAATACGGCGAGCGGGGTCGACGATATCGCGCAGCGCTATGTGTGGTTCAACAAGGATATCGAGCAGGTCCAACTGCTCGCTGCCGACACGATCGACCCGGACGGCACTGTCCACACGGTCGGTCCGGACGGCATCCGCGACGTGCAGGAACCGCGCTCGGCCGGCGCGCCGACTTTCGAGGATGGCGTCTTGCGTACCGTGATCTTCCCGGGCGTCGAGCCAGGCTCGCGCGTGCATCTGGCGTTTCGCAAGACGCGCAGCAAACCGTTGCAGGCGGGCACGTTCGCGTATCTGGTCGAACCAACGCGCGATCCGGTCGAGTTGCAGCGGCTGATCTTCGATCTTCCCGTCGACGTGCCGCTGTATGCGGACGCGCGCGGCTACACCGAATTGCCGCCGGTGACCGAAAACGGCCGCACCCGCTATGAGTTCGACTACAAGCATGGGCCGTACGCGCGCGTCGAGTCCGGCGCGGTGGGTTACGAGACGTGGGGCGACCGGCTGATGGTGTCGACGGTGCCCGACTACGCCACCTTCGCTGCACGCTACAAGGACCCGGCCACCGATTCCACCATGAGCGATCCCGCGATCGTCCAGCTCGCCCAGTCGCTGACCGGCGCGAGCGCCGATCCGCGCGACAAGGCACGCATCCTGTACGACTGGATGCGCCTGAATATTCGCTACGTGGCGTTGTTTCTCGGCGAGACCGCGGCAGTGCCGCACAAGGCCATCGACATCCTGCACAACCGCTATGGCGACTGCAAGGATCACGTGGCCTTGTATGGCGCGCTGCTGGCCGCAGTGGGCATCCGCAGCGAAGCGGTGCTGCTCAACCTCGGCCCGTACTACACGTTGCCGGACATACCGGGCTACGGCACGAGTGCGATCAACCATGCAATCGTCTGGATTGCGCAACTGGGACTGTTTGCGGATACGACGGCGGGCGGCATCGGTTTCGGTTACCTGCCGCTCGTCGTGATGGACCGGCCCGTGCTGCTGGTCGACGATGGCGTGATGTCGCGCACGCCGGCCGAAGAGCCGCGCGGGCGCTCGGTGCGGCTGCAGATCGAGGTGAGCGAGAGCGGGGTGGCGTCGTACGCGTATCGGGTCGAAGACTCGGGGGCGACGGCCGAGCTCGAGCGCAACGTGTTCCGGCGCGCGACGCATCAGCGTGCGCAGCAGATCGCCGCGAACCGTCTGTTGCAGACCGGTTTGCACGGCACCGCACATCTGCGCACCAGCGATGTCGCGACAACTCAAGGGCCCTTCACCACGACGATCCAGGGCGCCCTCGAACATTTCACATGGACGGACGGTACCACCGCGCTGCCCGCGCTAACGAGCTTCGCGGGCGGTATTGCGAGCCAGCTTCAGTCGTGGCTGGCCGAGCCGCAGCGCACGCAGCCCTGGGTGTGCGTGGGCGGCGACTTCGACGAGACCGCGCAGATCAGCTTGCCTGACACGGTCCGCGTGACTGACCTGCCGTCCGACACGAGCGTACAGGACAGTTTCTTCGATTACGCGTCGCACTATGTGTTCGATCCGGCTTCCCGGGTGCTGCAGGTCACGCGCCGCTTGCATGCCCGGTTTGGACATCAGGTCTGTTCCGCGGACGCGTTCGACGAAATGCGCGCATCGCTGGAAAGAATGGAGCGCGACGCATTGTCGCAAGTAGTGGTGCGAGCGATGAAACCGGTCTATCGCTTCGCGCAGCCGAGCCGGATCAACGGCGCAAACGTGAACCGGTATAGCCGCACGCTCGCGCCGAACAGCGTGTCGAATGCGCGGCCCTCGCAGAGCGCGACGCCGGTTGCGCCGATCAGCGCGACGAGGACTGCGCCGATCATGTCCAGCGGGTAGTGCACGCCCAGATAGATGCGTGCCCACGCCATCGGCAAGCCGAGCAGCGCCAGCACAAGCCCGGTGTGCCAGATGCGATGCCGCTCGCGCCGGCTGTGCGGCGGCGCAAGAAAGCTGAAGCTGATCGCCCACCAGAGCGTGAGATGGTCGCTAGGAAACGACGCATCGGGCGCGTGTGACAGCAGGTTGGTGCCGATGCCCAGCATGAACGGCCGCGGATGCGGCCACACCACACCAATCGCCATGCTGACGGCGGATGCCAGCACCGCTGTCAGCGCGGCGCGAAACGCCGCGCGCCGCCAGGGTTCCCGCCCGCGCAGCCAGACGGCGACGAGGCCGCACGGCACCGCATAGATCAGGTACTCCGCGAAAAACATCGCGATCGCGACGACCGCGGGGTTCGCGGGCAGGCGTGCGTTGATCATCAGGAAAAGCGTGCTGTTCAGGTGTTCGATGTAATCCATTGCATGCGGTAGATCGGGTATACGGGGGCCGCCGGTTCACAACGTGCCGGGGCACGGTCGAGGTCCCATGGCCCATGGCGGCCCGCGAGCGAACTGCTTGAGACCCGCTTGCTGCCGCCGGGTTCAGTCCGCGTGCGCGCCTGTTTGCCTGTTTCCTGATGTGAGGCAAGAGAATCCGCGCGGGCAGCCGGTGTTCCGGTGACGTTGGGTGAGAGAGCATAGCGCAGCGAACCTTGGCGCAAGCTTAAGCGGGGGAGCGACGTTCCTGCGGCGCGCCTGCATGATCGGGCGGCTGGCGAAGGATGCGCACGCAAGTGTGCATCGCAGCAAAGCGAGGGGGTGAAGCGGGAAGGGCGCGTCGACCGGCATGGCGGGATAGCGGGATAGCCGGATAGCGGCCACACCGGTCGACCGGTCACACTAGAACCGGTGACGCACTTTGAGGACAAAACGCGCCTCGCCGCTACCGCACACCGGATGCACGGCGGCAGACGAGGCGTCACACTGCCTAGCTGCCGCCGCCCTTGGTCACAATCGGCACCCAGACGCCGCCCTTGACCTGATACAGCGTCGAGCCGGCGTTCTTCAGCGAGCCGTTGGGGTCGAACGCAATCGGACCGGTCACGCCGTCGAAGCTGATCGCCTTCAACACCGGGCGGTAGACCGCCGGCGAGGTGGACTTGGCCTGCTGCATGGCCTTGATCGCCGCCCACGCCGCGTCATAGCCGAACGGCGCATACGACAGGATATCCACACCGAAGCGCTTCTTGAACTTGGCCGAGAAGTCCTTGCCGCCCGGCAACTGCGCGAGCGGCCGGCCATATTCCCACGCCATCGCGCCTTCGGCCGCATCGCCTGCCAGCTTGACGAACTCCGGATCCATCACGCCGCCGCCGCCGACCAGCTGCGCCGTGAGGCCGAGTTGCTTCATCCGCTTGGCGACGCCTGCGGCTTGCGTATCGAGACCGCCAAAGAAGATCAGATCCGCGTTCGTCGCCTTGATTGCGGTGAGTTGCGTGCTGAAGTCGACCGCCTGGTTGTTGGTGTACTCGTGCGCGACGATATTGCCGCCATGCGCTTTCACCGCTTTTTCGAACTCGTCGGCTTCGCCCTGGCCGAACGCGGTGCGGTCGTCGAAGATCGCGATGCGCCTGGCCTTGCTCACCTCGACCGCGTAAGCGCCCGCATTGCCGGCGTTCTGCGCGTCCGTGGAGATCACCATGAAGGTGTTGGCAAAACCGCGGCCGGTGATGATCGGATTGGTGGCGGCCGGGTCGATGACCGGAATGCCGGCCGTCTCGTAAAGCTGCGACGCGGGAATCGTCGTGCCCGAGTTGAAGTGGCCGACTACCACCGACACGTTCCCGTCCACCAGCTTCTGCGCCGCCTGCACGCCGACGCGCGGGTCGGCCTGATCGTCCTCGGAGACGAGCTGGAAGTTGGCGACCTGGTTGCCCACCTTGATCTTTTGTGCGTTGGCTTCCTCGATGGCGAGCAGTACGCCGTTTTCCAGGTCCTTGCCGTAGCCGGCATTGACGCCCGTCAGCGGCGCCGCGAAGCCGACCTTCACCGGCAGGTCGTCAGCGAAGCCGGATAGCGGCGCAATCGCAAGGACGGCGCCCAGCATGACAGCGAGGGGTTTCAGCGTGTAGCGAAGACTCATGGTCTCTCCTTCCATCGACAGGTTCAGGTTATGAAAAGCTGTATGGCTGGCCAGGTGTCCCGAGAGGTTGCTGATGGCCAGGTACGACGGTGACGCTGGATTGAAACGCCAGGCGCGCGAAACGCGCATGCGTGCCTGGCCGGGCTGCCCGATGCGGCTGGAGTAACGGCTTGGTATCAGCTGAAGGCCGGCTCGTCATCGGTTGCATATCGGCTCGGTGCTTCAGGGCGTGGCCTCCTTCGAAGGGGTCCGAACTGTCGCAGGGTACGGACGATCGAACGCCAGAAACAATGATGGAAAACATGGGGAGGTGCACGCCGCACAACCGATTCCGATGACTCACGCCGCTTCGGACACTTGTCCCGTCAATCTGACGCGAATATAGAAAGCCAATATGAGGCCGTCTTGGCAGATCGCGGCGCCTGGGATGAGCATTTGAGCACAGGCCACGAACGGGGCGGGCGGGGGCTGGGTTGGCAGCGGACGCGGCGTGCGGATGCCGGCACACGTGAGAGGGGCCGGCGCGTCTGCGCCGGCCTCGCGGAGGGAGCGAAAAGGTGGGGGCGAAAAAGCGCTTACTGCTCGCCTTGCAGACGCAGCAGTTCTTCGCGCAGACGCGACAACGGTTCCCTGGTGTCGTCGTCGGCCCAGGTCTCGAGATCGTCGATGGCGCGCTGGCAGCCGTCGAGCACCAGGTCGAGGTCGACCGGCACGCCGTTGGCGAGCGCGAACTGGACCGTCTCGGCGAACTGCTGGCACTCGTCCGCGCCGTACGAGATGTCGAGATTGTCCGCGATCACTTCGGCGATGTTGCTGCGCGCCTTGTCGTCCGGCGTGACGAGATCGACGATCCCGCGTGCCACCGCCGGCGAATAGTAGAGCGCGATATCGAGCCATTGCGCCGGATCGAAATCCGCCTCGCCGAACTGGTTCTCGAAGTACTCGATCGCTTCCTGCTCGTGCGCTTCGTCGGCATCGACGCTGATGCACAACTCTTCAAAATATTCTTCCCGCTCGCTGCGGATATGACCGTCCATCTGTGCCTCGTTCGCCTGTAGCGGGTGCTTGAACAGTATTGCGTGCACCGCGCGGCACGCATTATAGGACGAGCGGCTGACAATGCTGCGTCAGTGGAGCTGGCAAGGCGCGGGCTTGACCCGCTGTCTCGATTGCCCTCGCAAGCGGGAATAGCGTGTTCGGGCCGAGGGAAATGTTGGGGCCGGCGAGCACTGAAGCCACCCGCGCGGCAACGCCAGGGCCAGCAGGTAGCCGCGCTATACCGTCTCAGCGGTCCACGCGTCGAACCACTCGCGCGGCTGGGCAATTTCATTCTGCGCGGCGACCAGTTCCAGCTCGTAGCGGCCGGCCTGCCAGGTTGCTTTCACGACTGCGTTCACGGCCGCGAGCGTATGTTCGAAGGCCGCGCGGATCGGGTCGCCGAGCAGCGTGCGGGCCACGAACACGGCGCTCGTCAGATCGCCGACGCCGACAGGCTGGCGGGCAAACGGGTAGAGCGGCCGCTGCCCCATCAACGCCTCGGTCGGCGTGACCACCAGCATGTTGAAGCGGTCGGCGGGACTGTTGCGGTCGAGCAGATGTTTGACCAGCACGATCTTGGGGCCGCGCGCGATGATTTCGCGGCAGGCCTCGACCGCCTCCTCGACCGTATCGATCTCGCGGCCGACGAGGCGCTGCAATTCGCCGTGGTTCGGCGCCATGCCGTCGGCCACCTCGGGCATGGTGCTCACGAGGAATTGCTGGATGCCCGGTTCGACCTTGCAGCCGGCCGTCGTGCCCATCACCGGGTCGCAGAAATACCAGGCGCGCGGATTGGCCGCTTTCACGGCCTTGACCACTTCAATCACCGCCTGCGCCTGGTCGGGCGTGCCCAGATAGCCGGATAACACCGCATCGCAGCGCGGCAGCATGCCGATTGCGCCGATGCCGTCGACCAGATCCTGCACCTGCGCAGCGTCGATGGCGCTGCCGGTCCAGTGGCCGTATTGCGTGTGATTCGAGAACTGCACGGTATTGAGCGGCCAGACATTGACGCCGAGACGGCGCATCGGGAACACCGCGGCGCTGTTGCCCGCGTGCCCGAACACGACATGTGACTGGATGCTCAGAACGTTTTTCATGATGTGTTCACCGGCGCGATTCCGCTAGGCGCCGTTTGTAGGTGTTGGTGAGGAGCGGCTCCGCTTTACCCTGCTGGTTGAGCAGTGCGAACTGCGCTGCACAGGCACATCGCATGGTCAGCCCGGCGCCGGCCCAGGCGCCGCTGTCCCAGCGCTTCGGGCGTTCAAACAGCACGCCACCCGCACACGGTGTGCATGTGCAATAAACAATACATGGTTTTGATACGGCCAGTGCGCTACTGCGAGCTTCGTACGGCGAGTTTCGCACGGTTGGGGCGATCCGTCCCCGTGGTGTTGCGCCGAACCATCACTCAGCCGTGCTGGCAGCCTCAGGCGGGAGCGAGTTCGCGGTACAGCGCCAGATAGCGCTCGGCCGACGCGCCCCAGCCAAAATCCTGCCGCATGGCGCGGCGCTGGGTGGCTTTCCATTCGGCGTGCCGGGCGTAAAGCGCGAAGGCGCGGCGGATCGCGGCGCCCAGGGCTTCGGGTTCGAAGCGCTCGAACACGAAGCCTGTGGTGAGATCGTCGGCGAGGTTTTCGAGCGACGCGTCGACCACCGTGTCCGCCAGTCCGCCCACCCGGTGGACGAGCGGCAGCGAGCCGTAGGCGAGCGCATAGAGCTGCGTGAGGCCGCACGGCTCGAAGCGCGATGGCACCGCCACCACATCGCTGCCGGCGATGATCGCGTGCGCGAGCGCTTCGTCAAAGCCCAGCTCCACCGCCACCGAGTCGGGATGCGCATGCGCCACGCGCTGCAAGCCGGTTTCCAGCGCCGGGTCGCCGGTGCCGAACACGACCAGCTGGCCGCCGCGCTTGATGACTTCCGGCAGCGCGGCGAGCAGCAGGTCGAGCCCTTTCTGTTCAGTGAGACGGCTCACCACGCCGAACAGCAGCGCGTCGCTTTTCTCCGCGAGGCCGAAGCGCTTCTGCAGCGCGGCCTTGCAGGCGTGCTTGCCGGACAGGTGCGACTCGGTGTAGTGCTCGGGAAGCAAGGTGTCGGCCGAGGGGTTCCACACCGTGTAGTCGACGCCGTTCAGAATCCCGGACAGGTCGTGCGAGCGGCTGCGCAGCAACGCGTCGAGGCCGCCGCCCTGGGCAAGGGTCTGGATTTCGCGGGCATAGGTGGGGCTGACCGTGGTGATGCGGTCGCTGTAGTACAAGCCCGCCTTCAGGAACGACAACTGGCCGTAGAACTCGACCCCGTGCATGTTGAAGAAATCGGCCGGCAATGCCAGCTGGCCGAACTGATGCGCCGGGAACACGCCCTGATAAGCGAGGTTATGCACCGTGAATACGCTGCGCGCGAACGCTCTGCCGTGCTGGCGCTCGGCCGCTCTCAGATAGGCGGGGGCGAGGCCGGCATGCCAGTCGTGCGCATGGATGATCTGCGGCGCCCACGCTGGGTCGAGCTGCTGGGCGAGTTGCGCCGCGGTCCAGCCGAGCAGCGCAAAACGCTGGGCGTTGTCGCCGTACGGCACGTGTTCCGCGTCGAGGTAGGGGTTGCCGGGCCGCTCATAGAGCGTCTCGGCGCGGATCACGTAGACCACGAGGCCGCTGGCCTGCAGCGTGCCCTGTTCCAGCGTGACGTGCGGCGCATCGAAGCGGCGCCCCAGTTGCGCGACCGGGCGCAGATCGGCAAGCCCGGCCACCACGGCGGGAAAACCCGGCAGCAGCACCCGTACGTCCGCGCCGCGCTCGATCAGCGCCGGGGGGAGGGCGCCCGCCACGTCGGCAAGACCGCCTGTCTTAAGGAGGGGATACAGCTCGCTTGCGACGTGCAGCGCGCGAATCGTCATGGGCAGGTTTCCGGTTGTGCTGGGCTGGTGCTGCGATTTTGCGCAGGTCGTGCGTCGGTTGTGCTCGGGTTGTGCTCAGATCGTGCTGCGTTTGCGTTTGCGTTTGCGTTCGGCGAGGCGCGCAAGCGCGCCTCTCTTGCCCGTTCCCGGTCTAGTGCGCCGTCGTCAGGCCGCGCAGCGCGTCCGGCGTGACGAGCACGATGCCAGTCTCGGTGCGGTAGAAGCGTTCGCCGTCGAGCGCCGGGTCTTCGCCGATCACCATGCCGTCCGGAATCGCACAGCCGCGATCGATCACGACGCGCCGCAAGCGGCAACTCGCGCCGATCGTGACCTGAGGCAACAAGACTGCCTCATTGATGTTACAAAAAGAATTCACCACCACATTCGACGACAGCACCGAGCGCGAAATCTGCGAACCGGAGATCACGCAGCCGCCGCACACAATCAGGTTGGTGGCCGAACCCTGCAGCCCGTTCATGTCGCGCACGAACTTGGCGGGCGGCAATTGCTGCTGCTGCGTCCAGATCGGCCAGTCGGGGTCGTACAGGTCGAGTGTCGGGATGGTCGAGGCGAGATCGAGATTGGCGGACCAGTACGCGTCGATGGTGCCGACGTCACGCCAGTAAGGCTCGACGTTCGGGTCCGACGATACGCACGACATGCTGAACGGATGCGCGATTGCGTGACCCTGTGTGACCACGCGCGGCAGGATGTCCTTGCCGAAGTCGTGATCGGTCTCGGCGCTGGTGATGTTTTCCTCCAGCAGTGTGTACAGGTAGTCCGCGTTGAATACGTAGATGCCCATGCTGGCAAGCGCCATGTCCGGCCGTCCCGGCATCGCCGGCGGATCGGCGGGCTTTTCGACGAAGCCGGTTACCCGGCGGCTGGCGTCGACGTGCATCACGCCGAACGCCACGGCGTCCATGCGCGGCACCTCGATGCAGCCGACGGTGCAGTCCGCGCCGCTTTCGACGTGGTCGCGGATCATGCGCGTGTAGTCCATCTTGTAGATGTGATCGCCCGCCAGCACCACGACGTATTTCGGCCGGATCGAGCGGATGATGTCGAGGTTCTGGAACACGGCGTCGGCGGTGCCGCGATACCAGTGCGCGCCTTCGACGCGTTGCTGGGCGGGCCACAGGTCGATGAACTCGTTGAACTCGCCGCGCAGGAACCCCCAGCCGCGCTGCACATGCCGGATCAGCGAATGGGCCTTGTACTGCGTGACCACGGCAATGCGGCGGATACCGGAGTTCAGACAGTTGGACAGCGCAAAGTCGATGATCCGGTACTTGCCGCCGAAGTGCACGGCCGGTTTGACGCGCTTGTTGGTGAGCGGGCCAAGCCGCGTGCCGCGGCCGCCCGCGAGGACGATGGCGAGCGTGGCGCGTTGCAGATCGTTGAGGCTTGCCGGAGTTTCCATGCTTTGTCTCCTTTGTCGACCGCAGTTAGGGCTTTAGCGCTTACTCCGGTCCCATGCAACTTGGTTGCTGGTGGTGTGCCCCGGATGGTCATGCTGGCTGTTTTTATGTTGATTCTGGTCCAGATGCTCGCTTCTGTCGCGGTGCCGCTCACGATTGTTTGCTATTTCTAGCACCGATTTGCTGCTGGCGAATAGTCTGGATTATGTGGATGCGCAACGTATCGCAACGTATCGTTGTCCTGCGCAAGATCGCAGCCGGAAATTGACCCGTCAGTGCGGCATGACGCATAGCCGTGCGATCGCGTCGTGGCAATATGCGTGCCACCGGCAGTTTGGGTGACCTGGGTGGGAGTGCGTGAGGCTGCACGGGCCTGTGCTGGCCCGGGCGTGCTTGCGCCGGAGCGGAATTTTGTCCGGCAACGTAGAATCGGCGGCTTCGTTCGGGGTCTATCGGGGCGGCCCGATCCTGGCTAGGCCAGACCCGGCGTAGCGGGCCGCGCGCCGTGCGGCTGCAGGGTTGCTGCGCGCCGGCGTGTGCCTGAGTGCACCGGCGTGCTCCTGCCCGCCACCCGCCGGCCCGGATTTCTTCGCAGGACTTGATTCCGTCAGAACCCACTGGCTGTGAATTTCAACCGTCAAACCCTGTTCGCGTTGCTGACCACCTCGGTGCTGGCCCTGTCCGCCGTGGTGAACACCGCGCTGGCCGCTTCCGCCAGTGCGCCCGCCGATGCGAGCGCCGCCGTCGCCAACGACGGCCCGGCCTACGGTCCGGAACTGCAAGGTTTCGACTATCCGGCGCCCGTCGAACAATTCGGCTTCACGTCGCAGGGCGTGGCATTGCATATGGCCTACATGGATATCAAGCCGCAGCACGCGAACGGCCGCACGGCGGTGCTGCTGCACGGCAAGAATTTCTGCGCGGCGACCTGGGAGCCCACCATCCGGCGCTTGAGCGAGGCGGGTTACCGGGTGATTGCGCCGGATCAGATCGGCTTTTGCAAATCGAGCAAGCCGGAACACTACCAATACAGTTTCCAGCAGCTTGCCCGCAACACGCACGCCTTGCTCGAATCGCTGGAGGTGAGCCGCGCGACGGTGATCGGCCATTCGACGGGCGGCATGCTGGCGATCCGCTACGCGCTGATGTACCCGCAGGAAACCCAGCAACTGGTGCTCGTCAATCCGATTGGCCTCGAGGACTGGAAAGCGAAGGGCGTGCCGTCGCTGTCCGTCGATCAATGGTACGAGCGCGAGCTGAAGACCACCGCCGACGGCATCCGCCGCTACGAACAGGCGACCTACTACGCGGGCCATTGGCGCGCGGACTACGAACCGTGGGTGCAGATGCTGGCGGGGATGTATCGCGGGCCGGGCAAGCAGATCGTCGCGTGGAATTCCGCGCTGCTGTACGACATGATTTACACGCAGCCGGTCGTCTATGAACTGGGACAGTTGCAGATGCCGACGCTGCTGTTGATCGGGCAGAAGGACACGACGGCGATTGGCAAGGACGCGGCACCGCCCAAAGTGCGCGCCAGGATCGGCCTCTATCCGGAACTGGGCAAGCTTGCCGCGCGGACCATTCCGCACGCGACGCTCGTCGAGTTCGCCGAGCTTGGCCACGCGCCGCAGATGCAGGATCCGCAAGCGTTCCACAAGGCCCTGCTCGACGGGCTGGCGGCGGTGCCGCCGGCCAATCCTTGACGGGACCTTGACGGGACTGGCGCGGCGACAGACGGATCAGTTGCCGCCGGCGAGCGCTTCGCGCGCCTGCGCGGCGATTTCGAATGAATGCAGCCGCGCCTGGTGATCGTAGATCTGCCCGGTCAGCATCAACTCGTCGGCGCCGGTTTGCTCGATCACCGAGAGCAGACCGGCCCGCACGGTGTCCGGGTCGCCGATCACCGAGCACGCCAGCGACTGGGCCACGCTGCTCAACTCGAGCCCAGCCGCCTCGATCCGGTCGACCGGCGGTTGCAACGGGCCCGGCGTGCCGCGCCGCAGATTGACGAACTGCTGCTGCAACGACGTGAAGAGGCGCTGGGCTTCGTCGTCCGTGTCCGCGGCGAACAGATTCACCCCGACTATCGCATAGGGCTTATCGAGCGTCTCCGACGGGCGGAATTGCGCGCGATAGATCCGCAGCGCGGTCAGCATATGGTCCGGCGCGAAGTGCGAGGCGAACGCGAACGGCAGGCCAATCGCCGCCGCCAGTTGCGCGCTGAAGAGCGACGAGCCGAGCAGCCATAACGGCACGTGCAGCCCGGCGCCCGGGACCGCGCGCACGCGCTGGCCGGGTACCGGGTCGGCAAAATAGCGCTGCAGTTCGACGACGTCATCCGGGAACGAGTCCGCGCTGCCTTGCAGGTCGCGGCGCAGTGCGCGGGCGGTGGTCTGGTCGGTGCCGGGCGCGCGGCCCAGACCCAGATCGATGCGCCCCGGATAGAGCGAGGCGAGCGTGCCGAACTGTTCGGCGATCACGAGCGGCGCGTGATTCGGCAGCATGACGCCGCCCGAGCCGACGCGAATCGTCCGGGTGCCGCCCGCCACGTAGCCGATCACCACCGAGGTCGCCGCACTGGCGATGCCGGTCATGTTGTGGTGCTCGGCGAGCCAGTAGCGTCGATAGCCCCACTTTTCCGCGTGCTGGGCAAGATCGAGCGTGTTGCTGAAGGCCTGCGCCGCGGTTGCGCCAGCGGTGATGGGGGAGAGGTCGAGAACCGAGAAAGGGATCATGGCAAGTTCGTCCGAAGCCCGCGCCGCACGGCTCGCGTGGAACGAAGGTTCACGTGCGTAAGGCCGCCGACAGCAAAGGCAAAAACGGATTGTGCCAAAGCGCTTTCATTCGCGCTGACGGGCTGAACAAGTCCACAACCACAGCAGGGTGTTGGCAAGGCGGGCGGCGCTGTGCGTGTGTGAAGCCGCGCGGAACGGGGCGCCGGGTAGGACTGGCGTGGGGTTTGCGACCCGGTCATGGGCCCCATCATCGGGCCACACATCCGGACGGGGCCAGCTGCGGCCGGGACGCTCTCCGGGCATGGACGGGACGCCTCACCCGAAGTGCCACGATTGCCGTCAAAATGCCGCGATTAGCGTCGTCCGAACAACGCCGCGTTATATAACTGTAAAAGATACCTACAAAATTAACAAATTTACACTCCGAATGACCGATTGCGCTTAGCAAGGTTTCGCTGGCGCTGCTACAATTTTCGCGACCATGAATGTGCGTGCGATTGCCATTCAACGGCGCAGCACTGCGCAACTCTGTTGCAGCGATGTCCGCGCCATCAACCCTGTAGTTTCAACCCTCTGTGGTGGCTGACAGAAGCGCATTCCAGATCACCCTGTCGGGCTTGGTTGACAGATATCTGTCTTTTCGCTTTCGATTATCTGTCATCTGCCCACTTTAATATTACGGGACATTACGGGAGCGCGTTCGCACGCTTTGCTTCGGCAGTGCGGCTCATTTCGACGCCGTTTGTCCGGGCGCAAGTAGAAGGAGCCCCCATCGTGCGAACGAGCGTCCTGACGCATATCTTGTTGATTTGTACTGCTGTTCCCGAAGCCCGGACCACCTGGACGAGGAGTGGTGGCCAATGACGGTGCATTCGTATTCTGTTCTGGCGTGGCTGCTGGTTGCGCTGTGCTGCGTTGCCACGATCTACGCGGGTGTTGCCGCCGTGGCGATGCCGTTTTTCAGCAAGCGCCCCCGCAGCCGGCACATCGGCTGGACTTCCGTCAGCGTGCTCAAGCCGCTGTGCGGTATCGAGCCGCGCCTGTACGAAAACCTCGTCACGTTCTGCGAGCAGGCGCATCCGTGCTTCCAGCTGCTGTTCGGCGTATCGTCGCCGGTCGATCCGGCCATTGCCGTGGTGCGGCGGTTGCAGGCCGCGTACCCGCAGTGCGACATCGAGCTCGTGATCGATTCGCGCGTGCACGGCAGCAACCTGAAGGTCAGCAATCTGATCAACATGGCCGAGCGCGCACGGCACGACATCATCGTGCTCGCCGATAGCGACATCGCCGTCGAGCCGGACTACCTCGATACGGTAACGGCGCCGCTGGCCGACCCGGACACGGGCGTCGTGACCTGCCTGTACCGCGCGCAGAGCGTCGGCGGTTTCTGGCCGCGCGTCGGGGCGTTGTTCATCAACGAATGGTTCGCGCCGTCGGTGCGGGTGGCGCACGCGGGCGGCTCGCGCCGCTTCGGCTTTGGTGCCACGCTGGCGCTGCGCCGCACGACGCTCGAGGGTATCGGCGGTTTCGAGGCGCTGAAGGACTGCCTCGCCGACGACTACTGGCTGGCCGAACATGCGCGGGCGCTGGGCATGAACACGGTGTTGTCGTCGGTGATGGTCGACACGGACGTGATCGAGCCGACTTTCACCACCTTGTGGCTGCGTGAAATGCGCTGGCTGCGCACGATCCGCTCGGTTAATCCGCCGGGCTTCGCGTCGCTGTTCATTACCTTCACCTCACCGTGGCTGCTGATCGGCGCAGCGCTGCTGCTCGGCATGAACAGTGGCGATGCAGCCATCGGCCACCCTTTCATGGCGCTTACGCTGTCGATCAGCACAGTTACGGGTATCATTGCGCGCATCCTGTTGCATGCGCGCAGCGCCCGCTATTCGCGAACCTTCTGGCACGACCTGCCGCTCGTGCCGTTGCGCGATACCTTGCTGGCGCTGCAGTGGCTGGGCGCCGTGTTCGGCTCGCACGTCGTCTGGCGCGGCGCGCGCATGCCGGTCGTCAATCGCGTGACGCAGCCGCGTACGTCAATCGTAGAAGTTTCCGATCGCGGATAAAGCGCTGCATATTGGACAGCCGGTGCCTGGGTACTGCGGGGCGCCGGTGCAGGTTCATCAGATTTGCTCCGAGAAACCCCGTCCTTCAGGACGGGGAGGACGTCAATCAATCAATAATCAGATTCAACGCAGGTTGCGGGAGTATTCATGAAAACGCTGTTTTTGCAGGCCCCGTCGTACGACGGTTTTGATGGTGGCGCGGGTTCGCGCTATCAGGCGAAGCGCGAAATCCGCTCGTTCTGGTATCCGACGTGGCTTGCCCAGCCCGCGGCACTGGTG
>DASZIR010000081.1:0-29437 GCA_035948995.1 Paraburkholderia sp. | reverse complement strand
CGAGATCCCCCCTAAACCCTCTTCGTCGCCGTTCGCCGCGATCTTCCTGCCGTTCGTCAGATCATCGGTGACTAAGCACTGCGCACTTCGAGGGTTCATTTTGGTGAGCACAAATGGGTCTATTTTCGTGAGCGTCGAGGGCTGGCCTACGCTGCGCTTGCTGGCTGTATGACGACAACGCTTCAAAGTCAGGTGCCCGCGATCACGTCGAAGCGCGAACCGATCGGCTGCCCCTTGTTGGAATCCATGTCCTCGATCCGCGCAAGCAGGCGCGCCGTATATAGCCCGCGGTATCCACCACCCGACAGGCTCAGAACGCGCGCGCAGTCGCGCGGTTTGATCGGGACACCCGCTTGCGGAAGACGGTATTGGTCGAGCACGTTTTCCCTTTAGAGCGAATGGACAGTCAGGCCGTGAGCAGTCAGCTCGCTGTGGTACGCCTCAGCGGGCTCGACCAGTTCAAGGCCGTGCGCAAAAGCTGTCGCGATCACCATACGGGTGTCCTGGTTAGCGGGATGCAGGGCGCCGTTGCGGCTGATGTCGAGCGGCACGTGACTGCGCCATGCCTGCCACAGATCGGCTTCTAGCCGATCAAACGGCAGGATGTGCGCGCCGCCGTTCGTGAACGTAGCGAGACGGCTTCGAAACGCGAGATTCAGCCGCAGGCGATCAGGGGAACTGAGCGGCGCCCTATCAATTACGTCACGCGTCGTCGCAACGCTGATCACGCTCAGGCAGCAGTCGCTCACCGGGATGGTTTGCGCCCACTGCGTGGCGGGTGTCATGGGGTAGCAAAGGTCGATCAGCGTATTGGCGCCAAGAAGATATTTCATCGTGCGGACGGCTCCCCACCCGGCAGACGGTACTGATCAACCGAAGCGATCGACATATCCAGCGGCCTGCGGCCTCCCGCCGGCATGCTTGGCAAACCGGCAAACGCCTCGCCGATTGTTTTCCGGTCGTTTGCCTCCAGAATAAGCGCCTCAACGATTGCCTCATCGAGAATCACAAAGCGGCGCTTGCCGCGCGTGAGAACCTCGACCGAACCTCCACTCGCCCGGTCGAGAATGGGAGAATAGTTGCTCTTGAACTCTGAGATTGGAGTGCGGACTTCATCGCCCACCTGCGCGCCAATGCGCCGTGCGATCTCCCTGAGCGCAATGCTGAACAGATCCGCGTGGCTAGCTGGGTTTTCGCTGCCGAACTTCGATTCCAAGTCTGTCATGACATCCCTCCCGAAGAAATGGTCAACCTGACCAGATTTTAGTACCTGCCGGGCCAGATAGCCAGTATTCATGAAATGGAGCCACAACAACTCCGACGATCGGCACGAACGGTTGGCTGATTTGCAAGTACCGATGGAAATTTGCAAGTAGTTCGCACATAGCCCGACGTGTGCACAGCGCAGGTCGCCATGGTCACCGGCGCAACACAGGTACGTTTGACCGGCACGCCGCCGCCCTTTCCCAAATCACCAAATTCGCATACTTGCGCTCGCACGCCAGATCTTTGACAAATGCGATTCGCATAGAGAACTTGCCGGCCTTAACCGGGTTAATCACGACAGGACACGCTATCCCAAACATCAATTAAAGTCTGCAACCAGGCCAAAGAACATCACTCGCTTGCATTAAGTCAAAGCCCTCCTGCCAATGCTGTCCCCCGACGACGTGCTCCGCCAGCTCGAAACGCGCGTCGATGCGCTCGAACGCGAACTCGCCCGCCTCGACGCGCTCACCGAGGAAGCGAACGCCCTTCAGCTACCCCGTCTGTTCCTGCTGGAACTCGAACTGATCCGCGTAAAGCTGGTCGTGGAACTCGAGTGGGTGCGCAGCCTCGTCGCCGACCTGAAGGCCGGAACCATCACGTGGAGCGAGGAGTGGCTCGAGGAAATCTCCCAACACTATTCGCTCCCCTCCGACGCCACCTCATACAAGCTGGCCAGGCCCCTTGCAAACAAGGAGACGAAAGCATGAGCCGTGAACCCATGAACGTCATCATCATCGGCGCCGGCACCGGCGGCCTGTGTCTCGCGCATGGTCTGAAGCAGACCGGCATCAACGTCGCCGTCTACGAACGCGACCGCACGCGTGCCGACGGTTTTCAGGGCTATCGCGTCGGCATCAACGCGCATGGCGTGGCTTCGCTGAAGGCGTGTCTGCCGGCTGATCTGTTTGCCACCTTCCTCGCAACCTGCGCGCGCACGCCCGGCTTCTTCAACATCCTGACGGAGCGCATGACGGAGCTGCTGTCCGTGCCGCTCGACGAGGAATCGATGAGCGGCGGCAAATCCGTCAGCCGCATGACCCTCAGGCAAGTGCTGCTCACCGGACTGGAAGAGCACGTCCATTTCGACAAGACCTTCACCGCCTACGAGCAGCATGCCGACGGCAGCGTGACCGCGCATTTCGCCGACGGCACGCATGCCACCGCCGACCTGCTGATCGGCGCAGACGGCGCGCGATCGAAGGTGCGCCGGCAATCGCTGCCGGATGCGCGGCTCGAAAACACCGGCATCGTCAGCATCGGCGCCAAGGTGCCGATGAGCGAAGCATCGCGCGCGCTGCTGCCGCCCAAGGTGCTGGACGGCATCACGCTGATCAACGCGCCGAAGGGCTTCGGCGCGATCCTGCATGTGATGGAATTTCCGTGGGGGACGGCGGGCCTGAAGGAGGGCATCGGCAGCAACGATACCGAACTGCTCACGCGCTGGCCGGGTCTGCTGTACGACAACAGCCGCGACTATCTGATGTGGGCCGTATGGGGCGCGCTGCGCAATCTGCCGGCCAATCCCAGGTCGCTTGGACAGCCCGCGATGCTCGCGCTTGCCACGGAAATCACGGACGGCTGGCATCCGAATCTGCGTGCGCTGATTCGCGCGTCCGATCCGGCCACGACCTTCAGCGTCGATGTGCGCACGTCGGTCCCGCTCGACGCGTGGCCGACCACCAACGTCACCGTCCTCGGCGACGCCGTGCATCTGATGACGCCGGGACGCGGCGTAGGCGCCAACACCGCATTGCGCGACGCGGCGCTGTTAGCCGCACGCCTGGGCGACGCCCAGCGCGGCAGGCTGTCCGGTCATGACGCCGTGGCGGGTTACGAAGCCGAGATGCGTCGCTATGGATTCCACGCGGTGGCGGAATCGCGCAAGCAGTTCGACGAGCGCGGCGCGTTGCATCGTCCGGTGGTGGGACGCGTGGCGCTCGGCGCGATGCGCACCGGCCTGCGCGTGGTGAACAACGTGCCCTTGCTCAAGCGCCGCATGGTCGACGCGGAAAACGAGTTTCGCGGCGTCGATCAGGCAGCGCAGAAGCAGTAGACGGCGCTTACTTCGGCGTGACGTCGATGTTACCCAGGTATTTCTGTGCCAGTGTCTTCACCGTACCGTCGGCCTGCAGCCTGGCAATTGCTGCGTTCAACTGATCGCGCAGCGCGGTGTCGCCTTTGCGGAGACCGAACGCAATGCCGCTGCCGAGAATCTTGTCGTCGCGCACCGGTTGGCCGACAAACGCGAAGCCCTTGCCCTCGGGACGCGACAGGAAGCCCGTTTGCCCAGCCGGCGCCAGAACAAGTGTCCCGTCCAGCCGGCCCGCTCCGAGGTCCGCGTAGATCTGGTTCTGATCCTGATACGACACGACGGTCACGCCCGCGCCTTCCCAATGGGCTTTCGCGTAGGTTTCCTGAATCGACGCCTGCAGCACACCCACACGTTTGCCCTTCAGCGATTCAGGCGTCGGCTCGATGCCGCTGTTGCTCTTCGCAATCAACCGGGTCGGCACTCGGTAGACCACGTTGGTGAAATCGATTGCCTGGCGGCGCTTTTCGGTGGCGTTCATCGCTGAGTTGATCGCATCGAACTTGCGCCCCTCGAGCGCGGGAATCAGGCCATCGAATGACGTTTCGACCCACTTGCAGGTCAGATGTGCGGTCGCGCAGACGGCGTTGCCAATGTCGATATCGAGGCCTTGCAACTCACCGTTCGGCCCTTTCGACTCGAACGGCGGATATTGCGCCTCGAGGCCGAAGCGCAGCGTGCCCGTGTCGGCAGCGAAGGCCGATACCGAGGCCAGTGCGCATGCGAGTGCAAGCAGTGTCTTGAGCAGTTTCATCGTTGATCCCCTTCCCTTGAATGTGAGGTCACTTGTTGGAGGTCACTTCCGGCCCGCTGGTCATGGCGCCGGCGGTGCGGAATTCCCTGTCTGTACGGGCAATGCAAGCGCGCACGCTTTGGCCCGCTCACACCGGCGCGACTTGCGGCGGCGTCGCGAGGCGGCGGTGTTCGAGTACCGGCAGACGCCCGCGCACTTCCTCCAGCACGCTGCGTCTGAGCGTGGCGACGGCGATGCCCGGCTCGTCATCGTGACGCGCCAGCACCTCGCCCCATGGGCCGACGATCATGCTGTTGCCAAAAGTGCGCCACCCGTTCGGATGCGTGCCGCATTGGCCGGACGCAAGCACGTACGCCTGGTTCTCGACGGCGCGAGCGCGCAGCAGCAACTCCCAGTGCACGAGACCCGTCGTGTGCGTGAACGCAGCAGGCACGGCGATCACATCGGCGGCCGGTCCCACGCGATACAACTCAGGAAAACGCAGGTCGTAGCACACGGAAAGCCGCAACGTGCCGAACGGCCCTGCCGCTGTGCCGACGCTTGTGCCGCCCACCATCGTGTCGCCTTCAGCATGCTGCTCGGCACCCTGGTTGAAGCTGAACAGATGAATCTTGTCGTAGCGCGCGCTGCACTGCCCCGCCGGATCGAACATCAGCGCGGTGTTGTACGCGTGCGTGCCGGCTTGCGGGCCGCTCGCCGGGCGAATCGGCACGGTGCCGCCGATCAGCCACGTTTCCGTCTCACGCGCGAGCTGGGCAAGCGCGTGCTGAATCGGGCCATCGCCGAACGCTTCGGCGAGCGCCACGCGCCCGCTTTCGTCGCGGCCGATCCAGCAAAAGTATTCGGGCAAACAGACGAGCGTCGCCCCGGCCCGCGCCGCCTCTTCGACCCAGCGGCGCGCTTCGGCAAGATTGTGTGCAACGTCGTCCGTGCTGCTCATCTGCACGACCGCGGCGGTAAGCGTCTCCTGCATCTGGCTCATGTGGCGCTCCTCAGATTGAACACAGCCGGCGCGCGCCTTCAATCAGCGTCGCGTCGTCCTTCGAAAAACTCAACCGGATCAGGCCGGAATCCGTGCCGTCGGTGTAGAAGGCCGACAGCGGAATCGTCGCAACCCGCGCATCGCGAATCAGGCGCAGCACGAAATCGCTGTCGCTTTCGTCGGAGAAGCCGCGAAAGCGCGCAAGCATGAAGAAGCTGCCTTCGCTCGGCAGCAGTTCGAAACGCGATTCGCGCAACGCATGCGTCAGCAAATCGCGCTTCTGCTGATAGAACGCCGAGAGTCCGAGATAAGTCTCCGGCCTGGCGAGCGCGTCCACGAACGCGTATTGCATCGGCGTATCCGCAGAAAACACCATGAACTGATGGACCTTACGGATCTCGTCCATCAGCTCGGCGGGTGCGAGGCAATAACCGACACGCCAGCCCGTCACGTGATACGACTTGCCGAACGACGACACAATCACGCTGCGTTCCGCCAGTTCGGAGTGGCGCGCCATGCTCTGATGCTTCGCGCCGTCGAACACGACGTGCTCGTACACTTCATCGGAGAGGATCACGATATCGGTGTTGCGTGTCACGGCCTTCAGGCGCTCGGTGTCGGCGTCGCTGAACACGGTCGCGGTCGGGTTGTGCGGCGTGTTGATGATGATCATGCGCGTCTTCGGCGTGATCGCCGCGGCGACCTCGTCCCAGTTCACGCGAAAATCGGCGAGCGACAGCTTGATCGGCACCGGCGTTGCGCCTTGCAGGCGGACGATCGGCGCATAGCTGTCGAACGACGGCTCGAAGTAGATCACCTCGTCGCCCGGATGCACCAGCGCGCTGATCGTCGAATACAGTCCTTCGCTCGCGCTGGCGATCACGGTGACTTCGCTAGCGGGGTCATAGCGCACACCGTACAAAGTCTCAACCTTGCTGGCGAGCGCTTCGCGCAGCGCGCCGATGCCGGCCATCGGCGCGTACTGGTTATGTCCGGCACGCATGGCCTGGGCGACGCCGTCGACCAGCCTCGGGTCCGGTGCGAAATTCGGCGCGCCCTGCGACAGGTTCAACGCTTCGTGTTGCGCGGCCAGTTGGCCGATCACGGTAAAGATTGTCGTGCCTACATCAGGCAGTTTCGAGCGGGCGTGCAAGGCGCTCTGCATAACGGTTTCTCCATCAGACGGCGAGGCTGCGGAGCGTCCTGGTCGATGACGCTCCAGCCGGTTTGACGATTAGGCATCAGCCGGCGCGCGCTCACAATCGATACTTTGTCATGCGCGGCATGCGTTTACGTCATGGCAGGCGGCAGGCCGCGCGGGGCGGGCCGGAATGGGATGTGGCGAGGCGTATCAGGGGAAACGCGGGGTAGGGTGAGCGTGTCGAGCCTGCAGGAAATGCGGCGACGTATGAAGAAACGTGATGCCCAGATGCGCCTGCCCCTATGCATGAGCCTGCGCACGGCTGCGCCCGGGCCAGCGCAGCCGTTCCGGGCGGCTTACTTGTCCCTTACTCGTCCCTTACTCGTCCATCAGGCGGACTTTCACCTTCTTGCCCTTCACCTTGCCGGCGCTGAGCTTGCGCAACGCATCGCGCGCAACGCTGCGCTCGATCGCCACATAGGTCGAGAACTCCGTTACGTTGATCTTGCCGATCTGCTCACCGGCGAAGCCTGCTTCGCCGGTCAGCGCGCCGAGCACGTCGCCGGGGCGGATCTTTTCCTTGCGGCCGCCGAGAATCTGCAGCGTTTCCATGGGTGGCAACAGCCGCTCGTTGCTGGTGGACGTGAGCCCGGACAGCGGATGCCACTCGACCTCACGGCCTTGCGCCTGTTCGAGACTGCCGACCCGGCCCATCTCGTTCATGCTCGCGAGGCTCAGCGCCCAGCCTTCCTGATCGGCGCGGCCCGTGCGGCCGATCCGGTGAACGTGCACTTCCGGATCAGGCGTCACGTCGACGTTGATCACCGCTTCAAGCTGCGCGATATCGAGGCCGCGCGCCGCGACGTCGGTGGCGACCAGCACCGAGCAGCTACGGTTCGCAAACTGGATCAGCACCTGATCGCGTTCGCGCTGATCGAGCTCGCCGTGCAGCGCAAGCGCATGAAAACCTTGCGCGCGCAGCACGTCGAGCAGATCGCGGCATTGCTGCTTGGTGTTGCAGAACGCCAGCGTGCTGACCGGCCGGTAGTGGTTCAGCAACAGGCCAACGGCATGCAAGCGCCCGTCTTCCGTCACTTCGTAGAAGCGTTGGCGAATCTTGCTGTCGTCGTGGCGCTCTTCGAGCTTCACATCCTTCGGATTGCGCAGGAATTGCTGGCTCAGCTTGCCGATTCCCTCCGGGTACGTCGCCGAGAACAGCAGTGTCTGACGCTCCTTCGGACACTGGCGCACAACGGTTGCGATATCGTCGAAGAAGCCCATGTCGAGCATCCGGTCGGCTTCGTCGAGCACCAGTGTGTTCAGCGCCCCCAGCGCGAGACTGCCGCGCTCGAGGTGATCCATGATGCGCCCGGGTGTGCCGACGACGATATGCGCGCCTTGCTCGAGGCTCGTCGTTTGCGGGCGCATCGGCGTGCCGCCGCACAGCGTCAGCACCTTGATGTTCTGCTCGGCGCGTGCGAGTCGGCGGATTTCCTGGGTCACCTGATCGGCCAGTTCGCGGGTCGGGCACAGCACCATCGCCTGCACGGCGAAGTTGCGCGCATCGAGTCGCGCCAGCAGCGCGAGCGAAAACGCCGCGGTCTTGCCGCTGCCGGTTTTTGCCTGCGCAATCAGATCGTGGCCGGCCAGCGCGATGGGCAGGCTCGCGGCCTGGATCGGCGTCATGTCGACGTAGCCGAGCTGGGTGAGATTGGCGAGCGTCGCGGAAGGCAGCGGCAGCAGGCTGAAGGGGGCGCCTGGCGGCGCGGCGGCGGTGGTGGTGGCGGCAAGACTGTTCATGTGTCGATGGCTCGGGTGGGCTTACAGGAAGGGACGGCCGTCGATCTGCTCGTAGACCACCGAGCCATCGTCCGCGTCGAAACGTTCGACGTAATTGCGCGCACCGCACATCGGGCAGCGGAACAGGAGCCCTTGCCCCTCGTTCTTGATGACGACGTCCGACTGCTCCCACTGCGCTTCGCAGGACTGGTTTCTACACTTGAACACGTTGATTCTCCAACTTCGATTCGATTGTTTGTTCGGCCCTGCAGCATGTGCTGCGGGTGCTGCAGGGCGACAGGCTCGGGAGGGTCAGCGTCCGCTCGACCCGCGATGGGTCAACCCAGATGGGTATGCCGGGAACGGGGGGCGCTCACTTCCATGTCGGTGAGGCCGTGGACAATGCCGCAATCCTCGACCGCCTGTTCGACCTGGCATTGCTCACGCAAGGTCGTCAATTGCGCCTTCAACTGCTTGAGCTCATCGATCCGCGTATCCACGTGGGCGATGTGCTCGTCGATCAGGGTGTTGATCGCACCGCAGCCGCCGGCCGGGGCGTCGGTCAGACGCAGCAGCGCGCGGATCTCGTCGTGCGTCATGTCGAGCGCGCGGCAATTGCGGATGAAACGCAGGCGCTCGACGTGCCGCGCCGTGTAGCTGCGGTAATTCGCTTCGGTACGGTCCGCTTCGGGCAACAGGCCCTCTTTTTCGTAGAAACGGATGGTTTCGGTGGTGCAGTGGGCAATCTTCGCGAGTTCGCCGATTTTCACATTGAGCCTCCGGATTGCGGCCTTGACCTTGTAGTGGCTTCAAGGTGTTTACTAGACCACAAATCCAGCAAGGAAGCCACCATGCGTAACGCCAGCCACGCCGAAACTCACCGTCACGAACATGGCGGATCCTGCGCTCACGCCCATCCGGAGCGGGTTGCGCAGCAGGAGCGTGGCGCGGAACGTGGTCATGCGGACCGCGAACGGCATGCTCACGATCACGCCGGACACGATGGTCACGGCCATGCCGATGGGCATGGGCACGCCGGGGGCCATAGCTGTGGACACGCCCATGACCACGCCGACGGGCAGACACACGCTCGTTCCCATGGCCACGACGGCGCCGGCGGCCATAGCCACGCATGCGGGCACGCTCACGGCGACCAGCACGACCACGACCATGCGCACCCCGATGGTTCGAGCCGCGACCCCGTGGACGCCCACGGCCACGATCACAAGCACGCCCACGCGGACGGCCACAACCACGCCCACGCCGCCAGCGACGCCTGCTGCGCCGCGGCCCCCGCCGTGCTGACTCAACTCGCGCGGCCCGAAGCGATCGGCGACAACGTCCGTACTTCGATCCGCATCATGCAGATGGACTGCCCGACCGAAGAAGCACTGATCCGCAAGAAGCTCGGCCGGATGCCCTACGTGCGCAGCCTCGACTTCAACCTGATGCAGCGCGCGCTGACGGTGGTTCACGCACCGCAGGCGCTCGGCTCGATCCTCGCCAGCCTGCGCTCGCTCGATTTCGAGCCCGAACTGGCCGACGCCGGCGCCCCGCTCGCCGGCGCACCGGCCACGCCCCACAAGCCCTGGTGGCCGCTGGTGCTGGCCGGCGCGGCAGCCGTCGGCTCGGAGGCCGCCACCTGGCTTGGCGCGCCCACGTGGCTCGCGGCGGCACTGGCGATCATCGCAGTCGTCTCCTGCGGGTTGACCACGTACAAAAAGGGCTGGCTCGCAATCCGCAACGGCAACCTCAATATCAACGCGCTGATGAGCATCGCGGTCACCGGCGCGCTGGTCCTACGCCAATGGCCGGAAGCGGCGATGGTGATGGTGCTGTTCACGATCGCCGAACTGATTGAAGCCAGATCGCTCGACCGCGCCCGCAACGCGATCAGGGGCCTGATGCAACTCACGCCTGAACAGGCGACCGTGCAGCAGCCCGACGGCAGCTGGCGCGCGCTCGATATCAAGTCGGTCACGCCCGGCAACGTGGTGCGCGTGAAGCCGGGTGAGCGTATCGGCCTTGACGGCGAGATTGTCGCAGGCCGCTCGAGCGTGAACCAGGCGCCGATCACCGGTGAAAGCCTGCCGGTCGACAAGGCCGATGGCGACACCGTATTCGCCGGCACGATCAACGAAGCGGGTTCATTCGACTACCGCGTAACCGCCGCTGCCAGCAACACCACGCTCGCGCGCATCATTCATGCGGTCGAGGAAGCGCAAGGCTCCAAAGCCCCGACGCAGCGCTTCGTCGACCAGTTCGCGCGCGTCTACACGCCGATCGTGTTTGCCGTCGCGCTGGCCGTCGCCGTGATTCCGCCGCTGCTGTTCGGCGGCCTGTGGCACGACTGGGTCTACAAGGCGCTCGTGATGCTCGTGATCGCCTGCCCATGTGCGCTGGTGATCTCGACGCCGGTGACGATCGTCAGCGGGCTAGCCGCTACTGCCCGACACGGCATCCTGATTAAGGGTGGCGCGTACCTCGAACAGGGCCGCAAGCTGAAGTGGCTCGCGCTCGACAAGACCGGCACGATCACACACGGCAAGCCGGTCCAGACGGACTTCGAACTGCGCGCCGATATCGAGCTCGCGCATTGCAGGCGCCTCGCCGCCAGTCTGGCCGGCCGCTCGGACCATCCGGTGTCGCAGGCAATTGCCACGGCTGCAAAAGCCGAAGGCATCGCGCGACTGGAAGTCGACGGCTTCGAAGCGATTCTGGGACGCGGCGTACGTGGCGTGATCGACGGGGTGTCGTATTCGCTTGGCAACCATCGGCTGGTGGAAGAACTCGGGCGCTGCTCGCCCGCGCTCGAAGCGCAGCTCGACACACACGAACGTCAAGGCAAAACCGTCGTCATGCTGATGGACGCCGAACGCGTGCTGGCGCTCTTCGCCGTGGCGGATACGGTGAAAGACAGCAGCCGCGCCGCCATTGCGGAGTTGCATCAACTGGGCGTGCAAACGGCGATGCTGACCGGCGACAACCCGCACACGGCCGAAGCAATCGCGCAGCAGGTCGGCATCGATCAGGCGCGCGGCGACCAGTTGCCGGAAGACAAGCTCAGGGCGGTTGAAGCGTTGGCGGCGAACAGTGCGACCGTCGGGATGGTCGGCGACGGCATCAACGACGCACCGGCGCTGGCGCGCGCGGACATCGGCTTCGCGATGGGCGCGATGGGCACCGATACGGCGATCGAAACCGCTGACGTTGCGCTTATGGACGACGATCTGCGCAAGATTCCGCTTTTCATCCGGCTCTCGCAGGCAACGCATTCGGTACTCGTGCAGAACATTGCACTGGCGCTTGGTGTGAAGGCGGTGTTTCTGACGCTGACGTTGATGGGCTACGGCACGATGTGGATGGCTGTGTTCGCCGATATGGGCGCGAGCCTGCTCGTAGTGGGGAATGGGCTCAGGTTGCTGCGCAAGTAATCGGGTGGCATCTCGATCTCGCCGTGCACCTCGTGGAGCGGTTGGTCGAACCAATCGCAGGTCTGTCGCGCAATGCACAGCCTGGCAGAGCGAAGGAGATTGCCTTGGGATTCTGGGAAAAAATGCTGGGCAGCCATCGTGGTGGCGGACATCATGGCGCAGGATGGAATCGCGGAGAGCGCAACAGCCACCATGCGTCACGTAGCGACACGGGTGGCTACCGGACCGGCAAGCCGTTACCTTCCAGTACGGCGGACGATGCGTGTCCGAAGTGCCGCGCGTTCGGTGCGCCAGACGATCGCTTCTGTCAGCAATGCGACAGCGGGCTGGTCCCTGTCGCATGCAGCACGTGCCGGGCGGAAATCCGTATTGGCGCGAGATTTTGCCAGCAGTGCGGGACGGCTGTGTCGGCACTGGCCTAAGAGGATCGGCAAGCAGCCATCGAAGGAAGCGACCGTCAATGAAGTTTGTGTGAGACTAGTGCGCGAGCGCCAATGCCTTCGCAGCCAGGCTGCTCTCCTCGCGCCCGCCCATCGCCGCCTTCAACGCTTCCGAAGGCCGGACGCCGAACAGCTTCCGGTAGTCCGTCGCAAACTGGCTGAGATGCCAGAAGCCCCACGCCGCAGCGACGTCCTGCACCGAGCGCGGCTTGCGCCCCCCATCGCACAGGTCGCGCCGCGCCCCATTCAGTCTGATCACGCGCAGGTAGGTGGCCGGCGCCATCCCGAGCACGTCCTGAAAGCAATACTGCAACGTGCGCCGGCTGACGTGCAGCCGCTCGCACAATTCCGGCACGTTCACCGCACGCTCGCGATTGGCCAGTACATAGTCGCGCGCTTCGGAGACGATCCATTGACGGCGCGGGCGCGTCGGAATCGCCATCGGTTCGGCAGACGTGAGTGCACCCAGGTCAAACAATGAGGCAAGCACCGATGCCTGCAGATTGTTGCGCGCAAACGCGGACAGGGGTGTCGTGCTCGCAGCACTCTCGTCAAGGATTTGCAGCAACGACGCGCACAAACGCTCCTTGCGCGTGACACCGACCGGCATGACTTCCGTGTTCGGCAGATGATCGGCCAGACCGATCTGCTCGACCTCGGCCGCATAGCGGCGCAACACCTCGCCCTTCACCACCACGCCGAAAATCTCGAATCCTTCCGGTGTGATCAACTCGAACTCGACACCGCCCGGCCGGCAGGCAAGCGCATCGCCCGCGATCACATGCGCGTCGACGCGGCCGCTGCCGTCCCGGTACGTGGGAATACCGAACCAGTACGCGTCCGATTGCACCTCGCAGGTCTGGCGCAATGTGTGGCTGGTCGTTTCGCAGAACACCTGCATGTGATCCAGAAACAGTTCCGTGATCGTGCCGACGAAGCGGCCCGCGGTCAGTTGATCGTAGGTCTGGCTCCAGCCGTGCAGATTGCGCGCCTGCTCATCAGCATCGTGCGCAACGCACGTCTGCACGCTAAAGCTGCTTTGTGGAAACTGCGCGCGAGCCGCTGCCTCGACGGCAGCGATCGAGTCAGGGTCAGCGCATGAAAGGTCAATCGTCATACCGGGTCTGCCAGAAAGCGGAGTCACGTTGCGAGTGGAACGGCGCGAGCGATGACGCACACGTGAGTCGAAACACTATAGCGCTTCAAAAAAGCCCTGCGGCGTGCGGCCTCGAATCAACTGCTGGCAGGCAAGTCTCATGCCGGACGCGCTCCGTCAACGCATTGCCTTCGGGAGACGCCGCACTGTTCAATTCCTGAACAACCCTCGCAGGGGTTGTTCACAAACGGAACGTGTCGTGATGAACACATTGAACAGATCACATAGTGATGTGCCCCGATGGTGCCCGCTGTGCCTGCGTCAGTCACCCATGGCATGCATTGGCACGCTTCTGGCGTATGCGACTGGCGGCAAGCGGATTATCGCGCCGGGTACAGACCATTCGAACATGTGAGGAGCAGACAGATGAATCACGCAGAGATGCAGTTTCTGACCACCGAATTCCCGTACAAGAAGCAGTATGCGAACTTTATCGGCGGCGAATGGGTGAAGCCGGTTGGCGGCGAATACTTCGACAACATCTCGCCGATCACCGGCGAGCCGTTCACTTCGATCCCGCGTTCGCGCGAGGCCGATATCGAACTCGCGCTCGATGCCGCCCATCGCGCGAAGGTAGCGTGGGGCAAAACCTCGACGACGGATCGCGCCAACATCCTCAATCGTATCGCCGACCGGATGGAAGCCAACCTGCAGCGTCTCGCGGTTGCCGAGACGATCGACAACGGCAAGCCGCTGCGCGAAACGATGGCCGCCGATATTCCGCTCGCCATCGATCACTTCCGTTACTTCGCCGGCTGTGTGCGCGCCCAGGAAGGCTCGATCTCCGAAATCGACGACGACACCATCGCCTATCATTTCCACGAGCCGCTCGGCGTGGTGGGCCAGATCATCCCGTGGAACTTTCCGATCCTGATGGCCGTATGGAAGCTCGCGCCAGCGCTGGCCGCCGGCAACTGTGTGGTGCTTAAACCGGCGGAGCAGACGCCTGCTTCGATCCTCGTGCTGCTCGAACTGATCCAGGACCTGCTGCCGGCGGGTGTGATCAACATCGTAAACGGATTCGGCCTCGAAGCCGGCAAGCCGCTCGCTTCGAACAAGCGCATTGCGAAGATCGCCTTTACGGGTGAGACGACCACCGGCCGCCTGATCATGCAGTACGCGAGCCAGAACATCATTCCGGTGACGCTCGAACTCGGCGGCAAGAGCCCGAATATCTTCTTTGCCGACGTGCTCGATCACGACGACAGCTACTTCGACAAGGCGCTCGAAGGCTTCGCGATGTTCGCGCTGAATCAGGGCGAAGTCTGTACCTGCCCGTCACGCGTGCTGATCGACGAGAAAATTTACGACCGCTTCATGGAACGCGCGCTCAAACGCGTCGCCGCCATCACGCAGGGCCACCCGCTCGACAGCAAGACGATGATCGGTGCGCAGGCCTCGCAGGAGCAGCTTGAGAAAATCCTGTCGTATATCGATCTCGGCAAACAGGAAGGCGCGCAATGCCTGATTGGCGGCGAGCGCAACACGCTCGACGGTGAGTTGAGCAAGGGCTACTACGTGAAGCCCACGGTATTCCGCGGCAACAACAGGATGCGCATTTTCCAGGAAGAAATCTTCGGACCGGTGGTGTCGGTGACGACGTTCAAGACCGAAGACGAAGCGCTGGAAATCGCCAACGACACGCTGTACGGTCTCGGCGCCGGTGTCTGGACCCGTGACGGCGCGCGAGCGTATCGCATGGGACGCGGCATCCAGGCAGGCCGCGTGTGGACCAATTGCTATCACGCGTATCCGGCGCACGCGGCGTTTGGCGGCTACAAGCAATCGGGCATCGGCCGTGAGAATCACAAGATGATGCTCGATCATTATCAGCAGACCAAGAATCTCCTCGTCAGCTACAGCCAGAAGCCGCTCGGCTTCTTCTGAGCCAGACGTTCCTGGTGAGCGGGTGGCCTTCGTGCCGCTCGCTCTCTTTCTAGCGAGGAATGGTCATGGCCGGGAAGGAAGTTGAACGTGTGATCGTGACGCCCGCGGCCGCAGAACTGATCGCGACCTTGCGGGCCGAGCATGGGCCGGTGATCTTTCATCAATCCGGTGGATGCTGCGACGGCAGTGCGCCGATGTGCTTTCCGGCCACAGAGTTTATGGTCGGCTCATCGGATGTGAAGCTTGGAACGATTGCGGGCGTGCCGTTTTACATGAGCGAATCGCAGTTCGAGTACTGGCAGCACACGCAACTGATCATCGATATCGTGCCGGGCAATGGCGGGATGTTTTCGCTGGAACGGCCCACGGGGCTGAGGTTTTTGACGCGCTCAAGGCTGTTTGAGGATGACGAGAACGCGTGGCTCGAGGCGCATCCGGTTGAGCGGGCGGATGCGTAACGGCGCGCTTCGGTGCGGCTTTCAACGCCGCGTTCTATCTGGTGATACGTCGTGCTCTCGCACCCGGCTACTTCGTGTCCGGCGCGGCGATCCCTGTGGGCGTTTCGGGTGCGGCTTCCAGCAACGCATCGCTGTCGTCCTTAAGCCCCACGCCAGTCAGACCCAGGCGACGTGCATGGGTCAGCAGATAGTGCAGCTTGTGCGCCGCTGCAGCGTAACTCAATCCCTCGGGCCGCACGTTCGAGATGCAATTACGTTGCGCGTCGCTGCAACCCACTTTGGGCGCGTACGTCAGATAGATGCCGAGGCTATCCGGCGAGCTCAGCCCCGGACGTTCGCCGATGAGCATCACCACCAGCTTCGTGCGCAGTAGTTCTCCGATCTCATCGCCAAGCGCTACGCGCCCCTGCCGCGCGACCACCACAGGTCCGATTTTCCAGTCCGCGAGTCGCGAAGTGACCGCCTGCAAAAGCGGAATCGATTGCTTTGAAGCAGCAAAGGCCGAGAGTCCGTCGGCGATCACAAACACCACTTCCGGTGGTTCGATTGCGGCTTGCACAAGCGCCTCGCGACTCTCATCCGACAAGCGGCGCCCCAGATCCGGACGCCGCAAATAATGCTCGCGGTCGGGCGCCGCGCTATGCACATCGAGCGTGGTGAAGCCTGCGGCGCGCAACTGCTCGTGCAACAAATCAGCGTCCAGCGGATGATGCACCGCATCGCGTGCCTGGGCGTGCGACAGATTGAATGCCAGCAGCGGCGCAGTTGGCAGGCTGTTGCCCGCACGACCCAACGCGATCCGTGCATTCGTGAACTGACGCAACGCGCTCCACGCGTTCTTTTCGAGGTAGTCGTTGCTCATGCGATCCCCATCCATTCGCGTGCGCCTTCCAGCAGGGGCTGCCGCGTCGCTCCGTTGAGCAGGACGCCGCGTGCGTCGGCGATCTGCATCGACTCCAGCCACTCCTCGAATTCGGGCGCGCGTCTCAAGCCCAGCACGTCCCGCACATAGAGCGCATCGTGGAACGACGTGCTCTGGTAGTTCAGCATCACATCGTCCGCGCCGGGGACGCCCATGATGAAGTTGATGCCCGCGACGCCGAGCAGCGTCAGCAGGTTGTCCATATCGTCCTGATCCGCTTCGGCGTGGTTCGTGTAGCAGATGTCGCAACCCATCGGCACGCCGAGTAGCTTGCCGCAGAAATGATCTTCGAGACCGGCGCGCGTGATCTGCTTGCCGTCGTACAGATATTCCGGGCCGATGAAGCCGACCACCGTATTGACCAGAAACGGATTGAACTTGCGCGCCACCGCGTAGGCGCGCACTTCGCAGGTCTGCTGGTCGACACCATGATGCGCGTTCGCCGACAGTGCGCTGCCTTGTCCGGTTTCGAAATACATCACGTTGTTGCCGACCGTGCCGCGTTTGAGCGACAGCGCCGCTTCATAGGCTTCCTGCAACAGCGCCAGCGAGATGCCGAAACCGGCGTTGGCCTTCTCCGTGCCGGCAATCGACTGGAACACCAGATCGACCGGCGCGCCCTTGCCGATCGCGGCGATCGTGTTGGTGACGTGGGTCAGCACGCAGGATTGCGTCGGCACCTGATAGCGTTGCCGGAAATCGTCGATCATCAGCAGCAGCGTGGTGATCGCAGCGAGGCTGTCGGTGGCGGGATTGATGCCGATCATTGCATCGCCGCAGCCGTACATCAGGCCGTCGAGCATCGAGGCGGCGATGCCTTTGACGTCATCGGTCGGGTGATTCGGTTGCAGCCGCACCGACATATGACCGGGCAAGCCCACCGTGTTGCGAAAGCGCGTAATCACCGGCCGCTTGCGTGCCGCCGCGATCAGGTCCTGGTTGCGCATCAGCTTCGACACGGCCGCGACCATCTCGGGTGTGAGGCCCGCCGCGATGCGAGTGAGCGCGTCAGCATCCGTCTCGCTGCTGAGCAGCCAGTTGCGGAAATCGCCGACCGTCAGATGGGCGATTTCGGCGAATGCTTCGGGAGAGTGATCGTCGATCACGAGCCGCGTGACCTCGTCGCTTTCGTACGGAACCAGCGCCTCATTGAGGAAGGTGCGCAGGGGCACCTGGGCGAGCGCCATCTTGGCCGCCACGCGCTCTTCTTCACTGGCGGCTGCCACGCCCGCGAGCTGGTCGCCCGAGCGCAGCGGGCTTGCCTTCGCCATCAGCGTCTTCAGATCGGCAAATCGATAGGTGCGACTGCCGATGATCTCCGTATAGCTCATCTCTGCGACTCCATCGCCGCTGCTCACACAGCGGCTTGATCCGTCAATCTTCGAGCAACGCGTCCGCAGGCGCGACTTCGCGCTGGTGGCGCGTCAGCAGGAAATAGACGTAGCCCAACGCCAGAAAGATCGCGAAGACAATGGCCACGAGGAAGTTGAAGTAGACCATCGTACCCAGCGAAATCACCGCGGCGACCAGCGCGAACGCCGGAAAGTACGGAAACAGCGGTGCACGGAACGGACGCTCCATGCCCGGCTCCGAGCGCCGCAGCCTGAACAGCGCCAACATGCTGATGATATACATCACGATAGCGCCAAACACGGACATCGTCACGATGTTCGCCGTCAGCGTCTGGCCGCCGAACTGGATCAGCTCGTCGCTATAGATCGCGGCGATGCCGACCACGCCGCCCGCGAGAATCGCACGATGCGGCGTCTTGAAGCGCGGATGCACCTTCGAAAGCCACTCCGGCAGATACCCTGCACGGGCAAGCGCGAAGATCTGACGCGAATATCCGAGGATGATGCCGTGAAACGACGCGATGAGCCCGAACAGGCCGAGCCACACGAGCATGTGCATCCAGCCGCTGTGCTCGCCGACGATGAATTTCATCGCTTGCGGCAGCGGGTCGTTGATGTTGGCGAGCTTGGTCCAGTCGCCTGCTGCGCCGGCGAACACCATCACGCCGATCGCCAGCGCGACGAGCGTCAGAATGCCGGTGACGTACGCGATCGGAATCGAACGCCTGGGGTTTTTCGCTTCTTCGGCGGCCATCGCAACGCCTTCAATGGCAAGGAAGAACCAGATGGCGAACGGAATCGCCGCGAACATGCCGTGAAACGAGCCCATGCTGAAGGTATCCGCGCCGGACCAGCCGCCCTTTGTGAAGTTCGCCCACTGGAAACCCGGCGACACCACGCCCATGAACACCAGCAGTTCAAAAATCGCGAGTACCGTGACGCACAATTCGAAGGCCGCGGCGATCTGCACACCGGCGATGTTCAGCGCCATGAAGACCAGATACGCGCCCATTGCCGCGTGCTTCGGCTCGAGGCCGGGAAACTGGACGTGCAGATAAGCGCCGATGGCGAGCGCAATGGCCGGCGGAGCAAACACAAATTCGACGAGCGTCGCCGCGCCCGCCAGATAGCCGCCCGTCGGGCCGAACGCACGGCGCGCGTAGGCAAAGGGGCCGCCGGCCTGCGGAATCGACGTGGTGAGCTCGGTGAAACTGAAGATGAACGTGGTGTACATCGCAGCGATAAAAATCGCGGTGAACACGAAGCCAAGTGTGCCCGCACTGGCCCAGCCGTAGCTCCAGCCAAAGTATTCGCCCGAAATGACCAGCCCGACGGCGATCCCCCACAACTGCCACGTCCCGAGCGTCTGCTTCAGTTCGTGATGCGTGACCTTCCCTACGTGCTGATTTTTCGACTCTGATTTCATCCGAGGCTCCCTGATTTGGCCGCTTGCTGCGCACCGCAAGGTGCGGGGCGCGAGCGGACAGGTGTGAGCCGATGGTAGAGAGCCATTAATCGAGGTGTTATCGAAAATCGGCAAAGATCGCGGCGGGGATAAATGTTGCTGATTTTTGGCACTTGATCAGCATTTGTTGCACTGCAATGAAAATTGCGTCAATTTATGCCCGCGGCGGCTGACCGGGGCCGACCGGATACGCCGCGCGATGCCCGGACCGGACTTCACCGCCCGGCGTCGCACGGTCTCATAGGTGCGACGCGGTTCACCCCGCCCCGGGCGCTTACGGCAAATTGAGCTTCCGGCGGTAGTGCGATCGTGCAGCCATGCACCATGCATGGACGCCCCCGGTTTGCCAGGCTTTCATTGCATGATGGATTGAAGGTAGAGATTGCAGCTATGCATCCGGCCTGTCGTGCAACGAACTCGTCGCTGGCCCTGATGGAATTCGCGGGTCGGCACCTCATCAACGCTGCGAGCTTTCCGCTCGTGGTGCATGTCAGGTTTTGCCGACCACGGTCTGACCTGTTTTGCCATCACGTCATGATCGCCTGGGCAATCGATGGTTTGAATCTCGTGTTGCGTGCTCGAGGTTTCCTCTTCCCGTCAGCGGGGTTGGCTATGCGGCTGACGCTGTGTAGTCAGGCTTGAACTCGCGATCGTGGGCCAGCAGCGCCCATGCGATGCGCACGTTTTTGCTGGTCAGTGCCACGGCCGCCACGTTCGCGTTGCGTCGCTTGAGCAGTTCGCCCAGCCAGCCTGAGGAGACGATGCGCCCAGCCACCCACAAAGACGATATGCGCTCGCCAGAGCTCAAGCGCTGTCGCCAGTGTAACGAACGGTTCAAGGTCATTCATGCGAACTCTCCTATGACGCCTTTAAGTACAGTGCTTTCCAGATAGTGCGATTGCTCGTGACCTCGTGACGGATGTGACGCGGAGTCCAGCCAGATCTGCAGTACGTCGGAAACAAACATCCCGTTCCGTTGCTCCCGCCCCCGGAAAAGAGATTCCGGTGCCGGTGCCTGTTTCAGGATGAGCGCTGGCTGCGAGCTGCGCTCGTCGGGCACCAATTGCTTCCAGCGCAGCGCGTGTTCAAGGTTGCGCACGTAGAGGTATGGTGGCACCCCCTCTACATGGCCCACGTTCAATCTTGCAGCCGCGTCAAAAAGGCCAATGCAGGCCTCATGCTCACCGAACAAGCGCCCAAGCCGTGACTCCAGACTGCCCGGCAGGAGAAACCGTACCGCTGCCTCCGGCGTGGACGATGCGTAGTTTGCTTTCCAGCGACGGCTCAACTCGCCTCTTCTGACCAGTCGAAGCGTCCGGCCGGCATCAAGGAATCCCTCCTCTCGCAAGGCCGTGACAAACCGTGAGGCCGTCATCGGGGAAACATCCGCGGCCGCGGCCAGCTGCGTTACCGTTCGGTAAGACGCACGCGGGGCGACCAGCAGTCCCACAGGGATCTGCGGCGCAAGAAGGACCTTCATCATCCACTGGTTTAGATCGGAGAAAAGATTAGATGCGCCCCGGACCTTCACGCTGACTGTCCGATTTTCACTCTCGATGTGCTGGGCGTTATTCAGTGAACCGAGCTCGTCACCGACAAAATGCCGGTCGCCTTGAGCCGTCACGATGCCGATGGCCGCCTGTCGTGCGAAGCTTGCCTGAAATATTTCGACCTTCTCGATCAAGGACGCCGTAACCGAGCGCGTCCAGATGATGGCGAGCGGACGTGCCTTTGGAAAATCGGCGACATACGCTTCGGCTTGCAGAATGGCTTGCGCAAGCAGGGCGATGAGCCTGTCGGGGCGTCCCTCCGGGCTGACCTTCACCTCCGCGACGTAGCTGATGTCGCTTTTTGAGAGCAATAGATCTGGCGTGAAGAGCGCGCCGCGGGGGTGTGCCGTTATCTCCCAGCCTGCCCGCCGGAATATATGCCCGACTTCTTCAACTTGTGCGTCGTGTGACATGCAGCACCTCCAAAACGGTCCGCATAATCCCATCACGGCCATGTTAGATATCTCGGCCATGATATCTAACGTGGCCGTGTTATTCCCTGGCCTCCCCCCGCTCCCCTGTGAGCGTTCTTCTTCAGAAAAGCCCGGCGCCGTCGCGCGGCAGCGGGCCCGGCCGAGCGCGGGTTCAAAGGCAAAAGGGCGTTAGCTCCGTTCCATCGTTCCGCCCGCCCCGACTGCAATCCCCACAGCTGCCACGTCCCCGGCGTCTGCTTCAGCTTGTGATGATGTGTGACCTATCGTGCATGCTGACTTCTTGAGAGCACGCGGCATTTGTTGCACTGCAATGTGGATTGCGTCAATTTATGCCGGAGCCGACTGCAGAAATTCCGCAGGATTTGGTAAATCAGCGCGTGGTACTTTTGTCAGCACTCACCGCCGGCTCTCTTCGACATCTCTTCGTTACGAACATGACCGACCTCAGTCACCGGGCACGCTACGAGGCACGTTTGAACCGCGGGCTCGACCATATCTACGATCACCTCGACGAACCGCTCGATATTGACCGGCTCGCGGAAATCGCCCGCCTGTCGCCGTATCACTGGCACCGGATCTATCAGGCGATGCACGGCGAAACCGTCGCAACGACGGTGCGCAGGTTGCGATTGCATCGGGCGGCGGGATATCTGGCGAATGGGTCGATGCCGATTGCGGACATTGCAGAGCGGTCGGGGTACAGCAGCTTGCAGTCGTTTTCGCGGACGTTTCGCGCGGTGTTCGGGATGCCGCCCGCGCAGTATCGCAAGCAAGGTACACACAGCCGGTTTCGTCCGGCTCAATCAGGAGGCGATGAAATGGCGATGCATGAGGTGGTGATTCGCGACGTGCCCGAGATGCAGGTTTTGACGGTGGATCACGTCGGCTCTTATATGCAGATCGGCAAGGCGTTCGATGCGCTGGTCGGCTGGCTTGCGGCGCGCAACCTGCTTTCTCCCGGGATGCGGATGGTCGGGATCTTCTACGACGATCCGGGGATCGTGGCTGAAGCGGAGTTGAGGTCCAAAGCGGGTGTGATCTTGCCGCGCGCGGTTGAAGTGGCTGCGCCGGTTGCGGTCACGCAGGTGCGCGGCGGTCAGTACGCGGTGTTGCGGCACAAAGGACCATATGCCGATATGGCTGCGGCCTATCAATGGCTATACGGGGAGTGGCTGGTGAAGTCGGGACGGGAAGCGGCTGATGCGCCTGCGTTCGAAGAGTATCTGAACAACCCTAAAGACACGGCGCCTTCCGAGTTGTTGACGGAGATCTGTTTGCCACTGGCCTGAAGGGGGTCAGGTAGGGCACCTGCCGGGTCTTTGTGCGATGCCACCGTACTCCAGCGCGCGCCTTATCCCTGTCTTTCACTGTATACATATATATACGTAGTAATAGTTAACAAGGCCGGCTCATTTCTGTGGATAAGTTCAATCTTCACCGACAGATCAAGGCTCTACGAATTCGATAACCCTACGGGCGGTTCGTGAACAGCCGGCCTGAGGCAAGGACAACTTTTGCCGCGTTCGAGAAGGCCGGTGTCTTATCAAGGTTCGACCCACAGGAAGTCAGGTGTTTTATCCCGGAGTTGTCCAGAAGTGAATGTGGATAACTCGCGGCGTGGGAGACGCCCGGGCATGCCGGACGTCCCCGCGAACATCAAACCGATTATTTCCCGGTTTCGTGAAGGTGGATGGTGCGGCTCAGCGGGCGCGCCGCTTGCGGTACTGGTCGGCGATCACAGCGGCAACAATGATCAGTCCCTTGACGATTTCCTGGATATACGAATCGATGCCCAGAAAGGTGAAGCCGCTTGAAATCACGCCAAGAATCAACGCGCCAATCACCGCACCGGTGATCCTGCCCACGCCGCCGGCAAGACTGGTGCCGCCGATCACCGCCGCGGCGATCGCGTCGAGCTCGTACGACATGCCCATCCCGGACTGGCTCGTCTGTGCACGAGCGGAAACGACTACGCCGGCGAGTCCCGTCAACAGGCCGGCAATCGTGTAGACCGCCACCAGGTTGCGCCCGACGCCGATCCCCGAGACACGGGCCGCCTGCACATTGCCGCCGATTGCATACAGGCACTTACCGAAGCGCGTGTAACGCAGCACGATGTGAAAGACCAGCGCCGCCAGCAGAAAAATCGCCACCGGTTTCGCCCCGCTACCGATCGCGGAGTAAGCGTCGGTGAACATGCTGATGGGTTGTCCGTGCGTGTAGTAGCGGGCCAGTCCGCGCGCCGACACCATCATGCCGAGCGTCACGATGAAAGGCGGCACGCCGGTACGCACGATCAACGAGCCGTTGATCAGGCCGCAGATGCCGCCCGTCAGCACGCCCGCTGCGACCGGCACGAGCACCGGCAGGTCGACGAGTCCGGGAAACACCGTGCGGCCGTAACCTGCCGTCTGCGCGAGGCTGCCCGCAACCATCGCGGACAGCGCGACAACCGAGCCCGACGACAGATCGATGCCACCCGCGATGATGATCATCGTGACGCCCACCGCGATCAGGCCGATTTCGGATACCCGCAGGACCATGATGAGGAGGCCCTGCGGGTTGTACAGGAACGACTGGCCGCGCTCGATCCATCCGAGCGCTTCGAAGACGAGCGCGATGCCGAGCAGCACGAGCAGAATGCTGGTCTCCTGCGGCAAGCGCCAGTTGCGTGGCGCGGGGCGTGGCAGATCCGGGGTGAGAACCGCTGAGTTACGCATGTCTGTCTCCAGTCTTTACCGCTGATTCAGGGCTGCTCGCCGGAAGCGAGCGTCATGATGGTTTCCTGCGTAGCCAGCGCGCGAGGCAGAATGCCGCTGACCGTGCGCTCGTGCATCACCACGATCCGGTCGCTCATGCCCATCACCTCGGGCAGTTCGGACGAAATCATGATGATCGCGACACCTTCTCTGGCGAGCTGCGTGATCAGCGTATGGATCTCCGCCTTGGCGCCGACGTCGACACCGCGCGTCGGCTCATCGAGAATCAGGATCTTCGGTTTGTTGAGTAACCAGCGGGCCAGCAGTACCTTCTGCTGGTTGCCGCCACTCAGGTTCTCGATGATCTCGTCAAGACCCGGCGTCTTGACCTTCAGTTGACGGCACATCTCGGCGCACGACACGTTGACGCGCTTTTGCCGCACGAAGCCCAGCGCGCAGTGGCGGCGCAACGCCGAAATCTGCATGTTTTCGCCGACGGAAAGCTGAAGGAACAGACCGCTGCCCTTGCGGTCCTCGGTAAGGAACGCGACACCTGCGGCGATCGCCTGTTGGGGCGAACGTATCGCGCGGCACTTGCCGTCGAAAAGCAGGTCGCCCTCGTCGGCCGGACAGATGCCGAAGATCGATTCCATCACCTCGGTGCGCCCGGAGCCCATCAAACCCGCCACGCCGAGAATTTCGCCATACCGCAGATCGAAGCTGACGTTCGAGAACACGCCGCGGCGGCCCAGGTGGCGCACGGCGAGCGCCACTTCGCCGATCTCGACCTCCATCTTCGGAAAGACCTGCGTGAGTTCGCGGCCCACCATGGCGGCGATCAGCGACGGCTTGTCGAACTCTCTGGCCTTGCGCGTCACGATATGGCGGCCGTCGCGGAAGATCGAGATGTCGTCGGCAATCTGGAACACCTCATCCATCTTGTGCGTGATGTAGATGATGGCCTTGCCTTGCGCCTTCAGCTCGCCGATGATCCGGAACAGATGCCCGACTTCCTTGTCGGTGATCGCGGACGTGGGTTCGTCCATGATCAACAGATCGGAATCGAACGACACCGCTTTCGCGATCTCCACCATCTGGCGGTTCGCGATGCCCAGACTGCCGAGGCGCGCCTGCGGATCGATCTCGATACCCAGTTCGACAAATAGCTCACCGGTGCGACGGTTCAGCGCGCGGTGGTCGATCAGGCCCAGCCGGTTGCGCGGTTCGCGGCCGATCCAGATGTTCTCCGCTACCGTCATGTAAGGCAGCAGGTTCAGCTCCTGGTGAATCATCGCGATGCCGCGGTCGAGCGCGTCGCGCGGCGACTTCAGCGCGACCGGCCTGCCTTTGAAATGCAGCGCGCCGTCGTCGGGGAAATAGACGCCCGCGATGATTTTCATCATCGTCGACTTGCCTGCGCCGTTTTCGCCCATCAGCGCATGGACCCGGCCGGCGTGGACGTCGATCGAGACGTCATCGAGCGCGATCACACCGGGAAAGGCCTTGCGAATGTTGCGGACCGCGAGAATGGGCCCGCCTGGCGGTGCGGTCGTGGCGTACTGCATTCGAACCGCTTCCGCCGGCATGGTGAGGTCTGACATGGTGGCACTCCCTCAGAGGGTGAAGCGGGGCAAGTTTGGCGCTGCCCCGAGGTCATGCGGACTATTTGTTCAGAAAGCTCCTGTAGTTGTCCGGCGTGACGAGCTGATATGGAATCCAGTCCTCCTTCGGTACGTCCTTGTCGCCGCCCGCGAGCTTGATGGCCGTATCGACCGCGGTCTTGCCCTGGCCACGCCCGTCCTGGAACACGGTGACCGCGAGGTCGCCCCTGGACATTGCGTTGAGTGCTTCCTTGGTCGCATCGACACCGCCGACCAGCACGTTCTTCGGCGACACGCCCGCCTGCTTCATCGCGATCAGCGCGCCGAGGGCCATCTCGTCGTTGTTCGCGGCAATCGCATCGAACTTCTTGCCTGAACTCAGCCACTGGCTCATCAGATTGATGCCCTGGCTGCGGTCGAAGTTTGCCGTCTGCTCCTCGACCACCTTGATGCCGGGATTCTTCGCGACGATGTCCTTCACGCCGCGCGTGCGGTCACGCGTGGCATCGGTCGACAGTTCACCGAGCATGATGGCGATATTGCCCTTCCCTTTGAGCGCCTTCGCGAGATATTCCATCTGCAGGTGCCCGGCGACAAGGCTGTCCGAACCGACGAAATACACGCCGTTGCCCATCGGCTCATCGGGCTTGCGGTTCACGTAGACAATTGGAATGCCGGCCTTGCGTGCCGCGTCGGTCATGCGCTTTGTCGCCGATGCGTCGGCGGGATTGACGATGATCGCGGCAACGTGTTGTGCGACGAAGCTTTCCACCTGACTGACCTGCCTCCCGACGTCGCCTTGCGCGTCCTCGAAATCCAGGTTGACGTTGTGTGCCTTGCCTTCGGTCGCCATCGCGTCGCGCACGGTCGTCAGAAAATTGTCGTCGAAGTGCGCCATCGAGACGCCTATCGTTGTGCTCGCCAGCGCCGACACCGGCAACATCGCCGCGAACGACAACGCAAGCAGTAATCTGGTCAGGGATTTCATCGCACGTCTCCTATCTGTTGATTGAACCGCGGCGGCCTGCCGGTCTGATGCCCAGGTCCGCGCGGCAGACTTTCAGGCGGTATTCATGTTCTCGATCTGCTTCCCTGCGTTTCCTTGCCTGGTTCCTGAAGATTCGTCAGGCGGCCTTGCGTGCCCCGGCCGAACCGACGCTCGTGCGGATGTAGTCGATGCTTTCGCGCAGACGGGTTTCTATATCCTCCGCGTCAGCAATTTCGTCAGCGAAGGGCTCGAACGACACATGGCCGCGATAGCCGCGTGCAAACAAGGAAGTTAGCTGACGGATGTTGCCGAGCTGATCGGCTGAACCGACCAGCACGCGGTGGCCGTCGCGCATCCGGTCGACCGGCAGGCCGCCATCCTCGACACCCGAAACGTGGATCAGGCCCGTCAGGTCGGGAAAGAAGATGTCTTCGCCCGACAGGTGATGATGGAACGTGTCGTGCACGAGCCGGAAATGACGCTCGCCTGCCGCGTCGTAGATGGCCTTGACCGCATCGGACTTGCGGCGCAACGCGCACTCCTCGAAACCAAGCGGTTCGATCAGGCCGAGCAGGCCATGATCGTCGAGGATAGGCTTCAGATGTTTGAGCGCATCGACCAGGTCCGCGTGGCGCCCGCTTGCCGTGCGCTGATCCTGGTGGGTGTTGGTCGGACACAAAACGACCGCACGTGCCCCACAGTCAGCGGCGTAACGCGCGAGTGCGAGCGCTTCGTTGGCGCGAGCCGTGTCGAAACGCTCGAAGCGTTGCAACGCGTTGATCGACAGGATCGTCAGGCCGGCTGCCGAGCAAAGCGCCTTGAGGTCGGTGGCCGGCGTGCCGTCGTTGATCTCGACACCGTCAAGATCGTTGCGGATCTCGATCGCATCGACGCCAAGACGCTGGCATAGCGCCACATACCCGGCGAATGCCAGCCGTGGCGCGCTCATGCGGTTCAGCGAAAATTGCAGTGCTGCATCGCTCATCTGTGTCATCTGCGTCTCCGGTTAAAGCGATTGAAGTTGTTGTCTCTCAGGTTCAGCCGCCATGACGTGCTGTCCGGCTGTCAGCTCCCGCCACGTGTTGCGCAGCCATGCTGCGCAGGCCACGTTGTTGTCGAAGATCGAGTACCCCGCGCCGCCGCCGTAGTCGGCAAACGGAATGAACTCGCAGCTGATGTGCTGCGGCGTGGCGGAGTGACCTTTTGCGCGTGCGTTGAGCAGGTGCCGTACGGCGTCCTTCCAGGGAGCGAGTGCTGCTTCATCCCATGTGCCGTCCCACTGATCCGCAGCCGGACGCACGAACGGGTACTGGATGCCGCGGCCTGGCCGGCCATCGGGACGGCGCATGCGGGCATTCGGCGGATTGTTCGGTATCACGCTGCGCGCGTGGGCGTGATGCACCCAGCCGCGTGCGATCCATTGGTTGAAAATCGCCTCCGGCGACGCGGGATCGAGCACGATCTCGCCCGCTTCGACGAGCGGCCTGATCCGCGAGGCGTCGAGTTCCGCCGCGTTGCCGATCTTGAAGATCAGATGCGAATGGTCGAGTGTCAGGCGCAAAGGGATGCCCTCGCGCGCCAGCCACTCACCGACTCGCGCGACGCAGCTGAAGTCCTCACTCCACATATCGACGTGGACTTCGAAGCACGGAATGCAACCGCTGGGTGCTGCCCATTCGCAGGTCTGGGCGTAAAACTGCACGACCTCTGCATCGGTCAAACGGTGACCGTCCGCATGATTCGCGTAGAGCTGGCAATTCAGAATCTTCGAGCCGAGGCGCGGCACCCATTCGATGAGGTGCCGCAGGTGCGCTTCGTCGCGGCCCGCACAGAAGATTCCGCCAAGTACGCTGACAGGCAATGCATAGCGCCCGCTCAAGCCAATGTACGGCGCGAGGTCGGCGCCTGCGGGTGGATTCATCTCGACATAGTCGAACACGCCCGCGTCCGCAATCATCCGGAAGCGCGCTTCGGCGTCGACGGGAGGCATGTCGTCGCGATGCAGCACGCCGTCGATATTTACGCCGATATGTAGAGTGGAGGTCATGGTTTGCGTGGGGTTCGGCGATGGGGCGCGTTCAAGCGGCTTCGGCTGCGAGCAGCGCCTTGAGCTTCACCGACGGATCGGCAAGCTCGTCAGCGGGAACCCGTGCGTTGCGGCCGATCAGCATCTGCGCGATGCGGATGTCACGGCCGACTGCCCGGCCGATACCACTCGCCGCGACCAGCGCGCCATCCGCCGATAGATGAAACAGCAATAGGGCATCGGACGTTTCGCGCACAACCACCCCGCTGCCGAATGCAGGCAGCCCGGCAATCTGGATCGACAGCTCGTACTGATCGGACCAGAACCACGGCACTTCGCGATAACGAAGATCCTCGCCCAACATGTTGCGTGCGGCGATGCGGCCCTGATCATCAGCGTTCTTCCAGCATTCGAGGCGCACGCGGCGGCCGTATAACGCATGCGGGAAGGAGCAGACATCGCCTGCGGCAAAGATGTCCGGATCGCCTGTCTGCAAACGGTCATCGACGACGATCCCGTCCGCGACCTCGAGGCCTGCAGTCTGGGCCAACGCGGTGCGAGGCGCGGCGCCGATGCCAACCACCACCGTGTCGCAGCGGATCGCTTCGCCATCGATCAGCCGCACCTCGTGAACTGCATTTGTGCCGGCGATGGAGGCCAGTTGCACACCGAAGCGGAATTGCACACCTGCGTTGCGGTGTCGCGCTTCGATATGCGCGGCAATTTCCTGCGGCACAGCACGCATCAGCAAACGTTCACCGGCTTCGATGACGGTGACATGGCATCCTGCCGCGACAGCACTCGCCGCGACCTCAAGCCCGATAAAGCCGCCGCCGACGATCACAAGGCGTTGCCCGTTATGGAGGCGCATGGCGAGCTGCCGGGCGTCGTCGGCGGTGCGCAGCGTGACCACGCCAGGCAACGCCGAACCGGGCACGCTCAAGGTTCGCGGCGACGCGCCGGTCGCCAGCAACAGCCGGCTATAGCCGATACGCTCTCCGTTCTCGAGCT
>DASZIR010000080.1:0-3064 GCA_035948995.1 Paraburkholderia sp. | reverse complement strand
TTTCCGCAGGACGTACAATGGGATCTGTCGCCGTTCGGCCCGTTCGAGTCGTTTGACGCCGGTCCGCTGCAAGGCCGAATCTACAAGCAATCGGGGCATATGGAACTGGCCGGACCCGATCTGGCCGGCGCGCCCGGTCTGGTGGTTATCCGCATCGCGCCGCCCGCGGTGCAGACACTGACCGGTGTCGCAATCATCGGTGCGACCGCGACCGCGCGGCCGTTGGCGAACGGGATCGAGCTGAAGCAGCAGCTCGGCGCAGGGCAGATCACCAGTCGCCTGACATTCCCGCATGACGGTGTGATGCGTTTCGAGGTAATTGATTGGGGCGGCAGCACGCCGCAGGCCTCAGCGCTGGCCATCGTCGCCACCGCGAACGAGCATGTGTATGGCTTCGGCGAGCGCTTCATCACCTTCGACCAGAGCGGCCGCACATTGCAGACGCTCACCTTCGACGATCCGGGCGTGAAGACCGACCACGCCTACAAGGTGGCGCCGTGGTTCGTCAGTACCCGCGGATATGGCTTCCATCTCGATTCCGCGGCTGAGAGCAGATTTGACATGCGCACGGTCGGCGGGCGCGCTGTCGTCACCAATCTCTTTCCGTCCCTTGCCTTCCAGTTGGTGTATGGGCCGCGCCTGACCGACGTGCTGGCGCGATTCACCAGCTATGCCGGCCGCTCACCGCTGCCGCCGCCCTTCACCTTCGGGCCCTGGATATCCTCTGACGTCTGGCGCAGCGGCGGCGAGGTTCGCTACGCGGTCACCCAGTTCCGCCAGCACGGCATCCCGGTCTCGGCCTTCGTGTTCGATTCGCCATGGGAGATCGCGTACAACGACTTCCGCTTCAACATGACGCAATTCGGTCGTGACGCGACGATCGACGGGGAGCATTTCGCGGGCTTCGCTTCGCTTGGCGAGATGATGCAGTTCCTGCAAACCAACGGTCTAAAGGTCATCTGCTGGATGGCGCCGTTCGTGAACGTTTCCTCATTCGACGAGAAGGTACCGGGGCAGAACCTGGGCAAGGCGGCGAATTACGATGGCGGCGCGGTCGAATCCGTGTTCGTGCGCGCATCGCAGAACGGGCCGCCCCTGGTCGTACCCTGGTGGAAGGGGCAAGGCAGCCCGATCGATTTCACCAATCCGACCGCGCGCCAGTGGCTCACCCGCCAGCTCCAGTCATTGCTCGCCGAGACGCAGGTGGTGACGCAGTCCGGCGCGCGGCAATCGGCAATCGGCGGCTTCAAGACGGATGACGGCGAAAGCAGCAACGGGCCCAACACCTACATCCCGACCACGGCGCATTACGCTGACGGACGCACCGGTGTCGAGATGCGCAACGGCTACTGCGTCGCATACCAGAAGGCGGTGTGGGAGGTGTTGGGCGATCAGGGGATCCTGTTCGCGCGCAGCGGATACGTGGGCTCGGCGTCGTTTCCCGGCTGCTGGGCCGGAGACAACGAGCCGAATTTCGGCGACAATGGCCTGCCCGGAGTCATCGTCGCCGGCCTGTCCGCGGCGATGAGCGGTTACGCCGTCTGGGGCCATGACACCGGCGGCTACCAGGACACCAATTTCAGCGTCTCGCCGCCGAATCTGTTTATGCGCTGGGCGCAGTTCGGCTGCTTCTCTCCCATCATGCAGATGCATCGACAGGTGGCAAAGGAGCTGCAGTATCCCTGGCGCTACGGCCAGCAGGCGCTGGACAACTACCGCTTCTATACCCGCCTGCATACGCAGCTGTTCCCCTATATCAACACCTACGCGAAACTGGCCGGCAGCGATGGCTTGCCGATTATCCGGCCGTTGGTGCTAATGGCGCAGGACGATCCCAATACCTTTGTCCTGCAGCACATCTATCTGTTCGGCAACGAGCTGCTCGTCGCGCCCATCGTGCAGCCCAACGCCTTCACGCGGCAGGTCTATTTGCCCGATGGCGCGTGGTTCGACTTCTGGACGAACGCGCGCCATGCCGGCCGGCAAACGATCACCTGGACAGATCACGACCCGACCCACATCCCGTTGTTCGTCCGCGAGGGCGCTGTCGTGCCGATGCTGCTGACCGTTGTGGACACGCTGTGCGACGCCGACTACGTCAACAATCCCGCGGTGCGGACTCTGGACGATGGTCTGCAGGTGCTGATCTACCCCGCCGGCAGCACAAGCTTCACGCTGTTCGACGAGAGCGACATCCGTTGTGTGGCGAATGACGCGACCGCAACGGTGACGGTCACCGCCTCGGCACGTCCGCTGCTGCTGCAGATCCACATGCTCACGCCTGCATCGGTGACGCGCGACGGAGCGTCGCTGCCACAGGCTGCGACGCCGGCGGCGTTTGATGCTGCCACCGAGGCCTGGCGGGCGGATGTGCAGATGCTGCTCGTGAAGTTCGCGCACTCTGGTGGTAGCAGCACGATCCGGCTGTCCTAACAGCCCGTTGCTGAAGTCCTGCTTCGATCAGGCAGGGTCGGCGGCAACGGCCACGACAAGGATGGCAAACCCGTCGCAGGACGCGGCGATAAGGATGATCGCGGCGTTGTCACGATAACGGTCGCGGGCCGAAGTCGGGCGAGGACAAGCCAGATCTCATACTGCTGCGACGGCAACCTGCCACTGCGCCGTCGCTTCGGCTCGGAAGGTCCGCAGCGTGGACCGGGAGATGAGGTGGCGTTGAAGATTGAATGTGTTGTGGACGGCGGCATGGATGCTCAGAAAGCGCTGGGCAGAGCCAGCCGACTTGAACCTCTGCATTCAGCGCCGGCGCGACAAGCGCGCGGCACTCCGGCTCGTGCGCAAGCTGCTCAGGAGACAGGGCTTCGCCCCGAAATTGCTAACTACCGACAAGCTCGGCTCCAACGGATCTGCTTTCCGGCACCTGTGCCTGACCTGCCCTCATGAGCAGGACTGCGGAAGAACAATCGCGCCGAGAATTCCCACCAAGTCGTGCGGCGACGAGAGCCAGCCGACTTGAACCTCTGCATTTTGCGCATGCCGCCGTCGACATCACATTCAATCTGCAACGACACCTCGTCTCATGGTCCACGCCGCGGATCTTCCGAGC
>DASZIR010000079.1:0-37801 GCA_035948995.1 Paraburkholderia sp. | reverse complement strand
CCGTTTCGTGGTTACCCGGACCGTGTCTGCAGCCACCGCTTCCAGAGCGCCGCGCTGAGGAAGCACGCGGCGGTGGGTCTGCTCACTTCGTTACAACGTAGCGGACTGGTTACCGCTCCCCCTGGTCAACCCCGGGCATGCTCAGTTGCCTGAACAAGCCCCGTACTTCAGTGCGGGGTGGTTGACGGAACGGCGAAACTAGCCCGAGTGGTTTTGGGCAGCCTGACTGACGATTTGCTGCTGGATGTCTTTTCTGAGCAGCGGGTTGCCCGGACTCACCCGCGCCAGCTCCACAATCAGTCTGCTACACAAAGCGCTCCGGCCGACCGACTGGGCGTTCACCCAGGCCGCATGCTCCTTGAACGGCGCCATGTCGCTACGGAGCTGCTCAGCACGCTGCTTCCACTGGGCGCAATGAAGAATGGCTTCGTCAAGCCTCGCCTGAAGTGCTTCCCGCTCGCGCGAGAACGCGTCTTCCATCTCAGCCCGACGCTGCGACGCTGCAGCCTCGTTACTCGCCGCCGCATGATCGTCGGTCGGCTGGCTTCCGAATCCGTCTGCGTTTGCCAGTTGCGCTTCCAGTTCCTGAACTTTGGCTTCGGCAGCTACAGCACGTGCCACGGCCGCCGCAAGCTGCTGGGAAAGGTCGTCGTCGCTATGCGCGTCCAGGGCCGGCGCCTGCGTGTGATGGTCGTGTGCTTCGACGGTTTGTGGTTCGTAGGGTTGTGGTTCGTCGGCGTGTGGTTCGACGCCGTGCGCTTCGATGCCGTCTGTTTCGTAGGCTTGCGCTTCGACGGCCCGCACTTCGTAGGCGTGCGCCTCGTCGGCTTGTGCTTCGACGCCGTGCGCTTCGTAGGCTTGCACTTCGACGGCCTGCACTTCGTAGGCGTGCGCCTCTTCGACCTGTGCCTCGTCGACCTGCGCGGGCCCGAAACTCTCCGTCGGCACGGGCTCTAACCCGACTTCTTGAACCCCAGCCACTACGGCCGGCAAGGCTTCCGCATCACTAACGGGCACATCTGCGTGCCGTGAACCTGACGCCGCACACTCGTCCATAGCGGGGACGGCGGGCTGACCTTGAGATTCCTGTTCTTCGGCACTCCCCGATTGTTGATGCGCCGAGGTTTGCCGATCGCTTTGAAGCAGCGCCGATTCTTCATCCAATGCGTGAGCCGAACCGTCCGCGATCGCCGCGACCGCATCCGCTTCGGGCGCCGCGATCATTCGAGCCGTTCCCGCCCCCGAATGCTGAAGCTCCGTCACCTTACGCTTGCAGGCCTCCAGCTCGCTTAGCGTGCGCGTCAAGTCCATGTACAACATGCCGGTTTCCCGCTCGGCCTGTTCGACACGCTCTCTCAACGCACGCATCTCGGCATCGACCTGTCCCCGAACGCCCTTTTGCGCCACCGCCCAGCAACGTTCGATGGCGTCGCGCATCACCTCACCGAAATCATCGGGCGTGGGCAACGTGCCAAAGGCAGGATCCACGGATACGATTCTTTCTTCGTGCCACTGCTGCAGCGTCTCCGCGATTTCCGGCAGGGCCTGGCCATAGGCTTCCAGGCAAACGGTCACCGGGGAAATTGCGCGCCCTTCACTCTTCAGGCGATTCGCAATCTCAAGTACGTCATCTCTCTTCATAGATACCCTTTGATAGCATACCGGCGCGCCTTGCCAGTTCATGCACGTGTCCGATAAACGCCGAGCCTGCAAGCAACGTGCGCCGGTACCGCATGAAACGGGAAAACTGCCAATCGGGCCCGGCATGCACTCGTAAACGGTCGGCCCGCGCAACACTTTAGTAGACAAAAAAGAATAATTCGCTACGAAAGCAGTTCTATCCCATTACATCCACAAAAAATAAGGAAATCCCTAAAATAGCATAGGGATTTCCTTAATTTCTATGACTTAACTTTCAAAAAATTACCTGCCGGCAACGATAACGCCGGGATCGCCCCGGAACGGATTTCACGGCAGCCGATTAGCTTCCACCGCAGACAATTCAAAGCACTCATCGTCGCGTCTTACACCGCTGGTCGCGGCGCCGTTGAAAGCGGCATCGTCACGGTCTCGCAAACCGGGCACTTCGCATATCTGGACAAGCACGCCGGCCTCGAGCGTAGCGAAGTCGGGTGTTGGGTCAGTCGGAAAGCAAAGTTCAGCCTGTAACGAATGGCTTGACGGGGGCCCCGGTGAACCGACGCGATTATCGACGGCAACGTATTGGCGAAATCCTGCCGGCTCGAACAGGTACGCATTGCTGCGCCAGCGATGAACCAGTGCAGGCTGACGAGGGCGATTGAAACTGCGTGGGCGCTGAGGCCGCTGGCGAAGTATGGCCGACGAAGCGGCGGCACCCTGCGGAAAATGGCGTTTCAATGCGTACCCCTTGTTCAATTACTTCAACGAAGCGGCCCTTTCAGCGTCTCGTCCACTTACCAGTATGTCGTCGACCAACTCTTCCGCCCTCGCTAGCATGAAGTGAATCGCCAGGCCGCTTTCCAGAAACAGGACGTTGCAGGGCGAGTGTTCAATGACGATCGGGGTACCGCAATAAAACCGGCCAATTTCCACGACGGCCCGAAACGCCCTCGAGTCTTTTCGAACGGTCGAGCAGAGAATGACATGTCCACGATAGGTGTAGAAGAAGTTGCTCTTGTCCACGTGTCCTCCGTTCGAACTGTCTATTTGCACCGACGAATCGATTTAACTTCCAAGACTAAAAGAAATAATATGATCTATTGAATCCGGTTCCGTATGAATAAAGGAAACGTTTAAACGGCGACCGACCGTTCATTCGACACATGGCCAATTGCGGTTCGGAATGCTTTTTATGATATATACCGTCTATTTTTCATGACGGTAGCACGACACCAGTCGAGAAGTTGCTGATAAATCTGTCAGGAAATGACTACGGCGAAGGACGCGGAACATCGCCGTGAGCAAGGCGCTCAAGCGACGGCGTCAACGCTGGATGGGCTACTCACTCGCGTGCGCGAGTGCGTGCCCCGTTGCCCCTGATCCGGGTTACTTGAAGTGCGCAACCAGCGCGTCCGCGCCCTTCTCGATACCCGTCTTCGACGCGCCCAGCGACCCGAAGCTCGCCCCGATGTTGGAGGGGTTCGGGTATTGCCTGGTCACATAGGCATTAAGCAGGCGGTCACTCGAAGCGTCGTAGATCGCTCAGGCGCTACGCGCTGTACGATTGGCGCGCGGTTTCTTTTTGACGTCGGGGGAAGGCGTCCACTGGCTTTCGTCAAGCAGGCGATCGAACAGGCGCCCACGCTCCTTCTCGGACAGGGGGCAGAGGCCAAGCAGGGCCGTAAATAGAAGGCCTCGGGCCGCGGCCCAGCGCAGCAGCGACAGATCCGGGTCGGCCGCCTCGGCCTTGATGTGTTTGACTTTTTCGCCACTGCGGTCTCGTGTGGCGGACAGAAGAGCGGGATCTTCAACCAGAGCGGCGAGGATGGCAAAACCCGCAGCATGGGGATTGTCCATGGCTTCGCGCATCGTCGCGATCTCTGCGGCCAGATCGGCCTCGGACTTCGTGGCCCCCTCCCCGGTCTGGTAGTCTCGGGCGAACTTCTCGTACTGCTCGACCTGGAGCGCGAGCAATGCTTTCAGCACATCCCCTTTGGTGCGGAACTGATGCATCAGCCCGCCCTTGCTGATCCCGCTTTCGCGCGAGATGGCATCGAACGTGAGCTGCCCCGGACCATCGCGCGCAATAATGGTGAGCGCTGCCTGGAGGGCGGCGCTGCGGGAGCGTTCCGAGCGAGTGGGGTTATCCATAGTGTCTGTCAGGGGCGGCTGCGCGTTCGCGCAGCCAACCAAAGGTATGCGAGAGCATTCGTTGCTGCTCAGGCGTGGTTGATCTTTTCCTGTCGAGGTACGCGAGGCCCGCACGTCGATCAAAGGGGCATTTGACGTCCATTTTACCAGGCTGGGCCATCGGCGGCCTTGAATGGACGCCGCACCGGATGCGCGAACGGACGTCTTCGATCATCCCACGCCCGCAGTTAACCTCTGGAAAAGCCGCGGAAAAGCGGCCTGGAATTCGCCCGGCGAACAATACTTCCAATATTCGAGTAATTTTACTGTCGGCAGATCGTCGGCCGTCACGGCGAGAACTAGCTCACGTGATGCGCGACCGGCACCTTGGCGGTCGCCGGCCATACCATCTCCAGTTCCAGCGCGATCGACCGCGCGAGCCCTTCCAGATCCGGAAACAACGACGCGTTGGTAATGTTCATCCGGTACAGCGCGCGCATCGCGTCGTCGCGCACCGAGCGCGGCAGCACGATCTTGCGCAGCAACTCGTCATCGCTCGAATAGTTGCTGAGAATGTCATCGAGCGGCTTCTGCAACAGGCCCGGCAAGACGAAGGTTCCGGCTTGCGCAATCAGCCGCTGGTCCATCTCCGAGGGCTCGCCGAACCAGATCACCGGGTTCTTGTCGGTCAGAAAGAACTTCTCGAAGTTACCTTTGCGGCGTGGATCGATCATGTCGCGGGTGAGCTGCGGCGTGGTCGCCGGAATGGCGCGATTGGTCCAGAGCGCCGGCGTATTCACCGCGAAAATTGCAGCGTCCGAAACCGCACGCTCCAGTGCAAAGAAGGCGGCAACGAAAGGCGACTTCGTGAAATCGAGCATCCGCGTTGGTGCGCCATGGTGCTGCATCAGCCCGAGGCACCGAAGATCGTCCGACAGCGCGCGCACATCGGACAGATAGTTGTGCGCCTTTCTGCGAAAGATACGGATTGCGCGCTGCTCCTGAATTCGCCATGTCGAACGGTCAGGCACAAAAGCCGCCAGGTAACGCGAAAGCGAACTTTGCAACAACCAGTTGGCATCCTGCTGACCGCGGAATGCCCAGCCGTCGAGCTCCGCAGTCAGACTCATGAACTGCTGCCAACCCGAAACCACCGTCGTCTTCACCTTAGCCCACCTCGTTCGGTTCTTTCACTCGTCCAGTTCCGTCACTCGATCTTGCAGGCCGGTTCAGGCGCCGCCACGCGCAACGCCCGCACACCCGGTGCCCACGCCAGAATAGGCGAGGCAAATGTCAGTGCCTTGTCACCCAAATCGATCCGCGCGTCGATCAACGCATCCTTGCCGGCGCCAGTCGGACCAATCGGGCCGCCCGGGCCGACCACCAGGAAAAATATGCCTGCAGCCATGAGCGGATTACTCCGCCTCGTCCAGCCCGATGTCGACGCACACCGCCGCCTGGTTGATCTTGCTGGTGGAGATGTAGTCCACACCGGTTTTCGCAATCGCGCCGATGGTCGCGAGGCTGATTCCGCCGGACGCTTCCAGCAGCGCACGCCCACCGACCATTTCGACCGCACGGGTCATCTCCTCGACGGACATGTTATCGAGCATGATCACGTCAACGCCCGCATCCAGCGCTTCCCCGACCTGCTCGAGGCGGTCGCATTCCACTTCGAGCTTGGTCAGCACCGGCAATTGCCGCCGCGCGCGCTGCACGGCCTTGGCAATGCCGCCGCACACGGCGATATGGTTGTCCTTGATCATCACGCCGTTGTCGAGACCGAGCCGGTGATTCAAGCCACCCCCGCAGGTGACGGCATGCTTTTCGAGCATGCGCAAACCCGGCGTGGTCTTGCGCGTATCGATCAGACGGGCGCGCGTACCGGCGACTGCCGCCACATACTGCTCGGTCAGGTTGGCGATGCCCGACAGGCGCTGCACGATGTTGAGCGCCGTGCGCTCGGCCGTCAGCACGCTGCGTGCCGTGCCGCTCACCTCGAGCAGCACGGTGCCCGCCTCGACCTTGTCGCCGTCTTTCGCCCGCACGAGCACCTCGAGTGTCGGGTCATAGCGTTTGAATATGCGTGCGGCAATGTCGATGCCCGCCACGATCAGCGTCTCGCGTGCGTTCATGAAGAAGGCGCCCGTCTCGTGCGCTTCGATCATCAACTGCGCGGTCAGGTCACAATAGCCGATGTCTTCGGTGAGCCAAAGGTCGATCAGGCGATCGGTCTGAAATACGTCGTACATGTTGTCTCTACCTTTCCAAAAAGAAATGGAATCGATTCACAACGTATGACGATCCGCTCAGCGATGCTTGAGACGCCGGTCGGCCATCATCAGCAGGCCATTGCACGAAAGCGCGACTACGGTCAGAAACAGCGCGACCGCCATGATCGTGCGGATGTCACCGAGGTTCATCGCACTCGTCAACAGGTAGCCAAGCCCGCGTTGCGACGCGAACATCTCGCCGATCAACACGCCCAGCAAGGTCAAGGAAAAGCCGAGCCGCAAACCGGACACGATTTCCGGCAAGATCGCCGGCAACACGATGTGCACAACCGTGCGGGGAAACGACAGACGCATGGTCTTCGACGCACGCAGGTAGACCGGGCGCATCTGCCGGATCGCGTTCATCGTGAACATCAGAATCGGGATCAGGCCGTGCATGACGCCAAACGCCACTTTCGCCGACAGACCGAGACCGAACACGAGCAATACCAGCGGATACAGTGTGACCTTGGGAAGCGAATACAGGTTCAACAGAATCGGTTCCGCGACCACTCCGGACAGGCGGTTCACGCCGAGCAGCACGCCCAGCAGCACCCCGCCGGCGAGCGCGATCGCGAGTGCATAGACGAGCGCTCTCGCGGTCTCGCCAGCGTTTTCCCAGAAGGCTGAAGTATCGAGCATCTGCACCAGGGTCTGGACGGTGCTCCACGGCGAACTCAGGGCATGGTTGCCGACGGCCCAGTGCAGGCACTGCCAGCACACGACGATAACGAGCGCGACCAGCAGCGGATCGGCGAATTTCCTCATCATGGCTTCTCCCCTTATCCGCGCGTTCAGCGCTGCCGGCGTGCCTGGAACTGGCGATCGATCCGGTTCAGCACGGCGTTCACGAGCGTCACCAGCACACTGTACCGCCGCCAGTTGCGGATCGTCGATGGTCTGGGCAAAGATCGCGAGATGGCGCTGGTACGCCCTGCGCAGCAGATGACCGATCTGCTCTGAAAACTCGTAGGTGGACACGTCGAACTGCGTGGGCGGCGTCGGCTCGGAAAGGGACTTGGGCGGCGCCATGATCGATAGATCTCTTGAAGATGTTGTAGAGGATCGAAGCAGCGGAGGTAACACAGCGCCATTCTACAAACATTTCTGTGGGGTACGGCGAGCAATGCCGCCGCTATGGCGCTGTATGCGTTGGTCAGCGGGACCGGGGGAGCAGACGGCGAAGGGCCAGGCGACTGCACGCCCGGGTATTAAGGGCGGCTCACGCCGGCTTTTTTTCGACCTGTTCCCGCAACATGACATAACCGTAATGCGAGCGTCAGGATCGGGTCACCCCCACTGTACAGAATAGAGATAACTCGCCGTCTCAAGGTGAAACGGCAAGTTCCGAGGCTTCATTCATTGTGAGTGACGCCTACCACTCTTCAGTCCAGGAGGCAATTCATCATGAAGACTCTTCTCTATGCAGCGCTGCTTGCCGGCGCACTGGCCGCTCCGGCACTTTCTTTCGCACAGCAAAGTACTGATCCGGTAACGCGTGCCGAAGTACGCGCCGACCTGGTGCAGGTAGAACAGGCCGGATATCACCCGGCCGCCAACGACGTGCACTATCCGGCGGATATTCAGGCCGCGGACGCGCGTATCGCCGCGCAGGAGGCCGCGACGCCGGGTAACACGTCCGTCGGTGGGGTATCGATGGACGGCTCCTCGCAGGCGGGTGCGCCGGCGATTGCCACCAGCACTCGCTCAATCTACTTTGGCCACTGAACCGCAGTATTCGGATGATGGCCTGCCGAATCCGGCACGTCGATCCGCGCGACATACTCTCGCGCAGACCGCGTGCCGGCGACGAATACGTCAGATCGGCGAGCTGGACACTACTGAATTCAACGGCACGAACGCGGCACTGCAATCGACCGGCGTAGCATTACCCCGCGAGCCGGAAACCGTCACGTCCTCCGCGCTCGACGTCACGATCTCGTTAGAAAAGCTCACGGGTCCGGGGCCGAGCGTAAAGTGCGTCGCCACGTCTCTCGCGAACACCGGTTGCGTACCGTCGAACACCACGTTGTCCAGGGTGATGACGAGCGGATGGTGCTGACTGTTTTTGTCATAACCGGAGAACCTGACACGCCCGCCGCCGTAAGCGGCACTGCCGAGATCGTGGAAGCCGCTAATAGCGATACCCGTAAAGTCCGGGTACAGCTTGCCCTTGGCGGTACTGTAGTAGGGGTCGAACACGAGCGGCTGGGCGACGTTGCGCATGCACACCTGGCTTTAGCTGACGGCGCTCACCTTGCCGCCGTGTGCCGCATGCGACTTGATGCGCAAGCCGTTGCCGTTCGGGCTGTCGTGGCCGTCGACAGTCAGGTCGGTGACCGCGACGTTATGTACGCCGGCGTTCGTCTCGCTGCCGATCGACATGCCGTGTCCGTAGTAAAAATGATTGTGCGAGAACGTCAGGTTATTGCTGCCCGGCGATGCGCTCGCCTTGACGGCCACGTCGTCGTCGCCCGTGCTGATGTACGACCAGGCGAGCAGCACATTGCTCGATTGCCCGGGATCGAAGCCGTCGGTGTTCTTGACGGTGTCCGGCGTAAAACAGGTTGCCGGCGTGACCGTGTCAGGCGTCGTGCCGGCCGGACACGCGTATCCGCTCCTGCTATAGGCGAGGCTCGGCGTCATGATCTTGATGCCCCATGCCGTCACTCCGGCCACGCCGTCGGTCACGACATGAAAGTTCGGCGAATTCTGCAGCGTGACGCCGTACAACGTGAAACCTGAGCCTCCAGACACCTGGACGAGCCGGGGGTTTTTCTGGTTCAGCCCCGACGTCTTGTTCTGATACGCCACGTCCCACCAGGTTCGCTTGCCCGCGTTCGCGCCAGCCGTGAGCAGGCTGCCACCACGGCCATCGATCACGCCCTCGCCCACGATCGCACTGCCCTTGGTGTCTTTCGCCAGAATGAACGGATTGCAGGACTTCGTGTTCGATTCGGTCGCGGTGCCGCACGTGCCGACGCCGTTGTCGTAGTCAGCCGGATTACGCGACGCAAACAGTGTCACGCCCTGGTCGATCCACAGCGTCACGCCTGACTTCAGATTAAGCGGCCCGCTCAGGAAGGTCGATTGACCCGCCCCGCCCTGCGTCAGCTTGACGGCCTCACCGCTAGCGCACGCATCAATGGTGGCCTGGATACGGGCCGTATCCGGCTGGGAGGGCGGCGTCGGCATCCAGCGAATCGATCGAACCGTTGACCGGAGCCAGCTCAGCCGCAACCGGCTGGCAAACGGTGGCCGGCAGCGCGGGCTCGCTGACGGTGCCCCATTGCGTCACCACTGACGACGACGAATTCGCCGAGGACGCGCTCGCCGCCTCGGCAGCACCCGGTGCCGCCGCCATGAAGGTCATGGACAGCATCGCGGCACAAGCAACGGCGCACGATGCCTGCGTGCGCGTGGCCGCCTGACGCCGCATGCGCAGATCGTGGCTGCGCGTTATCGCGGCAGGATAGGACATTAAGCGTGAGACACCGCATGAATCGATAAGAGCGCGATAAACGATACTCAAATAAATTCCCCTCGTTATGAATGGTCTGTCAAGTGTGGGACAGCACGGCAAAGCGGCTTTTCGGATCCGGCGCAGTTGTTCAAACTCAGGATCACCGCGCACATTCGTCGCGGCTTACCGAATATTACGGCGCCCGTTTTACAACTCATAGAGTGAATTTATTCAGGATTTCCTTATTATTTTGTCGGAATTGATTGGGATTTTTTAAAAAATATTCATAATGAATGGAAAGCGGCGAATTTAAGTTTTCAATGGCGTATAGTCCCGCGCTTACTCCAGCGCAAACAGAACGCGCCGTGTGCCTGGCCTATCACGGAATCGCTTCACGCGCCGCAAGGCACGCCATCGCAGCGTCACCCTGCGCGTGAGAACATGTGTCGCGGGCAGCTTGCCGCATTACCAGTTTTTGCCTAAAGGAAAACCCATGACGGAACAGACTCCATCCCCAACCACGGCCGCCGGCCAGGATCGACTGATTTCCCACGGCGTCGGCTCGCCGGCCAGCCATCAGGATCGGATGCAATCCATTCGCGCGCGGCTACGCGCCGCAGGCGACCTGCCGGGCGCATCCGTCGAGCAGCAGATCGCGGTGCTCGACGAGCTGTCCAGCTTCGAACTCGGCCGGTTCCTGCTCGAGAACCGCGGGCTCAACGCATGGTGGACCCATCAGCTGGTGACGTATCGTCCCGGTACGGCTGCGGCAGGTTTGATGGGCGGACTCGAGTATCAGATCTTCGAAAAGCTGCCGGCCGTACTGGCGACACGCGAACGCTTCGGAATCTTTCGCGAGCAATTGCAGGCGCTCCTCGAGCCGGAGATGACACTCGCGTCGGTGCCGTGCGGGCTGATGGGCGAGTTGCTGCTGCTCGATTACACGGAGCATCCGGACGCGGCGCTGGTGGGCATCGATCTGGACCAGCAGGCTCTCGACGCCGCCCTGGCACTGGCCCGGCAGCAAGGACTGGCCGAGCGCCTCTCACTACGTTGCGAGGACGCATGGGCAACGTCGCTCAACAACACAGCCGACGTGGTAACCAGCAACGGCCTCAATATCTACGAGCCCGACGATACGCGCGTGAGCGCGCTTTATCAGTCGTTCTTCGACATGCTCAAACCCGGCGGCCAGCTCGTGACGAGCTTCCTGACGCCGCCACCGGCCCTTTCCGCGCAATCGCCGTGGAATATGCAGGAAATCGACCCGCAGATGCTGTCGCTGCAGCATCTGATGTTTGTTCGCGTGATCGAAGCGAAATGGAGCGCCTTCCGCACCCACGAGCAGACTGCGAAGCAACTCGAAGACGTGGGCTTTGCCGAGATCCGCTTCATCGACGATCGCGCACGCATGTTCCCGACTGTCATTGCGCGAAAGGCGCTCTGAGGCTCGCAGGCACTCGCGCACCCTGGCCAGGTGAGTGCCCCGCAGCACGTAAAACGGTACGTGGCGAAGCGTGGTTGCCTCGTTTTTAGGGAAGCATTTTCGCCGCCGCGCATCTCGGGGAGAGAGAGCAGTTTTTACCATGGGCGTCAAATGTGAACAATCAATGACAAGACTCACCTGCTCTCTCGGCGCCGGAGATGACATGACAAAAATCCTTGCACGTATTGCCCTTGTTTCACGTCCAGCAACACGTGCGGCCGCAGCGGAGCAACCGCCGGCGCAAACACCGACGGTCCGCACGCGCAAGACGTCCGCCCTGCCGGGCACGCTGCGCGACCTGATGGACAAGGTCACCGCGAGGCCGCAAATCAAAGCCGCAAATAAGTTAAGCAAGGACGAGCTGGAGACGCTGCTGAAACGGGACGATATTCGAGGCGGACGAAATGTACGTGCGATGCAACGCGAGGATCGCAAACGGCAGGCGCTGGCCCGTCAACAACAGACACCACAAGCGCCCACTCAGTCCACCGCGAGCGCACATGCTCGTGCGGGCAGCGTGGCAACCGAAGAGCCCGTCATCGCTCACGAGCCTGCCCCTGTGGATACCGCCGCTGACAACGAAGCCGTTGTCGTCGCGCACGCCGGCCCTGCGACGATCACCGCACCCGACGAGCCAGCGGTTCGCGCCGCGAGTACGGGAACCTCGGAAATCACGCCGCTCGACGGGCCGCCTGTTACCTCCGCACACGCCGAAGCGCCGGAGATCACCCCGCTCGACGAGCCCCCCGCTCCCTCCACGAGCGCCGAAGCCTCGGAGATCGCGCCACAAGACGAGCACACCGCAGTCCGGGACACCCAGGCTGCCGGCATCGCGCCACCCGATGGCCCCGTGATCGACCCGGACACCGGAGCGCTCGACAAGCCACGCCTGCGGCAAACCGTGAGCGCACTGATCGACGCGCTGCCCGCATTGCCCGACGACATCGCCAGTAAGCACCCCACGAGCATTGCACTGCGCAACCGGCTGATCGAGGAACTGGACGCCATCGAAACGCTCGCGGCAGACAACACACGCCTGCGTCCCGACGAACTCGGCCTCGCCGTGCGCGACACGTTCGCCAAGGCCTCGCGCACCGCGAAAGTTCTCGCGCACTACGTCGATCGCCGGCATGTGAGCGACAACGGCCCACGCCCGAGCGCGGCCACCTACTTCATGATCGCCGGTCTGCTGACCGAATTGAAGCGCACGCACCTGAGCGCCGCAGCCGAGGACATCGTCAACGAGTATGCCGGGCGCGAGGTCAAGAATCTCGAGCGCGTGGCACCTGGCATCAGTCACGGCGTCTCCGGCCCGAACGTCTCCACCACCACCAGCGTCGGCCTTTCCTATGCGCCGCTGCACACGCACAGCGCGCTGACGGCGCAGGCAGGCGCGAGCAGCAGCAAAACATTGTTTGCCGACGACGATCGCGACATCGACTTCTGGACCTCGTACGGCATCTCGCTGAAAGCCGGCGTGGGCGGCAAAATCCGCGAACTGGCGAACTGGACCGGACAGGCATCGGGACAATTGAACTACACCGGCGGCGACATCTATTTCGAGCACGACGACCTGCGCGAGCTGGTCAAGCTGATCGCCAACCTCGACGCAAACCGCTCGTGGATCCGCTCCGCCGGCCCGAAGACGCGCAAGCTCGTGCACGGTCTGGAGGAGCTTCGCAACAACATGTCCCGGTTTGTCGGACGCAACTACGCCCCTGCGGCGGGACGCCCCTATTACCTCAACGACGGAAAGATCGCCAAAGGCCACAATGCCTGGAAGGCAACGTTTCTGTCCGAGCTGCTCGACCAGCACCTGGGCCACGACCGCTTCGGCAAACTGATGAGTGCGGCGTACCCGTCGGTCGGCGACGTGCTGCGGCAACGGATGGCTGACGAGGAGAGACTGCCTGCCGCGACCCGCCGCGATGTGCCGGATTCGGTCGCGTACGCCGACCGTCTTGTCGCGTTCCGCCAGGCTACCGTCAGCGGCGACGCGAATCTCGGCAACGCGACCAGCGGCAATACCAACCTGGAAGCGTCGGGCACCTTCGACGCGAGCCTCAAGGGCGATCTGATGCAGTTCTTCACCGAGACCGCCAACGCGCCGCACCAGTTGCTCGACCCCGCCTATCACAAGGATTTCAAGGCCACCTTCAGCCTGCATCGGCAGCTCGATGCACTCTGCGGTGCGCCCCCGCCGCCGCAACTGCACCTGTACGACGCGATGCGCAAGCGCTTGAGCGACGCGGGCCCGGCCAGGGACGCCGCGGCAGCGCCGTTCTCCGGGCACGAACAGTTGCTGTATGGCGACGCGGAAAATGTACCCGCGCAGTTCCGTCATGCGATCGCGCAACCCGGGCCACAACAGCTCGAGCAGGCGGCCGCGCAGGCCGAGCGCCTCACCGGTACGTACCGCAGCTTCATCGACGACAGCATGGCCCTGCTCGCCCGAAACGACCGCTTTATGCCTCGCGCGCAGCGCGCGGAGCTGCGCAACGCCCGCGCCGAGGCATTCGCGCGCATCAACGACGAAATCTGGGGCGGCAGGTACCCGCATTCTGAAGAGAAGGCGCTGGCTCACCCCGAGGAGTTCGTCGCCCGCAGTCATGCGAGCATCAGCCTCGCGCTCGGCTGCGTCGGCAGCCACATTGCGCTCGTCAAGCAGCAACTGGCCTCACAGGGCGATGCTCGCCATGCGTCCGCCATGGCGAATGCCGACACGCGCTACGACACGGCCCGCAAGCTGCTCGACCGGGTCTATCTGCCGCTCAAGAAATACGATGTGCAAAAGAACGGGCCGCTGAAGGACAAATCGACCTGGGAGCGCTGGGACGCCGCGCTGAAGCTGCAGGCCTCCGGCGGCGCACAGGCCAACACCCTGGGCGCCATACTCGGCCGCTGGGGGAAATCGCTCAGCCCGGTCTCGATCACCAACGATGCCGGCGACGTCACGGCGAGCGCCGAGGTCAAGGTCATGAAAGCGACCCGGCAGGTCAACCCGGGCCGCGTCGGCACATTCTGGCAGATCACGCTCACCACCCAGGGTGGCGCGCCGCTGTTAGGCAGCATGCTCGAACAGGCGGTCCGCAAAGCCGTCGAGCGCATGAACACGAGCCTCGCGACCGATGCCCCGAAGATCGATCCATCGGAAGCGATTCGCCAGGTGCAAGGACTCGCGCTGAATGTGAGCGACGGCAGCAGCATCGTGATGAAATTCCGCCAGGCACCCGGCGCGAGCGCCCGCGCGACCGACCTGCAGTACATTCGTGTGCTCGGCAACAAGAGCAGCGGCCTCGGTGTGTCGGCCTCGCTGCCCACCCATGTGGGCACGTTCACGCCAACGCTGTCTTTCACCGACAGCAGCCAGGGCTTCGAAGGCGAAATCATCGGCCCCGATCTGAGCTACCTGATGATGCAACACCCCAAGCTGGCCGGGTTGCTCGAGCAGGCGGAGCACGACGACGCAGACGGGCTGAAGCGGTTGTTCGAGCAAAATCCGCGCGTGCGCAACGGCTACTTCGGACATTCGCAAACCATTGTCGAAGTCGTGTCGCGCTATGCCGACTACCTGCGCGTGAAGACTGAGGCGGCGGCACGCGGCCAGTCGCTGGAGAACACACCGATGGTCAACGAATTCCAGCGCTACTACGCGACACAACCGTTTGCCCGGGTGGCCGAAATCGCCAGACAGGTCGAAGCCTACGCACCCGGCAAGACAGCCGGCGGCGCAGCACCAGACGAACCACCGGTGCCGCTTGGCAACGACATCGAGATTGGCAACCTCGACCTCGACGCCGCGCGCCGCCACTTGCAGACGCTGGACACCGTCGACCAGCGGGCCGACTACTTCTGCGGCGAGGGCCGCCCGCTGCTCGATGCGTTCGCCGCGATCGTCGGCAACACGCGGGCCATCAACTCGGCCGCGCTGTTCCACGTCGAGCCGCGCAACACAGGCATTCAGACGGCCTTGCGTGACGAAGCCGCGCTGCACCGGCACAACGACCGCATCGCGGCCGCGCGCGACGGCAGGCGCGCCGCCGGCGGCCTCGGCGAGCGCGTGAAAACGGCCTTGCGGCCTTACGAGGCGCTGGTCAAAGCACTGCCGCTGGATGAGGTCGTCCGGCTCGCCGCGGTACCGTCACCGACGCAGGCAGCCGCAAAGAACGAGTTACGCAAACGCGACAAGCTGCTCAAGGGCGGCACCGGACCGCAATGATGGCTGGAGTGGCCCGCCGCTCAGGCGGGTCTGCCGCTATTGAGCGGGACGCTGACCGACACCACGGTGCCGGTGCCGGGCGCGCTGTCGATCCGCAACGAGGCACCGATCAGACGGGCACGTTCGCTCATGCTCAGCAATCCATACGAATAGCCGTTTGTCGCCGCGACCGGATCGAAGCCGTAGCCGTTATCGCTCACATGCAGCTCAAAGCCGCGTTCGCTGCGCGTGAGCGTCACATGGACGCGCGTGGCCCGCGCATGGCGGGCCGCGTTGGTGAGGGACTCCTGCACGATGCGAAACACCGCCGTCGCGTGCGCTTCGGCCAGTACCGGCTCGCAGTCGTTCATGCGGAACTGGCAGGGGATGTTGTTACGCCTCGCGAAATCCTCCGCCAGCCATTCGAGGGCCGAGGCGAGACCGAAGTTGAGCGCGGCAGGACGCAAATGGTTCGCAACGTTGCGCACCATCCAGATCGTCTTGTCGACGAGTTCGCGCATCTCGGCGACTTTCGCCAGCAGATCCGGCGCCGTCAGGCGCATCTTCAGCAACGACACGTCCATCTTCAGCGCTGTCAGCAGCTGACCCAGTTCGTCGTGGATTTCGAGCGCGATACGCTTGCGTTCGTCTTCACGCGTCGCTTCCATGTATGCGCCGAACTCACGCAGCTTCTCGCGCGATTCGAGCAGTTCCTGTTCGATCCGCTTTCGCTCCGTCACATCCTGGATCGTGCCGACGAGTCCGCCTCGCGATCCGGACTTGCCGCCGGGCGCTTCGGCTTCGACCTTCAGCTGGACGATGCGCTCCTCGCCGGTCGCTCCAACGATACGATGATCGACCGCCTGTGCGTGGCGCCGGGCGATCACCCTGCGCAGCGCGCGCCGCACGGCCGCGCGATCACCGGGATGAACGGACTGGAGATAGCGTGCATAGGTCAAGCGGCTGTCGTCCTGCGGTAAAAGTCCGACGATCACACCGATCTCCTCCGACCAGTGCGTGACGCCCTTCTCCGCGTCCCAGCGCCAGTCGCCGATGCCGGCGAGCCGTTGCGCATTGGCAAGGCTCGCCTGGCTGGCGCGCAACTTTTCCTCTGCTTCCTTGCGCTCGCTCACGTCGCTCAGGTCCAGGTTCGCTCGCGCGAGCTCCGAGGTAAGCCGGACAACGCGCGCCTCGAAGTCATCTCGAACCAGATGCGCACAATAAAGGCGTGTGCCCATCGCGTTGAATGCCAACACGACACGGTCGAGCTCGTCGAGCGTGCCCCTGCGGGGGCGATCCAGCATCAGCGCACGCGGCGCTTCACGGTAGTCGTTGCGGCTGACAGCTTGTGCGATTGCACGCAGATGCCGCATGACGAGCCGGTCCGCCATGCCGGCAACAAAAAACGCGGCCGCAAATATGCCGGCGCCCCGGCTCGCGAAGAGCCACACGGCAGTTCGCGCAAGCTCGATGCCGCTGCGGGAGTGGCGATGCAGTTCAAACACGCTCAGCACCACCGTCACGGTACAGCTGAACACAAAGGCTACGGCATAGAGCTGCAGCACCACGCTGCGGCGCAAGCGGTCCATGCGCCGACCCTGCGCGACACTCGCAAGCAGGCTCACGTCCGGGTCATCCGCGCCTGCGGGCGCGGCAAAGCTGGGCCCCGTTGCGGGACCGTCCTTCGGGATGGGTAAACCGGGACCTTGCGGCGGCGCCGGTTCACGGCGCATCGCGGCCACCGGCCACCGGCTCCACGAAGCGCACGCCCCGTGCCGCGCGCAGCGCGCTGACCTGGCGTTCGACATCGCCGGGCGTCGACGCGGGGCCAAGCGAATACACCCCGTTCTCGCTCGGCCCACCGACGATCTGCAGATGCAACGGCACCAGCAGCGATTGCAGTTGCCCAGCCTGCATGGTGGCGTCGACGACGAGCCTGATGGTCGCGAACCCGCCCGATCGCTCCGGTGTCGACAGCGTGCGATACACCGGCGCCGAAGGATTGGCGCCACCCGACTGTGAACCCAGCACCGCAAGCCCGGTGGTCTCGAGCAGCACGAGCGCGGCAAGACCGTACGTGAGTGCCGCGCGGCGGCCACGCGGCACCCAGCGAGCATTCGCCACCCGCGCAGCCGGCCGCGCCTGCCGTTCCTGCTCATCGAGCTGCAGCAGCAGGCGCGCGATACCCTGTTCGACCGGCGGCCCAACCGGCGTATCGGCGTTCATCTGCCCATGGATACCGTGCTGGCGGGCCAACTCCTCGCGGCACGGCTTGCAGTCGCGCAGGTGGGTTTCCACCTGGCCGCGCTCGCACTCGGATGCCGTGCCGTTCACCAGCCACGGCAGCAGTTCCCAGGCCTGCAGGTGTGCGCGTTCGTCAAAGACTGAGGTATGGCTCATGATTCGTCCTCGGCAAGGCCGGCCAGTGCCGGCATGACATTGCGCAGCTTCACGCGAGCATGAAACATTCTGGCCTTCACCGTGCTCACCGGCGCGACCGTAATTTCGGCTATTTCTTCCAACGAATGCCCCATCACATAAGCAAGTTCCAGCACCAGCCGCTGCTCCGCCGACAGGCGCGTGAGCCCCTTGGCCACCCAGTCCGCCAGCTCGTGATCGGCAAACGGCTCGCTGGTACGCTCATCGTTCTCGGCGTGCAGCGGTTCATGCGACAAGCCTCCCTGGCGCAGCGCCTTGAGCGTGACACGATAGGCAATGCCCATCAGCCAAGTCGATACGCGCGCCTGGCCGCGAAACTCGGCCGCCTTCTGCCAGACGATCAGGAAGGTATCGTTGATGACCTCCTCGATGACGTCGTCGCGACGCGTAAAGCGGCCAAGAAAGCGCACGAGGCGCCGGTGATACTCCCGGTACAGTGCGGCGAGCGCGGCCTTGTCCTGCGCCACGACGCGCTCGAGCAGCACCATGTCGTCAGCGTCGACGCTGCGCGCGGTGCTTGAACTTCGCCTGGGGGCAACTTCATTGGTCAGCATGATGCAGTCCGCAATCGGCCAGAACGGTTGATTCAATCTTTACCGTGGGTTCCCTCAGTCGGAAAAAAAGTTGCGGCACGGTCATAAAAAATTCTCTGCGCCTACTTTGCCCGCAACACCACGCGAGATCGCGTAGGGAACGCCGGATTTATCAGTAAGGATTTCCCTATCAAGCGACGGGCACACCCGACCAAACCCTTGTTGTGCCGGGATCCGGCCGTCAGGCTGTGCCGCAAACGGGGGACCGATAGTAGTTCTACCCATCATGAATCGAATTGCGCGGAGAGCGTCACTTACGGACAAGAGACTTCATTGAAAGAAGCATGGCGCGACCGAGCGCGCTCATCGTGCCGACCGGCCAATCCGGCCAGTCGTGCCCGTCGATCGAAACGGCTTCGAGAGAGCACGCTTCGATTAAATCAGTGCCGGCCCAGGCAGCCATCAAGCTGCCGAACCGGCACGCCACCGAGCTGTGCCCGCGGCAGATCGCCAGGGGCCACGCAGACGGGAGAAGAAAGTGCGATTTGCTCTAGTGACCGAAGACCCTTTGTTGACCGGCAGTCTTATCGAGTGCTTCACCGACGATGCGATCACCATCGAGCCGTTCACCAGCGAACTGCCGCTGCTGCGCGCGATGCGCACGACGCCCTACGACCTCGTGCTGATCGATGCGAAGAGCAATTCGATGCTCGTCAATTCTCTGCTATCCTGGCGCAATTGCAACGCCGACCTGAGCACGCCGATCATCGTACTCACGCCGTTCTCGAACTGGTCTGCGATGTTGCGCTGGGTCAACGCAGGCGCGACCGACGTCGCCAACCGTTTCGATCTCGAGCAGGTCCGCTTGCGCGCGCACGTCGTGATCCGACGCGAAGCGCAGGACAGCCGCGAAGACGTCATCGTCCACGGCGGCTACGTATTGCGGCGGGACCTCGGCAGACTGACGCTCGACGGCGTCGACATTCCGATTACGCCACGCGAATTCGCCATGGCATGGCTGTTCTTCTCGAACCCCGGCAAGTTCCTGAGCCGCGCGCAGATCGCCGGCAGCGTCTGGGGTGCCTGCGAGGACGTCGCCGCACGCTCCATCGAACAGCACATCTACAAGCTGCGCAAGAAGCTGTGCCTGTCAGATCGTTCGAAGCTGACGCTGAAGACGGTCTATGCGCTCGGCTACAAGCTCGATGTGGCGACCTCCGAGGTCTCCGGCGAAACGGCGAACCTGACCTTGCCGCAAACCGGAGCAAGCGCTGCCGGCCGGACGGTTCAGCCATACATCAACCACGGCGTGCTGCACGCGCAGAACGCCTGATCTCACCCGCGCCCGGCTCGCCGCTGTCATTGCAAGCGCGGCGCCGGGTTTCCCTCTGCGACGAAACACCCACAGGCGTGCGCTTTACGGCCACGCCTTCTTGTGCTGTGCCTCACTGCGGACACACCCCTCCCCCGTTGCTCAAGAACGGCACCCGAGCCGTGCAACCACGCGGCCGCGGGATCGTGACGCCGTGACGCCGCGCCGGTTCGTTTCGCGGGTGTCGCGCACTGTTCGCCGGGCTCCGGATCGCGCCTGCAGGCGATCGCTATTGTTGATGGTGAGCGATGCGTCGCACGGACGCTCCATTGCGGAGCGGACCCACGGCGCATCGTCGCGCGGCGAAGATCGGCCCCCCTGCGGGAGGGCCCGGTTCATCCTCACACGACGAGGTTTTCCATGAGTTTAGCAATCGATAGTTCCTTCGGTACCTCCTCCCTGTCGTTCGAAGGGTCGAGCAGCTCGAAATCGGGAGGTAATTCCGCTGCCCAGATCGAACAGATTCTGGCGGAAGTGCTTCAAATGATCGAACAGATGCTGCAGCAGTCGATCGCCCAGCAGAACCAGCAAACCGGTCTCAACCAGAACGGCGGCGACCAGTCGGGCGGCGGCGCACCGGCGAGCGGCGGTGGCGGTGGCGGTGTCCCGAGTGGTGCCAGCGGTGCCGGCGGTGCAAGCGGTGCTAGCGGCGCGGGCGGCCCGGACGCCGGCGGCGGTGCGGACGGCGTAGGCGGCGCAGGCAACTCGCAGATGTCGCAACTGGAATCGATGCTGCAGGAAATCATTCAGATGCTCCAGCAACTCGAACAGTCGCAGGGCGGCTCCGGCACGGGCGATGCAAGCGGCGCGGGCGGCGCAGGCGGTGCAGACGGTGCGGGCGGCTCGCAAACGTCGCAGCTCGAGTCGATGCTGCAGGAGATCATTCAGATGCTCCAGCAACTCGAACAGTCGCAGGGCGGCGGCCAGGCGGGATCGGGCCAGGGCGGCGGTAGCGGTGCCCCAGGTGGCGCCAGCGGTGCCGGCGGCGCGGGTGGCGCGGGTGGCCCTGACGCTAGCGGCGGCGCAGGCGGCGCAGGTGGCCCTGACGCCAATACGGGCGGCAACTCGCAGACGTCGCAGATCGATTCGATGCTGCAGGAAATCACCCAGATGCTCCAGCAGCTCGAACAGTCGCAGTCCGGCAGCCAGTCGGGGTCGGGCCAGAATGGCGGCAGCCAGGGGCAAAGCCAGAGCGTGGTGCAAATGCTCGGTGAAATTACGCAGATGTTGCAGCAGATCATGCAGCAACAAAAGAGCAAGTCGAGCACCTCCGGCGTTTGACGATCTCGTGGTGAATGGCCGGCGCGTTGCGCCGGCTTTCCCCATTGACGGCACCTCGAAGGCCCGAGCCTTCACGCAAGGTGCTGTCCTGGCACTTGCACCGTTATTCTGGAGTTGACCGCATGGCCATACTCATTCGTGACACGCGCCTGCGTATTCGACCTTCCTGTGTAATGCGAAAGGTCACCTGACCGTCGGCGATGCTCACCGCCGGCCATCCATTGCGCTTCATGAACGCCAGACAGGCCTGATTTTCGGCGTCCACTACGCCAAGCACTTCCGGCTGGATGCTAAACAGCCATTCGAGCGCGGGCTCCCACAGCCACGCCCAGTGTCCGTGATATTCAGGCAGCACCGCGATGTGAGCATATCCGTGGTCGAAGATGATGCCCCCCATGGGCTTCTCGTCGTACATGAAGCCTATTGAAGGACAATTCCTGTAATAGTCGATGAACATCTCTCGGGTGAAGACCTGCCGCACATCCTTGTGGGTCAGCCCGAGCTGGGCCACATCCGCCTCGTAGTAGACCGCCAGGTCCGCATGGTCCGCAAGCCGGAGTCGCCTCATACCGTGTGCTCTCCCATTTCCGCGTGCGCCTTTTGACTGCGACTGAGCGTTGGGGGGCGTTGAAGGTGAACCCATTTTGTTCTTCCCGATTCAAAAAAATTGATACTTGATAGACGAGGCTCCAGTACGAAGCCCTTGCTCAGAATCCATGTTGTTATCACGCTACGTGAGCCGCGCCGTATCAACGGTTTGGATTGCGAAATTGAACGCCGACACGCGAAAAGATGCGCTCAGCAGTAACCGGGAGGTTATGTCAGTACGCAGCCGGCATGAGCCACGGTGCACCTTTGCCCGGTGTACCGCTGGTATCGCCTTGTCGAGTGCGGTCGCGCCGATTCATTTCGCGGCGTTCGCGCACAGTTCGCCGCGCTCCAGATCGCGGCAAGCGGCAATCGCTATTGTTGGTGCAGAGCGATGCGTCGTATGGCTGCTCCATTCTGGAGCGGACTCACGGCGCGTCGTCGCGCGGCGGAGATCGGGCCACCTGCGGGAGGGCCCGGTTCACAGCGAACGAACTAACCTGAAGGAACTACCATGGGTGCAATCAAACACGCATTTCAGAACCTTGGCCACGATATCGCCGATGCAGCGAAGGATGTCGGCAAAGGGCTGGAAGCCGCCGGCAAGGACATCGAAAAAGTCGGCAAAGGGATCGTCGAAGGCGTCGAATCGGTCGGCAAGACGCTGGCGAAAGACGTGGCCAGCACCGCGGAGGCCGCAATCCAGTCGGCGGACGCGCTGATGCACGGCCATCTGCAGGACGCGTTGAACAAGGCGATGGAGGCTGGCCACGACCTCGTGAAGACCGGCAGCGACCTCGGCTCCGCCGGCACGCAGGTCGCTCTCGACTCGCTGTCACACATGCATCTGAGCAAGAAGATGGACAACGTGATGGGCAAGGTCGAGAAGGGTTTCGACTCGGTCAAGAACGACGTCACCAAGAGCGTCGACCAGGTGGCGGACCAGGTCGTCTCGGGCACCGAAGGTGCAATCAAGGGCACCGTCGATGCCGTGAACGACGCGGCGCACGGCAAGTGGGGCGCGGCGGCCGGCGCGCTCGGCGGCGCGGCGATGGACGCAGTCAACGTCGCGGCCGATCTCACCCCCGAAGGCGCCGCTGCAGCGGTCGGCACGCAAATGCTGTCCAACGCGCATATCGGCAGCCAGCAGCTCGACTCGGCGATCGGCGGCGCGCTGCACGGCAACTTCACGCAGATGGCCAAAGGCGTCGTCAAGAACGTGAGCGAAATGGAAGTGGGCAACAAGGCGTCCGAGCTTGCGTCGAAGGTGCTGCCGCAAGGTGGATCGGGCGGCGAAAACGCAGCGCTCCTCGGAGCCGGGCTGGGTTTTGCGGCCGAGGCTGCCGGCAGCGGCTCGAAACGCTCGCGCGGTAGCGAGGCGGGTGGCGGCGAGACGCATTCGTACGCGTCGAGCGAGCATTCCGGCAAGACCGGTGCGCCGGAGGGTGCGGACTCGCGCGAAGCCAAAAAGCAAAAGAAAGAAGATGCCGACGACAACGCGCGAACCGCCGCGAACAACACGGTCGCGAACCAGCCCGGCCAGACCGGCGGGAACAGCGCGCTGGAGCAGGAACTCGAGCAGGAACTGATGCTCGAGAGCTTCCTCTCGCAGGCCGGCATGGGCGGTGGCAGCGGTGCGCAAAAGCGTCGTGCGGAAGTGGGTGCGACTAGCTGAGCGAGGCGCCTGCGGTTCGCGATCCTGATCGCAACCGCAGGGGTAGCAGCAGCTAAAAAAGACCGGCCATGTCTGGCTCAGCCCTTCCCTCGGCGTGTTGACGGGTTGCCAGGCAGGACAAGACTGATTGAAGGGCGGCGACCAAAAATCTACGCCCTTTTTATATGTTTCGGGCGGAAAAGGCTGGGACAAGCACAGGATTTCGAGCGGGTCAGTTGGCCGAACGCTGCAATGCACGGCACCCCTAAACCGGCCCCCTATAGTTTGTGTGTAAAAAATGAAACTGCAGTACATTTTCTGCACAGAAAAAATAGATGACCCTGACGCGGGTCCATCGCGTTTCCCCCGACCGCAAGTGCCCCAACTTTATCTTGGCCCGCCCCGACGACGGCGTAGTCGCCTCCAGCGTGGGCACGCCTTTGTGTCGATACGGGTCAGGCGCGGCGGCAATGCCGGGTGTTCACAGTTCTCGCATCGCGGCGATTTGCAAAGGTGCACCTCGGTGCCATGCGCATCAGGCGGTATGCGAAGTCCCTTGGGTGGCAGGTGGTCGCTGCCGCCGCAAGGTCTGCTGAATCTACGATCCCGCTGGGCAATTGCTGCACGCGGCGGCCTGCGGCGGATCCTGAGCCGGCGTCGCCGTGACGATGCGAGGCGTGAGCAGAAAGAGCCGTTGAAACTTCTGTCCCTGGTGATGCTTGAACTGGAACAGCTTGCCGATCAGCGGGAGCTTCGACAAGCCGGGCACACCAGAGGTGCTGCTGTCGTCCTGGTCGACCGTGTAGCCGGCGATCAGCAGACTCTGCCCTTCTTCGATCAGCGCCTGCGTATCGATCGTGCTGTTGCTGACCACCGGCAACTGCCCGACGACCTGGCTCGTCAACTGGCCGTCCTCGATATGCACGTCGAGCCGGATCTGCGGGGTCGCCTGGTCGGCGACGATGCTCGGCAGCACCCGTAGCGACACGCCGGCGGAGACGCTGTACAGGTCGCCGGACTGGTAACCCTGCACCGGCACGTAGAACGTCTGCTTGTTGTCCATCACGGCCTCGATGTTGTCGAGCGTCGCGACCTTCGGGTTCGCCGTAATGCGTGCATTGTCGCTCTGCTCCAGCGCGCTGATGCGGCTCAGCAGATAACGCCCCGCGCCGCCGATCACCGCGGTGAGCACCGCACCGGTCGGCGTAGCCAGCACGCCGGCCGTGGTGGTGTCGTTCGGATTGCCGAAGCCCTGCGGGTTGAGCGACCCCGGGTTGGCCGCCTGCGCGGACTGCCCGTTGCCCGTTTCGAAGTCGAGGTGGCCCGAATGCAGCCGCCAGTCAACCCCGAGTTCCTTGAGTCCAGTCTCGCTGATTTCGATGATGCTGGCGTCGATCTCGAGGACGCCGGGACGCCGGTCCAGCGAAGCGATCAGCTTCTCGAACGCCGGCATGGCCCCCGCGCGCGCACGGATCAGGATCGCGTTGTTGCGCGCGTCGGGCTGGATCACCGGGTCCAGGCCATGCACCGCACTGCCCTGCTGATCGGCGGCGTCCACCGGCGCATCCGCGGGCAAGCCCGGCGGTTGTGCGCTGCTGTCGCCGGAGCGATAGCTGGCCGGCAGTGGCGGATTCATCGCCGTGCGATCGGCAGCGCCTGCGCCGAGCAGGCCCGGCAGCGTCGGAATCGCGCTGGCGCCGGCAGCACGTGCCCCGCTGTCCGCGCCGGACGCATCGAGACTGTGCATCTTGTAGGCGTCCGTGCGCGCGGCCGGCGCGCGGGCGACATTCGCGCCCACGCTGTCCGGATACATGCTGCGCAGCACCGAGGCTACGCCGGGCAGGTTCACCGACTGTCCGTTGATGGTCAGTGAGCGGTCCGTCGCCCACGCATAGTGCAGCGGGAAGGTGCGGATTTCCGGCTCGTCGGCACGCGCAACGTCGCGGTCAATCAGATGAGCGACGTCGGTCGCCAGTTCGACCATGCGCGGCGGTCCCGAGACGATTGCGGTGCCGGTGTCGTCGTCATAGAGCACCGGAAAGCGCGGATCGGTGACGCCAAGGCGGGTCAGCGCGCGCCGCAGCTCGGCCGCCGACGCATGCGTGAGACCGATCGTTGCGCTGCGCGCCTCGTTCGGTCCCGAGACGCGCAGCACGGACCCGTCGTAGTACCAGATGAAGCCAAACGAATCCGCCATGCGATCGAGAAAGTGCTGCGGCGTTTCGTCGAAGCGGCCCGTGACCGTGCCGTCCACCTGCGGCGAAATCCACGTCATGACGTTTTCGCTCGCGCCGAGATCGCGCAACACCTCCTTGAGATCCTTGTGGTCGGCGACGTACTGGAAATGCCCCTCTTTCCACGGAATCGGTCTCGCGCACGCGTCCCGGGGACCGAGGCACGCACCGGCGAGCAGTGCGCAGGCGAGTGCGCCAAGATGCAGCACGCGGCGCGGCTTGCGTTGACGGTGTTTCATGTGACGGCTCCCGGCCAGGTGTGTGCCATTACCGCGCATGAGCGACGATCGTTTCGGATGGCGACTCGTCGAAGTACTTGCGATACCCCTTGGCGAGCGTCGAGCGGCTCGTCAAGCCCCAACGGGCCGCGGTATCGTAGATCGACGCCGCCGGGCCGTTGTCGTCGAGCAGATCCTCACGGATGCCTTCCAGCCGCAGCGCGCGAATCAGTCCGCATGGCGTCACGCCCAGGGCGCGCTTGAACACCAGTTGAATCGTGCGCATCGTCACATTCAGTTCCGCTGCGACCTCACGGGTGGTCAGATCCTGGCGGTCGATGTTCTCCACGATATAGCGGTACGCGCGCCGGTACTTGGCCGGCAGCCGTGCCGACACATCGTCGCTGGCGGCACCGGCACGCTGGCGCGGGCCGTTCGCCGCGCGTAGCGGCGGTGTCTCGCTGCGCAGGCAGCGCAGCGCTTCCACCGTGTAGTTCGAATAGAACTTCAGCGCGTCTGCGGGATTGCCGCGGTGCGCGGCGACCTTCGCCATGCAGTACAGGTAATCGAAATTGCGGCGCAGCTCGTCGGCGTTGCCCGCCTGCATGCGGTCGACCAGATCCGCGGCGATATCGTTGAGCCCGCCGGACAGCGCGGCCAGCAGCATATCGAGGCTTGCATGGAACACCTGGCGCGTACCGACTGCGCCGCGCCGCGCGCGCGCCGCCAGCACCTGAGCCGACCACGTCCGGTCGCCGTTGGCGAGGCGCTCGATGCAATGCAGGTCCTCGATGTGCTGCGCCAGAATCGCGTCGCGCGGCGCAATCGCCGTCGCCGGTTCGACACGCGCACGCCCGTTCGCGCCGAGCGAGGTGCACATGAGCGCCGACTGCCAGAAGGCGTGGTCGTTCAGCGTGCGGGCCGAGTGCACTTTCAGGCGCACGTCGAATTCCTGCGCAAGCAGATCGATCACGAGCCGGAAACGCGGTTCGGTGTGAGCGTCGGCCAGTTCCGCGGCCGCGACCAGTGCGTCGTCGGCGGCATTCTGCTGGGCCAGTTGATGGTGCGCGAGCGCCATGCCGAGGTAGCCTTCAATGCGTTGCTCGACGTGTGCATCGACTTCCGCGGCCATGCGCGCGAAGCTGCGCTGGGCGACCCCAAGGCGCGCGCGCATCAGCGACAGCCAGCCGGTGTTGCGGCACGACTGCACGCGCAGTTGCTGATCGTTCTTCCAGATCATTTTCTGGGCCCGGCGATAATATTCTTCGGCCTCCTCGGGGTTATCGAGCAACAGCGATACGTCGGCCAAGGCCGTCAATTCTTCGCTGCCGCGCTCACGTGTTTTTGCCGGTGAATGCGCGCCAAGTTCGGCGGCATCGTCGACCACGCAATACGCGCGCGCAAAATCGCCATCGAGAATAGCCGCCGCATAACGCGGCATGCCGTCGCGGAACCGGAAAGCAGATAACAACGCCATATAGACCGTCGGATACATAGCTCAACACTCACGCGAAATAGCCCGTCTGGTTGCGGTCGACCGGGCTTGGACCGGACATCGGCGGCGTCGCTCGCTATGTGCGGACACGCCTCTGTTGAAATCATGTTAGCCGCCACAGCGACGCACAGTTTCAACAATCTCACCGGCATCTACAACAATACTCACTGCGTGACGTGAGGCTCAATACATGGGACGAGGTGCGTTATGTGGTGTGATACGCGTGGTGCGATTCCCGCAGCGCAACAGGATCCTCACTGCGTAATGCGGTCGTCATCGCCTGATGCGATATTTGCTGCGTGATATGAGATTGACCGCGTGAGATTTCCTGCGAGAGGTTCGGCACGCAGTGCGGCAAGCGTCAGTGCTGCCCGGCGCCGGCTGGCGGTGTGGCCAGCGAGGCGGCCTCGTGCATGAAGGTATCGAGACGCAACGACCCGGCGACCTGTTGCGCAAACACGGCCACGAGGAAGATGAGCATCAGCAGGCCGATCGCGCCTCGAATCGGCTGGCTCAGCGACGAAGGCTCGAGTTTCTCGGCCGCGCGCGCCAGCACGCCGATGGCGAGATCGACGAATACGAGCGCAAGCATCACCGGCATGCCCAGCTTCACCGCGGCGGTCATGATCGAATCCGTGCGCGCGATGATGAACGACTCCGCGACATCGGTCATCGACGGCTCCAATGACACGAGCGGCCACCATTTGAACGACTCGAACAACGCGCCGAGCATGAACATCATGCCGCCCGCCACATAGAACAGGGTCACCGCAAGCTGGAGCAGCGTGTTGGAAATCGGCGTGCTCTGGTCGCCGCGCAGCGGATTGGTCATCTGCACGCTGTTGTAGCCTGCGAGATCGTCGATCAGCGTGCCGGTGCATTGCGCGATCCAGAACACGCTCGAGGCGGCGTAGCCCAGCACGGCGCCGAGGAACATCTCCTTGAGCGAAAGCAGCAGCATCTGAGCGGAGCCGAGATCGTCGAAGTGATGAGCAGGCTGCGCCGCGGCAATGAAAACGGCGAACAGATAGATCACGCCGTTGCGCGCAATGCCCGGCAGCATGTCGCCGCTCGTGGGTGGAAAGATCTGGAACACCACGGCGATCCGCACGCCGCTCAGCGCGAGCGTTAAAAACAGGCTCTGGTATTCGTTGAACAGATCGGCAAGCGCATGGCCCACCGCCATTGCTTCGAGCATCCTATCCTCCGCGTCTTGTTCTCACCGCCGCGCTTTCGCACGCTTCTTCGTCGGCTCGCTCGTTGATGCGGCGCTGCACCGAAACAATTGCCACGCGCAACTGCTCGCGCGCGGCGTCAAGCGCTGCATCGGCCCGCCGCACCTGCATACCGAGCCGCGCGATGACCTGCCGTTGCGCCTCCACCGCCGCGCACGCCTCGCGCATGCCGGCGAGCGCGGCGTCGAGCGCCTGGGCGAGCGGCGCACGATAGTGGTCGTGGTTCAGATAGACCGATGGCGACAGTCCACGCGTATCGCTCAGCAACGCGCCGATGCGCTCTTCGTGTGCGAGCCGTTGTGCGTCGGCGTACTGGACCCCGGCCTGCGCTTCTTCGAGCGCGCCGTTCAAGGCGTCGAGGCGGCGCCGTGCGTCGGTGAGTTCGCGCTCGAGACGCTCTTTCGCCCGCGTCTTCGCCGCGACGACGACCTTCCAGACCGCCTGGGCCGCGCGGCTCACGATGCGTCGCCGAAGCTCATCAGCATGCCGTACGTGTCGTCGAACCCGGCGAGTTCGTCGGTACGCTGACGCACGAATGCTTCGATATCCTCATGTAATGCAATCGACTCGTCGGCGAGCGGATCGCGGCCCTGCTTGTACTCGCCGATCTGCAGCAGCATTTCGATTTCGTCGTACTTCGCCATCAGCCCGCGCATCCGGCCCGCGCTCGCACAGTGCTCCGGCGAGGCGATCTGCGGCATCACGCGGCTCAGGCTGTTGAGCACGTCGATTGCCGGATAGCGGTTGCGCGCCGCGATCTTGCGCGACAACACGAGGTGCCCGTCGAGAATACCGCGCACTTCCTCGCTGATCGGGTCACCGCCTTCCTCGTCCTCGGCCAGCACCGTATAGAGGGCCGTGATCGAGCCGTCGCGCCCCATGCCGGCGCGCTCCAGGATGCGCGGCAGTTCGGCGAACACCGAGGGCGGAAAGCCGCGCCGGGTCGGCGGCTCGCCGGCCGACAGACCGATCTCGCGCTGCGCGCGCGCAAAGCGCGTGAGCGAATCCATCATCAGCAGCACCCGCAAGCCACGGTCGCGGAAGTACTCGGCGATCGCCGTGCCGACGTAGGCGGCCTTCGCCCGCTCGATCGACGAGCGGTCCGAGGTCGCGCACACGACCACACTGCGCGCCATCCCTTCTTCGCCGAGAATCAGCTCGATGAATTCGCGCACCTCGCGGCCCCGCTCGCCAATCAGCACGATCACGTTGATGTCGCACTCCGTGCCGCGCGCGAGCATCCCGAGCAAGGTACTCTTGCCGACACCTGCCGCCGCGAAGATGCCCATGCGCTGCCCCTCGCCGAGCGCCATCAGGCCGTCGATCACGCGCACGCCGGTGGGCATCTGCGTCTCGATCATGCGACGCTCGAGCGGGTCCGGTGCGCAAGCGAACACCGGCACCCGGCATTCGGCCTCGATCGGACCACCCCCGTCAGAGGGCTCACCGAGCCCGTCGAGCACGCGCCCGAGCAGTTGCTCGCCGACCGCGACCGTCAGCGGCTCGCCGCTGCCCGTCACGCGTGTATTGCGCGAAAGCCCCGTCATGCTGCCGAACGGCGCGAGCAGCGCGTACTGGCGCGTAATACCGACCACCTCGGCGCGCTGCATCAGCGAGCCGTCGGGACGGCGCAACTCGCAGAGCTCACCCATTTGTGCGTCGAGCCCGCCCACCTTGACGAGCGTGCCCACCGCCTCGATCACCTTGCCATAGCGCTCGAGCGAGGCACTCGCACCCAGCGTGGCCTCAAGGCGTCCGGCCAGTTCGGCGATTGAAGTCATGTCACTCGTCCTCACCGTATGGGCCGTCGTGCCCGTCCTCGCCGTCCCACCTGCCCGGCTGGCGATCGTTCCACGGGGCGGCGCCTGCCGCGGCGGCCGACGCCGCGCCCTTTGCCAGCGCGCGCGAGAGACCCGCCAGTTGCGCCCCGAGATTGGCTTCGACGACTCCGTAGTCCCATTCGCAGATACAGGTGCCCTCTGCCGCCTGATCGTCGACGATCACGTCGACGTTGAGCGGCGGCACCGCCGTTTGCCCGAGCTCGCCGAACAGTTGCCGGGCGCGCTGCGCGTCGGCCGGCGAGACCGTCACGCTCAGATGCGTCGCATCGTCGATCGCACGGGTCACGGTGAGCGCCACGCGCCGCATCAGCGCATCGCGATCGCTCTGCGCGATCACCTGCTCAACCGCTTTCATCACAATGCGCGACAGGTGATCGGCCGACGCGTGCAATTGCTCCTGCTCGCTGCGCACGGATGCAAGAAGCCGCCCATGCGCATCGGCGAGCGCCTGCCGGTGGCCCGCCGCGTAGCCGAGCCGCGCACTGTTGTCGAACTTGCGCCGCGCCGCCCCGACGAAGGCATCGGCCTCGCGCCGCGCGATTTCGACGAGCTCCCTGGCCCGTTCGGTGGCGTCGCTCATGGTTGCCGCGACGAGTTCGTGCAGGGCTTCAAGCGCGTTGTTCAGGTCCGTTACGCGCGCGAGTTCTTCGGCACGCACGACGTCGGCGTCGATGCCGACGGCCTGCGGACCGGATTTCAGCCAAATAACCATTGAAGCTCCGGAAACATGCGCCCCGTGGCGATAAAGAAGCGGTTCATCTCGTCTCTGCCGGCGGCCGTGCTGCCGGCGCTGCTTACGCTGCCCAGTTGCGCCGTGTCAAGCCGGGTGAAATCGGCCGCTTGCGACGACTCGTCGCTCACACTGGCCAGGCTCAGTTCGACGACGTTGCGCAAGGTCGGGTTGAGGCAGGCACCTTCGGCGGCGATAAGCTGCCAGCCGCGGCGCGCCAGCGCATCGGGCGAGGTGTCGTCGGGCAGCTCGTCGGCCGCGCCGCCGTCGGTTGCCGGCGTATCGGCGAGCACCGCGAACGCCGTGGCACCGACGCCTTCCAGCAGGGCGCGGCGCGTGTGCCGGTCCACGCAGCGCCGCACCGCATCGCGGCACGCGAAGAGCGCGCGTGCCGCGAGCAGCCGGCGCAGCAGCTCGGGCGCAACGATCGCGATACGGTTGCCCGGCACGATGAACGCCTCGAGCGGCACCGGCGCCGCAAACCAGATACGGCGGGCCGCCTGCATTCTCAGCGCCTGCGCATGGGCGTCGGCCGGCGCATCGTCCGCTGCGCCGGCGGGCGCGAGTTCCAGCGACGCGTCGCCCAGCACCGCACAGAGGTCGCGCACGCGCGCATCGAATGCCGTCAGCATCCGGACCAGCGGGTGCGCTGCGCTCATGTTGCTTCCACCGCTTCGAGTGTCTTCAGGCGCTTAGCCCATCGCGACGGCATCACCCGCGCAAAACGCGCCGGCGCGAACGCGAGCCCGGCCGCGATGGCGAGCGCCGCTACCACCAGCACACCGCACGCGGCGATGAGCGCAATCCAGAGCTTCGACCCGTGGGTTCCCCCCTCGAGGGGAGTCACTGAACGTGCGGGCTCCACGGCCTGTACCAGCGTGACACTGACGTTGTCGTAGGACAGCCCCTCGACGCTATGGACAACGAGATTCTTGACGCTCGGCACGAGCGCCTGGATGTCGGTGCCCGCACCGTACTTGATAAACACAGCGGCCGAGGACGGCTTGACGATGCTCGAGAGCGGATCGTTATTCGGCAGCACGATCTGCACATCGGCATACGCGACGCCGTCGATGCGCGAGAGCATCGCGGAGAGCTGTTGCGATACGCCGTAGATGAAGCGCACGCGTTCCTCGGTCGGCGTGGAGATCAGCCCGTCCTTCTTGAACATCTCGCCGAGCGAGGTGTACTTCTGATGCGGCAATCCATGTGCCCGGAGCACTTCCATCGAACGCGCGAAGTCGTCTTCATCGACGGCCACCTCCCACGTCTTGCCGTTGTCCGGCGTCGACTTGCTCGCATCGACACCGGCTTCGAGCAGCACCCGCATCAGGTCATTCGCATCGGCCTCGGGGAGTTGTGCGAACAACTGCTTGCTGCACCCCGCCAGCAGCGCTGCGCTCACAACGGCAATAGCCAACGCACGTAGCAGATTCGATAAGCAGCGCATCGCAGCTCCTGTTACTCGGGTTACTGGTTCTTCATCAAGGTCTGGACTGTGCCCTTACCGCCCTGTGCCACTGCCGTACCGACGTAGATCTTGACCATCTCGGTGGTGATTTCGTGCTGGATCTGCAGCGATTGCGCCGTCACCTCCTGCAGCGAGAGATTCCCGCTCGACGCTTCGAACGCATCGATCCTGGTGGTCAGTGCGCCGAACGCTTCATCCTGTGCGGAGACCGCTTGCGAGACAGCCGACGGACCCTGCACATGCGCGCCCTGCTCCGGCGTGAGCCGCGCTTCGGCGAGCGCTTGCGAGAAACGCTCGCCTAGAGCGCCCGGTGCCTGGGCGGCAGTCTGGGCAGGCGCGGCAGCGCCGGCGGGATCGATCGCTGCAAGCGAGCGCAGCGGTTCAATTGGGGGAATCGCAGAAGTCATCGCCGGCTCCTCAAGCGCGCAGATAGCTGAACGACATCGCCTGGCGCAGCAGGTCTGCTGTGGCAGCCGACGCGCCCGGCGCTTCCTTCTCGAGCGGCTCGCCCTTCGGACGCTGGCCCGTCAGCAGGTTCATCAGACCGACCGATTCGGCATCCTCGTCGCGCGTGAGCACCTCGTTGGCATACACGCGCCAGCCGGCGTCGCCGAGCGACGACAGGCATACCGCGAGTAGCGCGGTCACGTAGGGTCCGAACGGCACCTGCAGTTCACGCCCCTCGAGTTGCCGGAGCAGTTGCGCGGCGTCCGCCATGCGATTGCGCCGGATCAGCAGCCACGCGTCGTAAGCGTGCAATTCGACGAACTTGGGGCGCATCAGATGGAGTGCCGCGAGCAGCCGGTCCGCTTCGTCCAGGTGCCCATTTCTCGCCGCCCAGGTCAGCATCTCGACCAGACCTGACACAAGACGATTGCTGCATGTCGTGAGATTCATCGTTAAGCCTCGTGGTTTCTCAGTCGTTCACGAAAAGGGCGACGAACCCGCCGCCCGGCCGGCAGACGTTACCCGCCGACGTCCATAAGGTAGTCGTCCGCATCAGCCGCGGTTGCTCGCGCCTGCGAATTCTCTCGCCACCTGGCGAACGCCTGCGCCACTTATCGCTACGCCTCGCTGCGGTTCGTCCGCGGACGCGCCGTTTCGCCACCTGCGCGCGCGCGTCGCGCCGAACGCGGCGAGACTGGGCTTCGATCCATTCGCGCGGAGCGATACATATGGCCGACGAGAAAACCGAAGAGCCCAGTGAGAAGAAACTCAGGGACGCGCGCCGCGACGGCGAAACGGTGAAGAGCCCGGACCTGTCGTTCGCGCTGCTGCTTATCGCGGCCTCGCTCGGCTTTGCCATCGCCGGCCCGGCGATGGGCGAGCATCTGCGCGCCATGCTGCACCTCGCGCTCGACGTGCGTTCAGTGGACAAGCCCGCCTTCGATCTGCGGCGCGCGCTCGTCGGCATTGCGTCGCAGGCGGCGCTGCTGCTGTTCCTGCCGGTGGGCGCCGCCGTCGTCACGGCGACCGTTGCGGTCGCCGCTCAGGTCGGCTTTCAGGTGTCGTTAAAGCCGCTCGAACCCAAGTTCAGTGCGATCAATCCGGCCTCGGGACTCAAACGCATCTTCTCGGTGCGCTCGCTCGTCGACCTCGCGAAGATGCTCGTGAAGTCCGCGATCATCGGGGCCGCGCTGTGGAAGGCGCTGCTCGCGCTCGCGCCGCTGGTCCTCGGTGTCGCCTATGAACCGGTGCCCGACCTGATCCAGATTTCATGGTCCGCGCTGTGCCGCCTGTTCGCAGTCGGCGGTGTGCTCTACCTCGTCATCGGCGTGGCCGACTATGCCGTGCAGCATTGGCTCTTCATCCGCGATCACCGGATGAGCAAGGACGACCTCAAGCGCGAGCACAAGGACTCCGAAGGCGACCCGCACCTGAAGGGCAAACGCAAACAGGTGGCGCGCGAGATCGTCGAAGGCAATCCGGACAAGAAAGTGGCCAGTGCCCAGGCCGTGATCGTCAACCCTACCCACTATGCAGTGGCGGTGCGCTACATGCCAGGCGAGTACGACTTGCCGCGCGTGGTCGCGAAGGGCGTGGATGCCGACGCGCTCGAGATCCGCCGCATGGCAATGCGTCACGGCGTGCCGATCGTCGGCAATCCGCCGCTCGCGCGCGCCCTCTACCTCGTACCGCTCGACGACGCCATTCCGGAGTCGTGCTTCAAGGCGGTGGCCGCGGTGCTCGCGTGGGTCGAGGATCTCGCCGCGCAAGACACGCAGAACGTCCCAGGCAGCCCGCGGGCCGCCGTGCCCGCCGACCCATCCGCCGTTCCTTACCGAGGTTTGCCGTCATGATAAAAAGCGCCACCATTTCGCAGTACAGCGGCGAAGTCGGGATTGCCGGCGTCATCGTCGCCGTCGTCGCGTTGATGATCCTGCCGCTGCCGACCTTCGTGATCGACATGCTGCTCGGCATCAACATCACGGCAAGCGTCGTGCTGCTGACGGTCACGATGTACATTCCGAACGCCACCGCGTTGTCGGCGTTTCCGTCCCTGCTGCTGTTCACGACGCTGTTCAGGCTGTCGCTGAACATCGCCTCGACCAAGTCGATTCTTCTCAATGCCGACGCCGGCCACATCATCGAGAGCTTCGGCGAACTCGTCGTGGGCGGCAATCTGGTGGTCGGGCTGGTAGTGTTCCTGATCATCACGACAGTGCAGTTCATCGTGATCGCGAAAGGCTCCGAACGCGTTGCGGAGGTCGGCGCGCGCTTCACGCTCGATGCCATGCCGGGCAAGCAGATGAGCATCGACGCGGATGTGCGCGCCGGCAATCTCACGGCCGAGCAGGCGCAGCGGCGCCGCGCGCTGCTGGCGATCGAAAGCCAGATGCACGGCGGCATGGACGGCGCGATGAAGTTCGTCAAAGGCGATGCGATCGCGGGTCTCGTCATCACCATGGTCAACATCCTTGCGGGCATCGTGATCGGCGTCAGCTATCACGGCATGTCGGCCGGCGAGGCCGCGAACCGGTTCTCGGTGCTTTCGATCGGCGACGCGATGGTCTCGCAGATTCCCTCGCTGCTGATCTCGGTGGCAGCCGGCATCCTGATCACCCGCGCAGCCGACGAAGAGAAGGCGCCGCGCTCGCTCGGCACCGAAATCGTCGAGCAGCTCTCGGGCAATTCGCGCGCGCTGATCAGCGCCGCGGCGCTGCTGTGCGGCTTCGCACTCGTACCGGGCTTTCCGGCCGCGCTCTTCCTCGTGCTGGCGGCAGCGCTCTTTGCCGGCGGCCTTGCGTTGCGGCGCAAGCAACGCAAAACGGAAGGCCCGGCCGGTCCCGAACTGCGGGCCCTGATGCGCGAAGGCTCGAAGGAGAGCGTGCCGACCATTGCGGCGAAGGCGCCCGCGTTCGCGGTGCCGTTGGCGATTCGCCTCGCGCCCGCGCTGGCCGCCGCAATCGACGCCGAGGCGCTCGACGCCGCGTTCGAGCGCGGCCGCCGCGCCCTGACCGCGGACCTCGGCCTGCCGTTTCCCCGCACCGCGCTGTGGGTGGCCGAGGACCTTCCTGCGCACAGCTACCAGCTCTTCGTGCAGGACGTGCCCTCGGCGCCCGTCGACCTGCCGCCCGGGCGCACCGTATTGCGCGAAGTGCCGGACGCGCTGCTCGAACACTGCGAAAAACGCTTGCAGGTGGCCGGGCTCGATGTCAGCTACTGGATCGATTCCGCCCGGGTGCCGGCCAGCGCGAAGCCGGCCAGCATCAGCCGTGAAGCGCTGATCGCCGGCCACGCGGTCGCACGGCTCAGTGCAGACGCCAGGCTCTTCGTGGGCCTGCAGGAAACGCAGTGGCTGCTCGAGCGTGCCGCGATCGATTACCCCGGCCTCGTTGCCGAGGTCCAGAAGGCGTTGCCCGCACAGCGCATTGCCGAAGTGCTGCGGCGCATGCTCGAAGAGCACGTACCGATCCGCAACATGCGCGCGATCCTCGAAAGCCTGGTGGTCTGGGGTCCGAAAGAAAAGGACCTGCTGATGGTGACGGAGTACGTGCGCGGCGATCTCGGACGCTTCATTGCGCACCGGGCGACCGGCGGTACCGGCGAGTTGCCCGCCATCGTGCTCGACCCCGAGGTCGAACAGACCATCCGCCAGGCCATCAAGCCGACGCCCGCCGGCAACTTCCTCGCGCTGGAGCCGGCGCTGATCGATACCCTGCTCGCCAACCTCGAGTCGATCTGCGGGCCTGAACCGGTCGCGCATATGTCGATCGTCGCGGCGATGGACATCCGCCGCTACACGCGCCGGATGATCGAGCAGCGCTTTCCGTGGCTGCACGTCTATTCGTTCCAGGAGCTCGGGTCGGATGTGCATCTGACACCGGCCGGGCGCCTCACGTTCTGATTCTTCAGGGAATCGCCATGTCCGAGCGCACCCGTAACGCCCGCGAAATCCGCATCGTGCCGGGTTTGCCGAATTCAGCCGCAGCCGGCACGCGCACGGCCAGCCCGTCCGCCGTGCAGATGTTCCGCTCACTCGCAGCCCAGGCTTCGGCACTCGCCAGCGCGATCGCCGCGCAGCCGGACGAACTGCCGGCACAGCAGCCCGAGTCGGGCGAGCCGGAAGTCGAGGCCGAAACCAGCCCGCTGCACGATGCGGCTGGCGGCTTCGCCGAGCCGCCGGCGCCGCCCACGCCGCCCACGCCGTTCGCGCCGTTCGCGCCGGCAGACACCGCGGAGCACGACGACAGGCCCGCCGCAACGGCATCCCGTCCCGCCGGGGCTGCCGCCAAGGCCAAAACCGCGGAGCAAGGCAGCACGCCGGACGAAGAAACCGCGCTCGGCGAGCACATCGTGCGCGCCTGTACCACGGCGGCACACGGCGAAGTGCTCGCCCAGCAGTTGGCCGATCGCATTGCCCGCTTCTGTTCGCTCTCGGGTGCCTCCGACGATGCCGCATGGGAAGTCACGCTGCCGATGAACCCCGCCGTGCTTCCCGACACACTGTTGCACCTGCAACTTTCGCCGTCGCGCATAGCTATTCGTTTCGAAACCTCGAGCACACGTTCTGCAGGACTAATCTATGACAACGTCGACCGGTTACGCACTCGTCTGTCCGACGCGCTGCGCCGCCAGGTCGACGTCGACGTCGTCGCATGAAGAATGCCCTTGCCTGACGAAGCCCCTTATCACCTGGAGATACCGCGCATGGTCCACGATGTCTCGCCGTCCACGCTCGACGGCCGGCTCCCACGCTATGCCCCGGCACTCGCCCACCTGTGCCGCGCGTTTGGCGACGCGCACGCCGACCAGCCGGGTCTGGCATACGGCCTGCGTGCGCGCGGCATCGCGCCCGTGACGTTCGAGCGGCCTCTCACGCTGCAGCTCGACTGCGCACACGGTCCGCTTACCCTCGTTGTCGACGCGGACGACTATCCGGCGCTGCAGACCATTGCGCTCGATACCGAACCCAAACGGGCGGCCGCGCTCGCGAACATGTGGCTCGCCGAGATTCTCGCGCGCTTTCGCACCGAGACGGCAGGCACCCCCACCGTCAGGTCGATCTCGCTAGCGGA
>DASZIR010000078.1:0-46271 GCA_035948995.1 Paraburkholderia sp. | reverse complement strand
TCCCTTGCCGCAAGCTCGAGTTGTGCACTGCTATACCGATACGTGAGCGAATCTGTGCAATGAAGAACCGGATGCCTTAATTGGGCTCGTCCGGCTCTGTGAGGGATGGGGGCGGTAACGTCCCTGTCTACTCGGATGCCGCGGCTATATGATGATTCAGGCGGAAGAGGAGCCCATCCTCGATCTGCTGAACCGGCGCAAGATGTATGGCGGCGCGGCCGACTTTCGCGAGCTGAACAGTCTGCTCGGCGAGCTGACCAATATGATCTGGGGCGCCTTCAAGAACCGCTATGTGGGCGACGCGGACGCGCTCGCACGCAGCCAGGTACAGGTGCCGCTGTTGATCAACCATAAACAGAAGTACATCTCGTTCGGCTCGGACAATCCGCAATTGTGCTTTACGTATTGCGTGACGGACGGGCAGTCGGGGCGATCGGTACCGCTTAAGCAACGCTTTGCGTTCAGTCTGAGCTGGTCGCCTGACGACTTCAGGGAATTTGCCGACGATACCGGCGACGCGATCGGTGCGGGCGAGCTGGACTTGTTTTGACTAATGCCATAAGGAAATCACATGTCAAAGATTCTTGTTGTGGATGACTCGAGCACGGTGCGCGACGAAGTTGCGGGCTTCCTGCGAAAGAACGGTCTGGAAGTTGACACCGCGGTCGACGGCAAGGACGGTCTCACGAAGCTCAAAGGCAGCCCCGGCATCAAGCTCGTGATCAGCGACGTCAATATGCCCAATATGGACGGCTTGACGATGGTCGAGAAGATTCGCGGCGAACTCGGCAATAGCACGGTCAATGTGATCATGCTGACCACCGAAAGCAGTCCGGCCATGAAGGAACGCGGCAAGGCGGCAGGCGTCAAGGGCTGGATCGTCAAGCCGTTCAAGGGCGATGCGGTGCTGGAGACGTTCAGGAAGCTGGCAAGCTGAATGAGTTTGCTTTGGCGCAGCGTCACCTTGCCGATTGGTTCGGCCTGTGTGACGCTGCAATGGCCCCGTCATAACTGTTCAGCGTAGAGCGTAAGAGACGCACACCCTGCTGCGTACGGCGCTTGCCGCAGTCACGCCCATCTAGCCTCGCGGCGCAATCTTCGCCGCCGTGGCACCACGCGCGCTCGCCGACGTGGATCTTCCCATACAGCCGTGCCGTGCGTATCCTGGTTCTTGCCGGGCCATGGCAACGCGCCATGCCGTCGTATCATCCGGCGCATCGAAGCTAACATCCCAGCCTGATGATTCGAGGAACACCCGCCATGGCCCACGACGCACACGATATGGAACCCGTCCTTAGCGGCCGCACAATCGTCCTCGAGCCGCTGCAAACCAGCCACGAATCCGCCCTGCTTGCCGCCGCGGCAGACGGGGCGTTGTGGAAACTGAAGCTCACCGTCGTGCCGGGGCCGGACTCCGTCGCACGCTATATCGAGCGCGCCATCGCCGGGCGAACCGCCGGCACCGTGATGCCATTCGCTATCGTCAGGCGCGAGGACAACCGGGTGGTCGGCAGCACGCGCTTCTGGAAAATCGATCGCAGCAACCGCAAGCTGGAAATCGGCCACACGTGGCTCTCGGAATCGGTTCAGCGCACCGGCGTGAATACCGAAGCCAAATATCTGCTTCTGCGCCACGCATTCGACGTGATGGGATGCGTGCGCGTGCAATTCACCACGGATGAACTGAACCAGCAGTCACGCGCCGCCATCCTGCGGATCGGCGCAAAGCAGGAGGGCATCGTGCGCCACGAACGCATCATGCCGGACGGCCGCAAGCGAAACTCCGTGCGCTTCAGTATCATTGACACCGAATGGCCGGAGGTACGAGCCGGGCTGGAGCATAAGATGGCGAAAACAGACGGCTGATCACCGGTAACAGCAGGGTCAACCGCGGGAGAATCCTTTTGACATCCGAGCAAACGATCGAGACATGGCTGGCGGAGGAGGCGGAAGTATTGCGCCGGCTGGAGGCGGGTCCCGGGCCCGGGCTGGCGAGCCCTGAGCAGATTGCCGGCAAGACGGGCCTCGAAGTCATGCAGGCGATGCTGCAGGGCCACATACCTTATGCCGCGATCGCGAAGACACTCGACTTCACGATCATGGAGGCGAGTGCCGGCCGGGTCGTGTTTCAGGGTACGCCGCTCGCCCAGCACCTGAATCCGCTTGGCTCGATTCACGGCGGCTGGGTTGCGACATTACTCGATTCGGCGCTCGGCTGTTCCGTGCATACGATGATGCCGCCGGGCAGGGGCTATACCACCGCCGAACTCAGCGTGAACTACGTCAAGGCACTCACGCCGCGCGTCGCGCGGGTGCGCGCGGAAGGCAAGGTGATTCATTGCGGCCGCCAACTGGCGACAGCAGAAGCGCGTCTGTTCGGGCCCGACGGCACGCTGTATGCGCACGCCACGACGACCTGTCTCGTGTTCGAGATGCCCGCCACCACAAACTGACACGCGGCGCGCAGCGTTGGCTCGCTGAGCGCGTTCCCGGTGAGTTCGTCGTGTTGCTGCGAGCCCGACGCCGAGCCTGCCACGTTTACACGCTTTCATTTACATTGCGGGGGTCGTCATCGATTCTGGATCGAATCTCCGGGCCGCGGCCCGGCGTACTCTACCAACGTCCGCGTTAGCAGACGTGCCTTCCATGCAGCCCATCGTTTCCGTCACGAATCTCTCCAAAACCTATGCCTCCGGCTTCCAGGCGCTCAAAAGCATCAATCTGGCGATTCGCCGTGGCGAAATTTTTGCGCTGCTAGGCCCGAACGGCGCCGGCAAGACTACGCTGATCAGTGTCATCTGCGGCATCGTCAAGCCAACTGAAGGCGCCGTGCTGGTGGACGGCCACGAGATCGGCACCAATTACCGCGCAGCGCGTTCGCTGATTGGTCTGGTGCCGCAGGAACTCACTACCGATGCCTTCGAAACGGTCTGGGCCACCGTATCGTTTAGCCGCGGACTGTTCGGTAAGCCCGCGAACCCGGCCTACATCGAAAAGGTGCTCAAGGATCTGTCGCTGTGGGACAAGCGCAACAACAAGATCATCACGCTCTCGGGTGGCATGAAGCGCCGCGTGCTGATTGCGAAGGCCCTGTCGCACGAACCGCGGGTGCTGTTTCTCGACGAACCGACCGCCGGCGTCGACGTCGAGCTGAGACGGGACATGTGGCAACTGGTGCGCTCGCTGAGCGCGAGCGGCGTGACGATTATCCTGACCACGCATTACATCGATGAAGCCGAAGAAATGGCGGACCGGATCGGCGTGATCAATGCCGGCGAGATCATGCTGGTCGAAGAGAAGGCCGAACTGATGCGCAAGCTCGGCAAGAAACAACTGACGCTGCAGCTCGAGCACCAGCTGGAACAGCTACCCGCCCAACTCGCGGACTATCGCCTCGCGCTCTCGGGCGACGGCAACGAACTGATCTACACCTACGACACGGAACGCGAACGCAACAGCATCGTCGCGCTGCTGAAGGCGCTGGAAGATGCAGGCATCCGTTTCAAGGATCTGCAGACCACGCAGAGTTCGCTCGAAGACATCTTCGTCAGCCTGCTAAGAGGTGACCAATGAACATTTACGCAATCCGCGCAATCTACAAGTTCGAGATGGCGCGGACCTGGCGCACGCTGATGCAGAGCATCATCGCGCCGGTGATTTCGACCTCGCTGTATTTTGTCGTGTTCGGTGCCGCAATCGGCTCGCGCATCAAGCAAGTGGATGGCATCAGTTATGGCGCGTTCATCGTGCCTGGCTTGATCATGCTGTCGCTGTTGTCGCAAAGCATCTCGAACGCGTCGTTCGGCATCTACTTTCCGCGCTTCACCGGAACGATCTACGAGCTGCTGTCCGCGCCCGTCTCCTATCTCGAGATCGTGGTGAGCTACGTGGGCGCGGCGGCGACCAAGTCGATCCTGTTAGGCCTGATCATTCTTGCCACAGCGGGCCTGTTCGTGCCGCTGCAAGTGCTTCATCCGTTCTGGATGGTGCTGTTCCTCGTGCTCACCGCGGTGACGTTCAGTCTGTTCGGTTTCATCATCGGCATCTGGGCCGACAGTTTCGAAAAGCTGCAACTGGTGCCGCTTCTGATCATTACGCCGCTGACCTTTCTCGGCGGCAGCTTTTACGCGGTCAACATGTTGCCGCCGTTCTGGAAGGTCGTGACCTTGTTCAATCCGATCGTCTACCTGGTGAGCGGCTTTCGCTGGAGCTTCTACGGCATGGGCGACGTGAGCGTCGGTGTGAGTCTCGGCATGACTGCGCTGTTTCTGGCAGTCTTTCTGGCCATCGTCGCGTGGATCTTCAAGACCGGATACCGGCTCAAGACGTAGGTACCTCGCTTCGCGCCGCACTATGCTGTATCGTGGCGGCAACCGCCGCTACGGCAGCCACCCCGCAGCCACCCCGCGCTGCCAGATATCCCCGTTAGGGATTTCCTTACCCTCGATTCAGCATCAATGCCGCGCATTTTCCACGCTTCCTGACTGCGTCTTGCGGGGCCTCCGCCTAGGATGAGATATCGAAATCGTCTTATCGGGTTGCCGCCCATGATCCCTTATCTGTCCGAGCGCGAAAATGCGGTGGAGCAAATCAATTCGATTTGTATGCGCCTGTTCGATACCTGGTGTGAGCATAGAAGCGTGACGCCGCTCGTCTATCTGCTCCATTGCTGGCCGCTGATGGATAGCGAGCCCGCATCGATCCGGCGGCTCGGCGAGACGCTGTGGGAACTTCGCAAAACGCACACTGAAACAATCGGCGCCGTGCCGGCGCGGGCGTTGTTCGAACTGGCGGACTGGGTGGACGAGATTCTGGTGCACGCGTCGGTGCCGGAGCGGGACTTCGCCAGCACCTAACGCAAAGCGTTGGGATCGAACCAGAGTTGCTTGCGTGACAGCGGCACCCATGCGGGCAGGAATGGATTACGCAGCTCGATGATGGTGCGGTCCCGCAGTTTGAGATCGTCCAGTTGCCGGGCGAAGTGCCGATTGAAGAACGCTTCGAAGCTGCCGTCCTCTTCCATTTGCTCGAGCCCGTCGCGCAGGCGGGCAGCGAGGTGGGGCTCGGATTTGCTGACGTAGAAGAATTGGGCGAACGGGTAACGGATCAGCAGGTGGTGGTCGATGGCGAGGTGCGGGTAGCGCGGGCCGTAGGCGCGCAATTCCTCCGGCGCCTCGGTCACGCCGCGCGGAAACAGGTCGAAACGGCGATCGAGAAGCATCAGAAACAATGAATCGTACGTTTGTGCAGTGTGCACCGGCACGAGGTTGTACTGGTATACGCGCACGTCGCCCCAGCCGCTGCCCTGTCCGATCGATAACGTCCGGAGTTGGTCGAGCGTTTGCACGGCGTCGATCTTCGCCTGGTTGTCCGAGTCGATCAGCGCGACGCGGTAGCCGAGCAGTCCCTTGTCGATCGGGAACGGAATCGGGATCATGCCTTCGTCGAATTCCCGGTGGCCCGCGTCGCTGATCATCACGTTGATGCGGTCACCCTTGACCGCCTCTTCGTGCGCACGTGCGGTTGAAATGGGTTCTGTGTAAGGCACTTCGACGTAAGGGCCGTATTTGGCGGTAGTACGCCTGAGGACTTCGGTGAGTAGTTCGAAGGGGTACGCGTAGCGAACGAGGAATTCCTCAGACTTAAGCGGTTTTACAGTGTCCAGTGCAAGTGCGGGCGCGACCGTGGCAGAGCAGGCGAGCCATCCGGCGAGCAGGCTGCGCAGGATCGCGAGGCCGCACCCGCGCCTCGGCCCGCGACTACCCAGCGCTCTCTCGGTAGACCGCGGCTCAGCAACGAGTGCAGAATAGGCAAAACGAGAACCAGAGCACTCGAAGGGGAATATGGCTCTCAACACGTTCGGCGCATGGTGGGGTTCGCTCAATCGCTTTCGCCACAGCGTGGTGCTGCGGCTTCTTGCGACGGTATTTCTGTTTAGCTGCCTGGTCACGCTAGCACTTACCGCACTGCAACTCTACCGCGATTATGACCGGGGCATAGCGCTCGTCGAAGACCGCCTCGCGGATATCGGCAGCAGCTATAGCGGCAGCCTTGCCGAGGCGCTCTGGCGGCTCGATCAACCGCAACTGCAAATCGAACTCGACGGCATCCTGCGCCTCGCGGATATCCGCGGCGCCAAGGTGGTCGAGGCGGGGGCGGCCTCTGCACCGATGGTCGTGACGGCCGGGCAGCGCGCCGCCGGTCCGGTGATCGTTCGCGACTTTCCGCTGCTCTATTGGGTGCAGGGCAAGCAGCAGCGCATCGGCACGCTCCACGTCGAAGCGACGCTCGAGAATCTCTATCGTGATCTGATGCGAACGGCACTCGTCATTCTCGTGAGCCAGGCGGCCAACACATTCCTCGTTTCGCTCTTCACCATCTACATTCTGTCGCGGCTCGTGACGCGGCACCTTGCCACCATCGCACGCAGCGTCGGCGACTACGACTTCCGCGAGACGCCACAGCCTTTCAGCCTGCAGCGGCGCGCGCCCCGCGAGCCCGATGAGCTTTCCCGTGTGGTGACGGCCTTCAATGCGATGGGTGCGCGCCTGCATCGCGCCTACCTCGACGAACGCGAAGCCGCCCTCGAGCGTGAAGCGCGGCGTTCCGCTGAAGCGGCGAACCGCGCCAAGAGTGAATTCCTCGCCAACATGAGCCATGAACTGCGCACGCCGCTCAACGGCATTCTTGGCTATGCGCAGATCCTGCGGCGCGACCCCCAGCTAGGCGAGCGGCAACTCGAAGGCGTGGCGGTGATCCAGCGCAGCGGCGAACACCTGTTGATGCTGATCGACGATACGCTCGATTTCGCCAGGATCGAAGCCGGCAAGTTGCGCGTCGAGATCGGCGACGTGCTGCTCGCGGGACTGGTGGACGTGCTGCGCGAAATCATCGGGGTGAAGGTCGAGCAGAAGGGGCTCGACTTCATCTGCGAGATTGCAGCGGGCGTGCCGGCCGGCGTGCGTGCCGATGAGCGGCGCTTGCGCCAGGTGCTGCTCAACCTGCTCGCGAATGCGGTTAAATTTACGGACCGGGGCCGCGTGAGCCTGGTGATCCTGGCGTCCGCTTCAGGGGCCGTGCGTTTCGAAGTGCGCGACACGGGCATCGGCGTGGCCCCGAACCAGTTGGAGACGATCTTCGAGCCCTTCGAACAGGTCGGCGGGCGGGAACGGTGGGCCGGCGGCACGGGGCTCGGGCTCGCGATCAGCCGCCAGTTCGTGCGCGCAATGGGCAGTGAGATTCACGTCGAAAGCCAGCTTGGGCAAGGCAGCGTATTCTGGTTCGAGCTCGCGGCGGCTACCGCGGTGCTGCCCGACGCGTCCGGGGCAGTCCCGCTGCGAATCGCGACGGGCTACGACGGACCGCGCAAAAAGGTGCTGGTGGTCGACGACGTGCAGGTCAATCGCGCGGTGGTGGTGGCGTTGCTCAAGCGGCTCGGCTTCGAGACGGTTGAAGCCGCGAACGGCCGCGAGGGGCTCGAAAAAGCACAAATCGAGCGGCCCGCGCTGATCCTGACCGACATTGTGATGCCCGACATGGACGGTCTCGAGGCGACCCGCCGTTTGCGCCAGATGCCGGAGTTCGCCGACGTGCCGGTCATTGCGGTGTCCGCGAGTCCCTCGGGTACCGATGAGCGAAAGAGCCTCGCCGCCGGGGTGAACGCGTTTTTGCCGAAGCCGGTCGATTTCGACAGGCTGCTCGCGCAGATCGCCGCGTGGCTCGGGCTGGAATGGACCTATACGCCGGCCGCGTCGGCGGAGGAATACGAGCAGCCCGAGGAAGGGCCCCTCGGCGAGCAGCGTTTCGCCGTGCCGGCAGAGGAGATGGACGAACTGCACCGCCTCGCCCGCCATGGCAATATGCGGGAAATCGTCCTCTGGGCCGAACGGGTCGCCACGCTCGATGGGCGCTACGCACCGTTCGCCGCCCAGCTTCGGCGGCTGGCAAAGGGCTACCAGTCGAAGGCGATTCTTGAGTTGGTCGAACAACATCTGGAAGAGAGGCCGGCACCATGAGCGACGCAATGGTTCATTCCGGCGAGCCGCCCACCATCCTGATCGTCGACGACACGCCGGCCAATCTCGGCGTGGTCGTCGACAGTCTCGCCGAGCACGGCTTTTGCGTGCTGGTCGCACTCGACGGCGCCGAGGCGCTCGAGCGCGCGCAATTCTCGCAACCGGACCTGATCCTGCTCGATGTGATGATGCCGGGTATCGACGGCTTCGAGACTTGCCGGCGGCTGAAGCAGGACGAGCGCACACGCGATATTGCGGTGATCTTCATGACTTCGCTCACCGCCAGCGAAGACATGGTCGAAGGATTTTCCGCGGGCGGCGTCGACTATGTCACCAAGCCCGTGCGCGTCGCGGAAATGATTGCGCGCATCAGCACGCATTTGTCGCTGCGCGCGATGCACAAGCAACTGGTCGTGCAGAACCGGCAACTGCTTGACGAAGTGTCGGTGCGCCAACGGACCGAAGCGGCGCTCTCGCGCGTGCGCGACGAACTCGAAGAGCGCGTGGCGCTGCGCACCGCCGAACTGGCGCGGGCAAACCTGAACCTCACCGCGGAGATCGAAGAGCGCAGACGCGCGGAGGCGAAGCTGCTCTCGAGCGAAGGGCGGTTTCGCACGATTGTGGAGACGAGCCCGGTGCCCTTATGCATTACGTCAATGCCGGGCGGGGATATTCTCTATACGAACGCGCCCTTGCGCGAACTGTTCGGACTCGACGCGCGTGACGATGCCGTGACCAATATCGTGGACTTCTACGCCGACTCCGTGGAGCGCGACAAGCTGGTGCGGCATCTGAGCACCGAGGGTAGCTTTCGCAATACCGAGGTCCAGTTCCGGCGCCGCGATGGGTCCGTATTCTGGGCGATGGCGACGGCCCGGGTCGCCACCTATGACGACGCGCCCGCCATCTACGTCGGCTTGAACGACATCACGGAGCGCAAACGCATCGAGCAGGCGCTGTTCGAGTCGCGCGAGCAGTTGCGCGAGCTATCGGCGTACATGGAGGCGATTCGCGAAGAGGAAAGAAAGCGCATCGCGATGGAGATCCACGACGAATTGGGGCAACTGCTGACCGCGCTGAAAATGGATGTTTCGCTGCTGAAGATGCGTCTCGACGACGATTCGGAGGCGGCGAAGAAAACCGACGACATGCGCGAGCTGGTCGAGAAAACCATCTGGATGGTGCGCAATGTCGCGAGCCATCTGCGGCCGGCCGCGCTCAATTTCGGCATCGTGTCGGCGCTGGAATGGCTGGTGGAGGACTTCAGCCGGCGTAACGGCATTCCTTGCCAGTTCCGCATCAACGGCAGCGAGCCGGTTCTGCCGGACACCCACGCGACAGCGGTGTTCCGGATTGTCCAGGCCTCGCTCACCAACGTCGCGCGCCATGCGCGCGCTACCCGGGCAGACGTGACGCTGACGAAGTCGGCCACGGCGCTCGACCTGCACGTCAGTGACGACGGCTGCGGTTTCGATCAGGAGGCAGCACGCAAGGGCTTTTCATACGGAGTGCTTGGCATGAGCGAGCGAGCCCGGCTGATTGGCGGTTCCCTGCTGATCGACAGCGCGCCCGGCACGGGTACTTCAGTTTCCATCCACATTCCGCTCGAGGGCGGATCACACACATGATCAAAATATTGATTGCAGACGACCACGCGATTGTGCGTGGCGGATTGAAACAGATTATCGCCACGACCGCCGATATTGTGGTGACCGGAGAAGCCGCGCAAGGCTCCGAGGTCGTCGACAAACTTCGCACCTGCGACGTCGACCTGTTGCTGCTGGACATGACGATGCCGGGCATCAGCGGCGTCGACCTGATCCGGCGTGTGCGCGCCGAGCAGCCGGCGATGCCGGTGCTGGTGCTGAGCATCCATAACGAAGCCCAGGTGGTCTCGCGTGCGTTGCGTGCGGGCGCGACCGGTTATGTGACGAAGGACAGCGACCCGGAGGTGCTGCTGGCCGCGATTCGCAAGCTGGCCAGCGGCGGCCGCTTCATCGACCCGAAACTGGTCGACGCGATTATCTTCGAGACGCATTCGGGCGATGCGCCGCCGCACGAGATTCTTTCGGACCGCGAATTTCAGGTGTTGCAGATGCTGGCGTCCGGCAAGAGCATTAACGATATCGCCGAGACGCTCGCGCTCAGTGCCAAGACCATCAGCACCCACAAGATGCGCCTCATGCAAAAGCTGGGTCTGGGAAACAACGCGGAGCTGATCCGCTATGCGATCAGACACGGCCTCGCCGCTGAATAGCCGCGCCGCTCAGGTTCCCTCGGGCCCGCTCCGGGCGCCGCCAGTACCGTCAAGGGCGGTTAAGGAAATCCTGAGGAGAGAACCAGCCGATCCTGAGCACAGTATCCGCCGCTCCCGATGGAGCCGCCTTAATGGACGCCCTACGATGGTTCTCATAGGCACCACGGAGGGGCTATGGTTGCGGCAGACAATTCGTTGCGCGTTCTGGTCGAGAAATGGCTGGGCGCGGCCAGCGTCAAACCAATCCGGGTGCTGCTCACACAGCGTTCGCGATCCGGCCGGATCTGCCGCGTGTGCGTAGAAGGGCACTGCCCGAGCGGTCCGGTCACCCTGTTTTTCTTCCGCCATGACGACGGCAGCTGGCATGTCTTTCCGCCCGCGAACCGGGGGCCTGCGATGAGTATTGGTCGCCTCGCTGCCTGATGGCACGACCACTGGAAGGAGAAAGTGCATGGTTCACGAAGAATCGGAATGTCTGCCGCAATACGTGACAGATCTGCGTGCCTGGATCAGCGCGTGGTTCGACCATGCGGTCTCGGTCGGCTTCATCCGGCCGCCGTTCATCTTGGATGAGACGATCGCTGACCGGCTCGAGGGGTATTTCAAGGTCGGTCTTACGCCGGTTGAGGGCGCTGACGTGTTTTTTGGGGTGATGCATTGAGCCTCCCGCTAGCGGCGGTGGGGGTCGCCGCTAGCGGTTTCTGTAATCGCGCAGCGTGGACGCAAGACGCAGGCCGGGATAGGCCTTGTCGACGCGGACCATGTCAGTGCGCAGTTCCTCGATGATCCAGTCGCGCAGCGCCGCCACCACGGGGCGCAGCGGACGGTTGGCCGGCCACACCAGACAGCAGCGGCGCTGCGTGACGAGCAATTCGTGTTCAGCCGGGACCAGCGCGCCGTCGGCCAGCCAGTGCGACAGGACGTTCACCCAGCCGAGCGCGACTCCCTGGCCCAGCAAGGCGGCCTGCACCACAATCGCGTAGTCCGAAAAGCTCAGCATCGTCGCGGCCCTGCGCCGGTGTTCGGCGAATGCGGTGAAGCGCTCCTGCCAGCCGCGCTCGCCGTCGTCCATGTTGATCACCGTGTCGTCGTGCGGGCTGCCCGCATCCTCCAGCACCTGCTCGTGATAACGGCGATTGCACACGGGCAGCAGCAGTTCAGGCATGACCAGCACGCTATGCGCGTCGATTTCCTCGTCCGTGCGAAAGCGCATGCCGAGGTCGACGTCCACAAGCGGGCCGCCGATACGCCCCGAAATCAGCTGGAAACGCAGATCGACACCCGGGAACGCCTGATTCAGGCGGTTCATGCGCGGCATCAGCCAGTGTGTGGTGAAGGCCGTGGAAACCGACAGGGTGACGGTCTCGACGCCGGTGGCCCGCGCCTCGATTTCGCGGATTGCCGTCTCGATGCCGCTAAAACCCTCTGAAATCTTCCGGTACAGGATCTTGCCGTTCTCGGTCAGCTCGATGCCACCGCGCACCCGTTCGAACAATTGCACGCCAAGATGGTCCTCCATGCGCGCAAGCATGCGGCTCACGGCCGGCTGGCTGACATAGAGTTCTTCGGCAGCGCGCGTGAAGTTGCCGCAGCGCGCCGCGGCCTCGAACACGAACAGGGCATTGGCGCTGGGGAGTTTTCGGCGGAGATTGGGCATGACGTGATGTTATGCCTGATCCAACAATTTGGGAATTGCTGCCGCAATATCAGCCACGTATATTTTTCTCACCGAAGCTCCTTTGGGCGGGAATACAGCATGGACGCAAGAGCGAAAGCAGATGTGTCGATCCGATCGGCGGCACGACGCTACGGCCCTGTCGTCGCGCTGGACGACGTGTCCATCGATATCGCGCCGGGCGAGTTCGTGTCGCTGCTGGGGCCCTCCGGATCGGGCAAAACCACGCTGTTGGGCATTCTCGGCGGCTTCGTGCAGCCAAGCTCGGGGTCCGTGTGGGTCGGCGGCCGTGATATTACATTTGCGCCGCCCCACAAACGCGATATCGGCATCGTGTTCCAGAACTACGCACTGTTTCCGCATATGACCGTCGGCGAGAACGTCGCTTTTCCGCTGCGCGCGCGGCGTCAGCCGAAGTCGGGCTGGGCGAAGAAGGTGTCGGAGGCGCTGGCGATGGTCGAGTTGAGCGGCTACGAAGGCAGGCGTATTGCGCAGCTTTCCGGCGGCCAGCGGCAGCGGGTGGCGCTGGCTCGCGCCATGGTGTTCGAGCCGCAACTGATCCTGATGGACGAGCCGCTCTCCGCACTCGACAAGCAATTGCGCGAAACCATGCAGATCGAACTGCGCCGGCTGCACCGCAAGCTGGGCGCGACGATCGTCTATGTGACGCACGATCAGCGCGAAGCGCTGACGATGAGCGACCGCGTCGCCGTATTGCGCAACGGACGCCTCATGCAGATCGATACGCCGGAGCACCTGTACGACCGTCCGCGCGATGCCTTTGTGGCCAGCTTCATCGGCGAGGCGACGCTGTTGAGCGTGACCCGTGCCGGCCCCGGCGCGGTGCAGCTCGGCGCGACCGCGTTGCGCACGGCGCATCCTTTGCCGCGCGGCGACGCCCTGTTGCTCGCGGTGCAGACGGAGAAGTTGCGCATCCACGACGGCCGCGACGACTACGGCGCACCGCTTAACCAGTTGCGCTGCTGCGTGACCGAGGTGCTGTATCAGGGCGAAAGCCTGCGCGTTTTCGCCACACTGCCCGACGGTACGGCCATCAGCCTGCGCCAGCCGGGTAGTTACCACGCCCGCATGCAGATTCCCGCGCCCGGCATGGAGATGACCGTGGTGCTCGACCCGCAGGACACCATTGTCGTGCCGGCCTGATTTGTTTGCCCGCGTTGCCGGGCGTCCCGTTCTGGATTCACATCACACTACAGAGGAATGCGAATGAAAAAGCTGACCGATTTCAAGGTGCTGACGTTCGACGTCGTGGGCACGCTGATCAACTTTGAAAAAGGCATACTGGAATCGGTTCGCCGGCTGGGCGGCGAGGCTGCCCGTACGCTGACGGACGACCAGATTTTCGCGCCGTATATCCGCGGCCGCGCGGCTTACCCGGGCCGCTCCAGCCATGCGATGGTCGATGTCTATCAATCGCTCGCGACCGAACTGGGTTTGCCCGCTGATGCCCAGACGGCAGCCGCCTTCCAGCGCGACGTGCTCGAATGGCCCGCGTTCGACGACTCGGTGGCAGCATTGAAGCGCCTGCGCCGCCACTTCCGGCTGGTCGCGATGACCAACGCCGACCGTGTGGCGCTGTCGGCGTACGCCCACACGCTGGGCGATCCGTTCGACGACACCGTGACCTGTGACGAAACCGGCGTGGCCAAGCCCGATCCGCAGTTTTTCGCCTATAACCGCGGGCGCCAGGCCGCCTTCGGTTACAAGTTCGGCGAGATCCTGCACGTTGCGCAAAGCCAGTACCACGACATCGGCGTGGCCCGTGACCTCGGCTACGCGGTCTGCTGGATCGAGCGCCGCCAGGGTCTGCAAGGGTTCGGCGGCACGCCTACGCCTGCGCGCGTCACCACGCCCGACTTCAACTTTCCGACGCTGAAAGCGCTAGCCGACGCGGTCGAGGCGCAGGAGAGCGTCGCCGCATGAAGCCGCCCGCCGCCCGGCAGTCTGCTACGTCGTCCGGGTTGTCCGGGTCGCTTGGGTCGTCCGGGTCGCTCCAGTCGCTCTGGTCAGCCATGGGCGGCACGAGCGCGCCGCCTAGCACCGGCGCGCCGCTTGCCCATGACCTAAGCACCGAGGTGGCGGTGATCGGCGCGGGCTACTCGGGCTTGTCCGCGGCCTATGCGCTGCAACGGCGTGGCGTGCACGTCGTGGTGCTCGACGCCAACCCGGTCGGCTGGGGCGCGAGCGGACGTAACGGCGGGGTGGTGTCGTCGAAGTTCCGCCTGTCGTTTCCGGCGATTGCCCGGCTGCATGGGTTGGACACCGCGCGCACGATGCATCGCATCGCCCACGAAGGAGTGCGGGTGGTCGAGTCGCTGGTAGACGAATTCAAGCTCGACGACGCGCACTTTCAGCACACGGGCAGCTTGCGCTGCGCGCACACCGAACGCGCCTTCGCGACGATCCGCGCAGAGGCGGACTGGGTGCGGCAGACCCTCGGCGACGCTTCGATGACGGTCCTCTCGCGCGCCGAGGTGGCGCGCGAGACGGGCTCGAATGCGTTCGTTGGCGGCGTGCTGAGTGCCGACGCGGGCACGATTTTGCCGCTGCGCTATGTGCGCGGCCTGGCGGCCGGCCTGACCGCTCGCAAGGTTCAGATCTTCGAGTCGACTCCGGTGCTCGAGATGCAACGCACGGGCGAAGGCGTGCTGCTGCGCACACCTCGCGGCACGGTGCGCGCGAACCAGGTGATTGTGGCGACCAACGCCTATTCCGGTCTGACGGCGGCCACCGGTGCCTATCAACGCACGCTGGTGCCGTTTCGCAGCGCGATCATTGCAACCGAGCGCTTGCCTGCCGAACTGGACGCACGCCTGATGGTCGAGCAGCGCAGCTACACCGAGACGCGCCGCATGATGAAGTGGTTTCGCAAGGCCGATGGCCGCGTGGTGTTCGGCGGACGCGATGCGTTCGGTAAGGAGGGCCAGCCGACGGGCTTCGCTGCACTGCAGCGCGCGATGGTCGCACTGTTTCCGGATCTCGCCGGCATCAAGGTGGATTACCGCTGGTCGGGTTATGTCGGCATGACGTTCGATCAATTGCCGCACGTGGGCCGCAGCGACAGCACGACGACATTTTGTCTGGGGTACAACGGAGCAGGCGTCGCGATGGCCAGCATGCTGGGTCAGCAGGCCGCGGCGCTCGCGCTCGGCGAAAAGCCGGAGTTGTCGCTGCTCGCGGCGAACGGCTTGAAACCCGTACCGTTTCATGCGCTGCGCACGCCGGGCGTGCGGCTGGTCGCGGCGTGGTATCAGTTTCTCGACGCGATAGGTGCATGATGCCAGCTCAACGCGATGGCGCCGCGAGGCATATTTCTGCAGCAGAGGTGGTGATGCCTTCCGTCATGCCCGACGCCGCGGTGAAGCACCAGCGCCGCGAGGACCGCAACATGTTGCTACTGCTGTCGCCGGCGCTGATGGTGATTGTCGTGTTGCTGGTGGTGCCGCTCGCGTGGCTCGCCTGGCAATCGATCTATGCCGACGGCTTCACGCTGGAGAATTACCGGCGCATCGTGACCCAGAGCGCCTATTGGGACACGTTCGCGCTGACGTTCAAGCTCAGCTTCATCGTCACGCTGGTCACGCTGCTGCTCGGTTACCCGGTGGCTTACGCGGCGGCAGCGTTGCCGCCGAAGTTGAGCGCACTGGTGCTGGGTCTCGTGATTTTGCCGTTCTGGACCAGCGTGCTGGTGCGCACCTATGCATGGCTCGTACTGTTGCAGAGAACGGGGCTCGTCAACAAGGCGTTGCTGTCGATGGGCGTGATCGACCATCCGCTGCAGCTCGCCTATAACCAGTTGGGCACGATCATCGCCATGGTGCATATCCTGCTGCCGTTCATGGTGTTGCCGCTCTACTCCGCGATGCAGAAGATTCCGGAGAACCTGTCGCATGCCGGCGCAAGCCTGGGTGGCTCGCCGCTGCACGTGTTTCTGCGGGTGTTTTTACCGCTCTCGCTAAGCGGTGTGCTCGCCGGGGTGACGCTCGTGTTCGTTCTTTGCCTCGGCTTTTACATCACGCCGGAACTGATGGGCGGCGGCAAATCGATCATGGTGTCGATGGTCGTCAGCCGTAATGTCGAGCTGTACGACAAGTGGGGCGCGGCGAGCGCCGTCAGCGTCGTGCTGCTCATCTGCGTGTTTGCGATTTTCTATGCCGCGAGCCGCGTGGTTCCGCTCGAGAAGACCCTGGGGGCGAAATGAAAAAATCCGCATCCGGCAAGCTCGTCCTCGGCGCTGTGGTCGTGCTGATTCTGCTGTTTCTGATCGTGCCCGTCCTGATCGTCGTACCGTTGTCGTTCTCCGACACGCGCTTCATGACCTTTCCGCCGCCGGCCTATTCACTGCGCTGGTATGACGCGTTCGTCAGCAGCCCGCTCTGGATGGCCGCGGCCCGCACCACGCTGACCGCCTCGATCTGCGCTGCCGTGATCGCGACGCCGCTCGGGGTTGCCGCCGCCTATGCGATCCAGAACAGCACGCACTGGTGTATGCGCTATGTGCGTCTCGTGTTGATGCTGCCGTTGATGGTGCCGATTATCATCGTCGCGGTCGGGGTGTTCTTTGTGTATGCACGCACGGGTCTCGTGAACAGCATGACAGGGCTGATCCTCGCCGACACGATGCTGGGTCTTCCGTATGTGCTGATTTCGGTGAGCGCGGACCTGCGTACCTTCGATCCGACCCAGGAGATGGTGGCCCGCAGTCTCGGCATGAACCGCTTGCGCAGCTTCATGACAGTGACGCTGCCGCAGATCCGATCGAGCGTGATTTCCGCTGCCGTGTTCGTCTTTATTCAGGCGCTGGATGAAACGGTGGTCGCGCTGTTCGTTTCGGGCGGCGACAACCAGACACTGACACGGCGGATGCTTATCACGCTGCGCGACGAGATCGATCCCACCATCGCCGCTATCAGCACGCTGCTGACCGCGTTGACGCTGTGTCTCGTGGTGATGATCGTCCTGAGCCGCAGACCGGCTGCGCGTGCATGAGATTTGAGGCCTGACATTTGAGGTCCGAGACCCGGTGGCGAAGCGCGAAGTCTGGAGGCGTTTCTCGAGATCAAGGGGATCGTGGCTTACGGGCAGTGAGGCTGCATTAAAGGCGCATTGCCCGCTCCTTGATCAGGTCCGCAATGCGCTCGGCGATCATGATGGTCGGGATATTCGTGTTGGCGCAGGGAATCGACGGCATCAGTGACGCATCGCACACGCGAAGGCCTGCGACGTTGCGTACGGCGCCGGTTGCATCGGTGACGGTGAGTGGATCGTCGGGCGCGCCCATCCGGCACGTACCCGACGCATGCCAGGTGCCGCCCACCGACCGCGTGATGAAGCGGGTCATCGCCGCGTCGTCGGCGAGCAATGTGCCAATCGTGACACCCTGGGTAATCAGGCGCCGGATCAGCCAGTCGCGCAGCGGTCCCGCGATATCGAGCAGTACGCTAAGCGCGCCGCGCTGAAAGGCGTTGAACGTGCCGGGCATCGCTACTTTCGCCACCCGCGGCGAATAGCTCGTCGGGAAGATCGTGCTGCGCATGCCCGCCATCGATGCATCAGCAAGCGTGGTGGCGCCGAGGCGCATCGCCAGTTTCAGGCGTTCGAGATCGCGCGGGTCCGACAGCATGCGGAAATCCACCGAGGGTTCGTCGCGCGGATCGGCCGAGACCAGCTTCAGCCGGCCGCGCGAGTACGACTTGTTCACCCAGAAAAACATCGTTCCTAGCCGGTACCCAAGCGAATGCCAGCCCGAGCGCGACAGTATTGCACCGTGCATGTCGCCGTCCACGGTGTCCGGCAGGCGTGACGAGAAACGTACGATCGCCTGCTCGTGATGCTCGTCTGGAAATGGCGTGCGTGCCGCGCGCGGCAGCCAGGTGGAAACGGCAATCGACGGATGCTCCATCAGATTGCCGCCGACACCAGCCAGGTCGGCCACGAGTGGAATCTTCAGCGCCGCGAGGTCCGCAGCCGGACCGATGCCGCTGCGCAGCAACAGGGCGGGACTATGAATCGCGCCCGCGCAGACGATGATTTCTCGCGCGGACAGATCTTCCGTTGAGCCGTTTTCGTGCCGCAAGCGCGCGCTGGTTGCACGCGTGCCTTCGAAGCAGATCCGTTCGGCGACGAGGTGGGTGCGGATGATCAGATTGGGGCGCTGGCGGACCGTATCGGTCAGATAGCAGACGGAGGTGGGGATGCGTTCGCCATCTTCGCTCACCGCGATCGAACCGACATACGTGCCGTCCTGCCACGGACCGCTTTGATCCGCGTGCCGGCGATGGCCGAGCCGCTCAAGCGCACCCAGCACGGCGCGCACGAACGGCGATAGGCGCGTCCACTCGGTGCGCCGGATGCGCACAGGGCCTTGCTTGCCGTGCAGTTCGCCGCCAAAGTCGCAATCCGTTTCGAGCTTGCGAAAATACGGCAGACAGGCGCTCCAGTTCCAGCCGTGCGCGCCGAGCGCTTCCCATTCGTCGTAGTCGGCCGGGGCGCCACGATTGGCCATCAGCGCATTGATGGCCGAACCGCCGCCGAGCAGGCGCGCCTGCTCATAGCGCCGCGCCGCGGGCGCGCCCGCCGGTGCGGAAGGTGCAGAAGGTGCGAAAGGCGCGGCCATCACCGCGGTGAGACGCCGCCAGATGTTGCTGACGTCGAGATACGCGCGGCCCGGATAGCGGCTGCGGATCGCATCCGGCATCGTCGCGTGCGAGATATCGCGGCCGGCCTCGACGAGCCACACGGTCGTGCCCGGGTCTTCCGAAAGACGCGCGGCGAGCACGCAGCCCGCCGAGCCTCCGCCGAGAATCAGATAGTCGATCACGTTGCCTTTAGCAGGATCGCCGCTTGCGCCCCGTTACTGCATGAACTTGAGCCAGCGCGCCCGGGCCGCGATACCCGCATCGGAGGCCCACCATTCTTCGGAAAGCAAGGCCTGCTTCGCGGCGTTGGCGGGCGAGCTCGGCAGCTCGGCCGCGCGTTGCGGGGTGATCTTGCCGGTCTTGAAGGCAGCGGGGTTACCTGGGCCGTAGTCGATATAGAGCGGCAGGTTAGCCTGCAGATCGGGCGAGAATGCCGCGTTGAGGAATTTCACCGCAGCCGGCAGATTGGGCGCGTTCTTCACGATGCACAACTGCGTATCTTGCAGCAGGCCATCGTTGAAGGTGAAGTCGACATCGGGGTTGTCTTTGCGCACGGCGCTGGCGCGGCCGTTCCAGATCATTTCCATATCGACTTCGCCGTCATGCAGCAACTGCGCCGACTGGCCACCCGAGGTCCACCACACGGTAATGTCCGGCTTGATTTGCTGCAGCTTCCTGAAGGCGCGCTCGACGTCGAGCGGATAGAGCTTGTCGCGCGGTACGCCGTCCGCGAGCAGCGCGGCCTCGAGCGTGCCCTGCGGATCGTTGCGCAGCGCGCGGGTGCCCGGGAAGGCCTTGACGTTCCAGAAGTCGGCCCAGCTCTGCGGAACCTTGTTGCCGAGCGTTTTCTTGTTGTACGCGATCACCGACGAATAGAACTCGTAGGCGGCCGAGTAGGGCGTGCGGTATTTCTCCGGCATGGCCGCGGCGTTCGGAATCTGCGAGAAGTCCAGCTTTTCGACCAGGCCTTCCTTGCCGCCGCGCAGGCAGTTCGAGGTGGGCGTGTCCACCACATCCCAGATCGGCTTGCCGGCGGCGGCTTGCGCCTTGATGGCCGGGTACGCGTCGGGAATGCTGTCCTGATTGACCGTGATGCCGAGCAGTTTCGCCGCGGGGTCGAGAATGGCCCTGGTTTGCGCCTCCTGATACACGCCACCCTGCGAGACGAAGGTGATCTGGCCGCTCGCGGCCAGCACAGGGGGGCTCAAAATCGTGACGGCGAGCGACAGAACGGTAACGCGACCCGGCTTCATCATTTTCACGACGGCTATCCTCAAGGTTGGATGGATCGTTAGCGAGGCCTGTGTCCGCATGTCATACCGCGTGTGATGTTGCATCAGCATGCAGGCTTGCTATCGGCGAAGCATGTCGGCGCGCAATGCCTGTTGCGCAGGGCCCGCCGTGGACAAAATGTAGGGGACCATTTTTCCACTCGCAATTCCCGAATTGTTAGAGCAGACATAACGCCAGGTCATGACCGCAAGCGGCGGGGTGCGGCGGGTGCGTGCGACACGTTCGCAGATAAACGCCGATGGCAGCCGGTCGAATATCCGCCTGCCAGTCTCGTCAGGACACCGCGCCCGAACCGTACTTCCCCACCAGCAACGCACCGCTGGCGAAGCGTTCGAGGGAATAGGGCACGAGGGATACGTCGGTCGCAAGCCCAAGCGCATGCTGCGCGAGAATCTTGCCGATGCCCGGCGACAGCTTGAAGCCGTGACCGGAGAAGCCGAAGCCGACCACCAGTCCTTCGATATCGCCAACCGGTCCGAGCACCGGGTTCCAGTCTGGCGTCACGTCGTAGACGCCGGTCCATGATGACGCGAGACCGGCGGCTTCATACGCCGGGAAGCGTTCGGCGACCTGCGCGCCGACTTCGCCCACGTAGTCGAGCGAGATGTCGCCCTGCTCGGTTTCCGGCGCATTCAGCGTCTCGCCGACCACGCCTTCGGAAACCAGCATCTGGCTGCCGCCATAGCTGCGGTAATAGAGCATGCCCGCCGAGCCCAGGTCCTTGAAGGCGGGCATCTTGAACGTGTAGGGCGCCGCTTCGCACTCCAGCGCCAGCACGGTATGGCGTTCCGGCTTGACCGGCAGCGGCACGCCGATCCATTCCGCCAGCTCGGGTGTCCAGATATTCTGGGTGCTGATCAGCGTGCCGCAGCTAAAGTTGCCCGCGGTCGTATTGACGCCCACCACCTTGCGGCCTTCGCGCACGAGTCCGGTCAAGGTGACGCCTTCCATGATCTTCACGCCGCGCCGGCGCGCCGAGCGGGCAAAGCTGGTGGCGACCAGATACGCATCGGCGAAGCCGGCTTCGGGCTCGTAGCCGATCAGCGCGGCGTCGTCGAAGTGAGCGATCGGCATGCGTTCGCGCGCCTCGGTTCTCGACGGCAACTGCACCTCGATACCCATCTCGCGCTGGGCGTCGAGCGACGCGCGCAGCGGTTCGAGCTTGTCGCCTTCAGGCGCGCAGATCATGTAGCCGCATTTGACGAGACCGCATGACGCTTCTTCATCGCCGACATACGCCGCGAAGTTATTGAAGGCCCACCACGACGAGCGGGCCAGCTCCACGTTCTGGCGCACCGAATAGTGGGTGCGCAGCAGGCCGGAGGATTGCGAGGTGGTACCCGCGCCGATCGTGCCTCTTTCCACGACCAGCACGCTAGTGGCCCCGAGCGCGGCGAGATGGTGGGCGACCGAGGCGCCAATCACGCCGGCGCCGATCACGATGTAGTCGTAATGGTTCATGGAACCCTCTGAAAGGACGATGGAGCGATTTTAGGAACGGGATGCGCACAACAATTTTGTATTAGGCAAACTTATGACGTTGTCCCTGAAATGCTCAACTTGAGCGCGGGCGCCGCCGCGACATGCAACATGCCACTGAATCGGCAACCGGACCGGGCACGCCCCCCAAACGACCGCGGAGTATCGATGAGACGAACCCAGCCCCCGATCGACCTGCGCGCACTCCAGGCCTTCGTGGCGGTGTGCGAGACGGGTTCCATGACGGCGGCCGCCAAACAGCTTGGCGTGAGCCAGAGCGCGGTCAGCCAGTCGGTGTCGTCGCTCGAGCGGGAGCAGGGCACCTCGCTGTTCGACCGCGACAGCCGCCCGCCGCGGCCGAATATTGCCGGGCGCGCGCTGCTGGAACTGGCTGGGCCGCTGCTCGAACACGCCCACATGGTAAGCACCCGGATCGGCGATGCGTCGCTGTCGGGCACGCTGCCTATCCGCCTCGGCTGCGTTGATTCGTTTGCGGCCACGGTCGGGCCGGAACTGATCCGCGCCGTGTCGGGTTCGGCGCGACAGATCGCGCTGTGGTCCGGGCTGACGCCCGGCCTCACCAAACAGTTGCACGACCGCGAGATCGACATGGCGGTCTGTACGCAGACGGTGCTGAGCGATGCCCGCATCGTCGAGATTCCGCTCTTCTCCGAGGCGTTTGTCGTGGTGGTTTCGCGCAGCTATCTGGACGACCGCGAGGACACCGACTGGCGCACGCTCGTGCAGGAATTGCCGCTGATCCGCTATACCGCGCGTTCCGTGATTGGTCAGCAGGTCGAACGGTTTGCGCGGCATCTGGGGATCGACAGCGTGCGCCGCTATGAATTCGACGCGACTGATCCGCTGCTGAGCCTCGTCACCGCAAGGTTGGGCTTTGCTATCTCGACGCCGCTGTGCTTATGGCAGGCGCGGCACTATCTGAACGATATCGCCGTGTTGCCGCTGCCGCCCAGCCGGCTTGGCCGGCGCGATTTCTTTCTGTTGCATCGCCAGGGCGAGTGGGAAGAATTCGCCGGCGAAATTGTGACGCTGACGCGCCGCGTGCTCGACCACGGCATTCATCCGGCGCTCGCACGCGCGTTGCCGCGCTTGCCTGAAGACGCGCTGCGTTGAGGTGAGCGTTTGCCGCGATCGTTACTGTGGCTGTGAACCAGCGGTCAGTCATAGCATAAGCCGCACTAATAGAGTTGTTGAAGTGCGGCGACGGTTTCGGTGCAGTACCGCACCAGATGCAGTAGACGATGCACCGGCGTTAATAGGGCGCTAACCGGTCAGACAGACGAACCGGTCCACACCGTCGCCCCAAACTCCGCATCGGAGTTTCGTGGCAGGAATTTTTGATTCATTTGGATAAACTTGGCACGGTCATTGCATTTATATCGCGCGTGCCGCAACGCGCCGGTTCGATTACTCGGCGACCGGTTGCGGGTAAAGGATGATCGACAGGAACTGGATCGGTGTCTTGATCAGCTTTTCCGGCCCGTGCGGGACGTCACCCTGGAAGGTCAGGGTATCGCCGGGATGGAGGACGTAGGTTTGCTGTCCGTGGCGGTATTCGATCACGCCCTTGAGCATATGGATGAATTCGGTGCCGGGGTGTTCGAAAACCGGAAAGCGTTCCGACTCGTCGTCCATGGTGATCAGGAACGGCTCGAAGAGTTTTCGCGGTCCCTGGTCGTAGGCAAGCAGGTGGTAGGTGTGGCCGCGTTTGGTGCCTTTGCGCACCACCTCCATGCCGGCGCCTTTCTTGACGAGCTGGGCGCCGCCGTGCGGCACGTCGTAGTGGCGAAACAGCGCTGACATCGACACGCCGAGCGCTTGCGCGATGCGGTTCAGAACGTCGAGGCCGGTGGAAGTCTGGGCATTTTCGATCTTCGACAGCATGCCGCGGCTGATGCCGGCCTGTGCGGAAACCTGGGCGATAGTCAGGCCGTGGCGCTGGCGCAGTTCGCGGATGGTCGCGCCAAGGTAGTGCTCGAGCGGGTTGCTGCGGTCGTCGCCGTTCTGCATTGCGTGCCTCATGGAAAACGGCAGATTAGCAGATGGATGGCGCATTTGCGCCAATCTGCTTGCGCGCAGGAGGTTTCATCATGTGAATTTTTGTTGCACTTGAATAAACTCGTACCCGTGTGGGCGAGTGGCTTGCGGTAGTACGCCGTGGCAACCGCTTGCGAGCCTCTCCGCAGTCCGGACCATGCGATACGCGTGGTGTCCTCAACCAGCAAATGATGTTGTTGCAAGGAGTGGCGATGAACCTGAACGATGCGAACAAGCTACCGGTAGCCGAGCTTGGGAGCGTGCCGCGCTTCGACTCGGCCGACGACGCCAAGGCGTACCTCACGCAGCACGGCGTGAAGTACGTACTGGCGCAATTCGTCGACATTCATGGCGTGGCGAAGGCGAAGTCGGTGCCGGTCGCGCACCTGAAGAGCGTGCTGAAGGAGGGCGCGGGGTTTGCCGGTTTCGCCATCTGGGGCGTCGGCATCGAGCCGAATGGGCCGGACTTTATGGCGGTCGGCGATCTGTCGACGCTCACGCCGGTGCCGTGGCAGCAAGGGATGGCGCGCATCGTGTGCGAGGGCCACGTGAAGGGCGCGCCGTGGGCCTACGACTCGCGCGTCACGCTCAAGCAGCAGGTGGCCCGCCTGACCGGGCGCAGGTGGACACTCTTCACCGGTCTCGAACCGGAGTTCTCCTTGCTCAAGCGCTCGGTGAGCGGCGCAATCGAGCCTTGCGATGCGAGCGATTCGCTCGCCAAGCCGTGCTACGACTACAAGGGTCTGTCGCGCACACGGGCGTTTCTCGAGAAGCTGACGGAGTCGATGCGCGCAGTGGGTATCGATGTCTATCAGATCGATCACGAGGACGCCAACGGCCAGTTCGAAATCAACTACACGTACACCGATTGCCTGACCTCCTGCGATCACTTTGTCTTCTTCAAGATGGCCGCCTCGGAAATCGCCAACGAGATGGGCCTGATCTGCTCGTTCATGCCCAAGCCGTTTGCGAACCGTCCGGGCAACGGCATGCACATGCACATGTCGATCGGCGACGGCGAGCGCAATCTGTTCTCGGATACGAGCGATCCCTCGGGCATGGGGCTGTCGAAACTGGCTTACCAGTTCACCGCGGGCCTCCTCAAGCATGCACCGGCGTTGACCGCGCTGTGCAACCCGACCGTGAACTCATACAAGCGCCTGGTGGTCGGCCGTTCGCTCACCGGTGCAACCTGGGCGCCAGCTTATATCAGCTACGGCGACAACAACCGCTCGACGATGGTCCGCGTACCGGGCGAGCGCATCGAACTGCGCCTGCCGGACGGTGCCTGCAATCCGTATCTCGCGACCGCAGCGGTGATTGCCGCCGGTCTTGACGGTGTGGATAACGAACTGTCGGCGGGTGCGCCCGCCAACGACAACCTCTACGAATGGTCGCCCGCGATGCTGAAGGAACACGGCATCGGCGTGCTGCCGCAGAACCTCGAACAGGCGCTCGATGCGCTCGAAAGCGACCGTCTGATCTGCGATGCACTGGGCCCCGTCGCCGACGAATTTCTCAAGCTAAAACGCATGGAATGGCTCGAGTACATGCGGCACGTATCGGACTGGGAAGTAAAGAACTATCTGGAATTTTTCTGAGGAGAAGCTACATGTGCGGAATCGTGGGATTGCTGGTCAAGACGCCGGCATTGCGCGAGCGGCTAGGGGAGCTGATGGTGCCGATGCTGATCGGCATGACTGAGCGTGGTCCGGATTCGGCCGGGCTCGCGGTCTTCGGCAAGCAGCTGGACGAGCGCCAGCGCAAGCTGAATCTGTATTCCGGCTTTACCGCCGAGGGGGACCGCTTCGACTGGCCGCGGCTGGCTACGGCGCTGAACGCTGCGATGGACGTCACCGCGCGCGTCGAACCCAAGGGCAATCACGCCATCCTGACGCTGCAGGGCAATCTCGACGCTGTTAAAGCGTGGCTGCGCGAAACGTATCCGCAACTCTATCTGCTGTCGGCGGGCCGCTCGATCGATCTGTACAAGGACATCGGCACACCGGCTCAGGTGGCCGGGCGCTATGACTTTGCGAACCTCAAGGGCTCGCATCTGGTGGGCCATACACGCATGGCGACCGAGTCGGCCGTCACGCCGGATCGCGCGCACCCGTTCACGGCGGGCGAGGATTTCTGCCTGGTCCACAACGGCTCGCTGTCGAATCCGTATGGCGTGCGCCGCATGCTGGAGCCGCACGGCATCCACTTCGACACCGACAACGACACCGAAGCCGCCTGCCGCTTTCTCGAATGGCGGCTGCGCGAAGGCGACGAACTGCCGGTCGCGCTGCAAAAGGGCTTTGAGGAACTCGACGGCTTCTACACGTTCCTGATGGGCACGCCGACCGAACTCGCGCTGATTCGCGATCCGTTCGCCTGCAAGCCGGCTGTGGTTGCGGAAACGGACGATTACGTGGCGATCGCCTCGGAATTCCGTTCGCTCGCGCATCTGCCTGGCGTGAAGCACGCCCATGTATTCGAACCTGCACCTGAGGAGATGTACGTATGGAAAGCGTGACGTTTGACCTGGAGCGGTCGTCGGTGCGCGAGGTCAATCAGTACCTGCACGGCGATGCGCAAACGCTCGAAGGCCGCCATGTGGCGATCGCTTCGCCCAACGGCGCGCATAACCTCGCGGTCGGCGTCGATGCAGCCGTGAAGATCACGATTGACGGCCATTCGGGCTACTACGCTGGCGGTATGAACAAGCACGCGACGATCGTCATCGAGGGCAGCGCCGGTACCGGCGTCGCCGAAAACATGATGAGCGGCAAGGTGCACGTGAAGGGCTTCGCGTCGAACGGCGCCGGTGCGTCGGCGCACGGCGGCCTGCTCGTGATCGATGGCGATGCGGGACTGCGTTGCGGCATTTCGCTCAAGGGCGGCGATATCGTGGTGGGCGGCTCGGTGGGCAGTTTCTCGGCCTTCATGGCGCAGGCGGGCCGCATGGTGATCTGCGGTGATGCGGGCGACGCGCTTGGCGACTCGCTTTACGAAGCGGTGCTGTATGTGCGCGGCGAAGTGAAATCGCTCGGCGCGGACGCGCAATACGAACCGATGACACCAGCCGATCTCGACGCCGTACGCGCACTGCTCACCGCCGCCGGCATGGACCACGACCCGGCGTCGTTCAAACGGATCGCCTCCGCTCGCACGCTCTATCACTGGAACGCCGACGCGAACCAGGAATATTGAACACACGCTCTCGAAGAAGGTCCCCATGGAAGCCAAACCCGTTCACTTCGCCCGCTTGCAGCAGGAAGAGTCGCAAGGCTACGACCGCAAGACGATCGACTATATCCACTCCGCCGCGCAGCGCGGCCTCTATGAAATCCGTGGTCTGGGCGCGAAACGCCGCGTGCCGCATTTCGACGATCTGCTGTTTCTCGGCGCATCGCTGTCGCGCTATCCGCTCGAAGGGTATCGCGAGAAATGCGCGACGCAGACCGTGCTCGGCACCCGCTTCGCGAAAAAGCCGGTGGTGCTGGACATTCCGATCACGATCGCCGGTATGAGCTTCGGCGCGCTGTCCGCGAACGTGAAGGAAGCGCTCGGCCAGGCCGCGACCGCGATGGGCACCTCGACCACCACCGGTGACGGCGGCATGACCCAGGAAGAGCGCCGCTCGTCGAAGACGCTGGTCTATCAATGCCTGCCGTCGCGCTATGGCTTCAACCCGGACGACGTGCGCCGCGCCGACGCGATCGAAATCGTGATCGGTCAGGGCGCGAAACCGGGCGGCGGCGGCATGCTGCTCGGGCAGAAGATCAATCCGCGCGTCGCCTCGATGCGCACGTTGCCGGCCGGCGTCGACCAGCGTTCGGCGAGCCGTCATCCGGACTGGACCGGCCCCGACGATCTGGCGATCAAGATCCAGGAACTGCGCGAAATCACCGATTGGGAAAAACCGATCTACGTGAAGGTCGGCGCAACCCGCACGTTCAACGACGTCAAGCTCGCGGTGCATGCGGGTGCGGACGTCGTGGTGATCGACGGGATGCAGGGCGGCACGGCGGCGACGCAGACCTGCTTCATCGAGAACGTCGGCATTCCGACGCTGGCCGCGGTTCGTCAGGCAGTGGACGCGCTCGAAGATCTGAATATGAAAGGCCAGGTACAGCTGATCGTCTCGGGCGGCATCCGCACCGGTGCTGACGTGGCGAAGGCATTGGCGCTCGGTGCGGACGCGGTGGCGATCGGGCAGGGCATGCTGATGGCGCTCGGCTGCAACAGCGACACGTACTTTCAGAACGGCGCACTGCATCCGGCAGCGGCGGATTACGCGGCGTTGAACACGTCGCCGGGTTTCTGCCATCACTGCCACACGGGCAAGTGCCCGGTCGGCGTGACCACGCAGGATGCGGTTCTCGAACAACGTGTCCAGCCAGATGAAGGTTCGCGCCGCGTGCGCAACTACCTGAAGACGCTGAACATGGAACTGACGACGATCGCGCGTGCGTGCGGCAAGCAGAACGTCCATCACCTCGAACCGGAGGATCTGGTCGCGCTGACGGTCGAGGCGGCGGCAATGGCGCGCATTCCGCTCGCGGGCACTTCGTGGATTCCCGGCTGGAACAAATGAATTAAGTTGTTTCGAGATTTTTGACTGTGGAAAAGTTGAGCGCATTCAACCTTGATTCACCAATCTACCAGGAGCACAACATGAGCACTCCGCAAAGCAGCACGCAAGCGGCTCCAGCATCATCCGGCAGCCTGCGAGCCGGTACTTTAGGTTTTCCCGAGGTCATCGGCCAATCCATCGCGAACCTTTCGCCGACCTTCACGCCGTCGATCAACGTGACCGCGATCGCGGCGCTGGCCGGCGCGGGGACATGGTTGATTTATGGTCTTTCGACGCTCGGGCTGCTGCTGGTGAGCATGAGCATCATCGCGCTCTCGAGCCGGATCGCGTCGGCTGGTTCGTTCTTTATCTATATCTCTCGCGCGCTTGGGCCGATGGCGGGCGGCATTGCCGGCTGGGGCCTGATCGCGGCTTACGTGGGCACTGCGATGGGGGTGGGCGCCGCAGGCGTGGTGTTCGTGCAGAACGCTTTTTCGGCCTGGGGTATCAATATCCCGTCGTGGGCGGTCTACACGATCTTTGTCGGCCTGGCCTGGTTCTTTTCGGCACGTGACGTGAAGCTCTCCTCGCGCCTGTCGCTGGCAATCGAAGCCGCTTCGGTGGTGATCGTGGGCGGTGTGCTGATCTATGTGCTCGCACTGCATCCGGACCATATCATCGACCATACGCAACTGGGGCTGCAGGGCGTGAGCGGGAAGGGCATGGCACAGGGCATGGTGCTCGGCATCTTCTCGTACGTGGGTTTCGAGAGCGCGGCCTCGCTCGGCCAGGAAACCAGGAACCCACTGCGCGTGATTCCGCGTGCGGTGGTCTGGTGCGTGATCCTGTCGGGCCTGTTCTTTATGTTTGTGGCCTATTCGATGACGATCGCCTACCACGACGACGCAGCCAAGCTCGGCGGCGATTCGGCCGTGCTCAGCACCTTGCTCACGAGCGTCGGCGCCTCGCCGCTCGGCCCGGTGTTCTATCTGATCGCCTCGGTCAGCGCGTTCTCGTGCGTGCTTGCGTGCATCAACTCGTCCAGCCGCCTGCTGTATTCGATGGGCCGCTACCAGTTCGTGCACCGCTCGATGGGCATGGTGCACCGCACGCACCAGACACCGTACCTCGCTGTTGCGTTTTCCTCGATCGTGACCTTCGTGGTGTGCATTGCGATGCTCGGCACGGGTCCGCTCAACACCTTCGGCTATACCAGTACGTTTGCGACTTTTGGCTTCCTGGTCGTGTATTTCCTGGTCGCAATCGCGGCACCGGTTTATCTGAAGAAGCAGGGCGAGCTCAAGACGAGCAACGTCGTATGGGGCGTGCTCGGCGCACTGGCGATGGTCGGCGCGGTGATCGGCAGCGTGTATCCGGTGCCCGATTATCCGTATAACATCCTGCCCTATCTGTTCGTTGCGTATATGCTGGTTGGCGCAATCTGGTTGTTGATGCTCAAGAAGCGCTCGCCGCAGGTGCTCGAGAAGATCGAGCACGATCTGGAAACAAGCGACGTGATGACCCACGGCAAAATGTAAATGAGTGAACCCTTCTCTCCGGATAGCTTGCCCACACCGGTCACGGGCCGGATGCCAGACGACCCAGAGGGAAGGCCCGCTAGCCGTCGCGGAATGGGCGGCCAGGAAATCGGCCTGCAGTTGCGGCCGGAGCGCGGCGAGTGCGCCGCCCTCGAGATCGGTTGTGTCTCCAGCCCTGCCCGCGGGCAGGATCACATCAACGAAGACTACGTCGGCGTGATGCTCGGCGATCTGGCCGCGCGCGCGGCGCGTGGCAGCGTGATCGCTCTCGCCGACGGCGTGAGCGGCAGCAAGGGCGGGCGGGTCGCGGCCGAACTCTCGGTGCGGACCTTTATCGATGCCTATTACGGGCTCCCCGACACCTTGCAGCCCGGCGTGGCCGCTGCGCGCGCGCTCGAGGCAATACACGGCTGGCTGCATCAGATCGGCCGCGTCGATCCCGCACTGAAGCAGATGGCCGCGTCCTTTGCGGCGCTGATCGTGCGCCGCGCTACCGCGTATCTGGTGGCGGCCGGCGATGTGCGGCTCTATCTGCTGCGCGATGGCCAACTGACCCAGCTCGGCGACGACGACGTGGTGCCGGTCGCCTTCGGTTCTTATGTGGCGCATGCGGTCGGCATGCTTCCGATGCTGGTGACGCGCATCGAAACCCTTGAGCTGCGTGAGGGCGACCGCCTGCTGATGTGCTCCGATGGGCTCTATCGCCGCGTGCCGATGCGCGAGCTGCAGACGGTGCTGGCGGCGCGCAGCGGTGCGCTCGACACTGCGCGCCGGCTTGGCGCGCTGGCGGTGACGCGCGGCTCGCAGGACGACGTGACGAGCGCGGTGCTCGATGTGGGCGGTCTGCCTTTGCTCGATGTCGGTTACCTGGAGCGGGTGGTCGGCGTCTTGCCGATTCCGGCCGTGCCCGACGCCGGCAATGTGGTCGATGGATATCTGCTCAAGAGCGTGTTGAGCGATGGCTTCTATTCGCGGATTTTCGCCGGCTACGATCTGGACGATCCGAACACGCCGCTGGCGCTCAAGTTTCCCAAGCCGCGTGTCGAGCAGGACGAGAACGTGCGCCAGTCGATCGTGCGCGAGCGCTGGCTGGCAGGCAAGATTGGCGACGATGGCGTGCTCGCGCCGATGCCGGTCGATGCCGACCGGCAAACCCGGCTCTATGTGGTGATGCCGCTCGGCGCAGGCATCACGCTCGAAAAACTGCTGGCGGCGCCTCAGCCCATGGCGCTGCCGCGTGCGCTCGAGATCGCGCGGCAACTGGGCCATTCGATCGACGTGCTGAATCGCCGCAATATCTTTCATCGCGATATCAAACCCGAGAACGTGCTGGTGATGCGGGGCGATAGCACGCGCCTGCTAGATCTCGGTTTCGGTTATATGCCGGGCATGCAGTTGCCGGGCCCCGACGCCGCACCAGGCTCGCCCGCTTATATGGCGCCTGAGTTGATGAAAGGCGCACAGGGCGATGCGCGCTCGGAGGTGTTCGCGTATGGCGTGACCCTGTACCGGCTGTTCAGCGGCGGCAAGCTGCCCTACGGCTTTAATGGCCGCGTGCCGCTCTATCAGTACCGGCTCGACGCGCCGCAATGGCTCGACCTGGTGCTGGAGAAAGCGCTGCAGCCAGATCCGGCGCGCAGGTATCAGGACGTGCTCGAAGTCTGCGCCGATCTCGAACGTTTTTCGAGCGGTCGAGACGCGATGGCGCCGGTTCGGCGCAAGCCCTTGCTCGAGAGCGATCCGGTGCTGTTCTGGCAGGTGGTCGTGGTGCTGTTGCTGGCGCTACTGTTGTGGTCCTTGATGCGGCATTGAGCGGGGTTGGTGGCACGGCCCCGCCGCGCCACTCGGCGCAAGCCGCGCGCCATTGCCCGCGCCGGGGCCCGTGCTGCTGCCGTTCAAGCGCGAACGCGGGTCTTGTCCGGATCGTAGAAGATCGGCGCCACGACCTGAGCGTCGATGCGTTTCTGATGCCCGTCGATCTTCCCGACCTGCACGCGTGTTCCCGGTTCGGCATGGGTGATATCGATACGGCACAGCGCAATGTTCTTGCCGAGGATCGGCGAGCGCACGCCGCTCGTGACCACGCCGATCTGCGCGCGCGCGTTGTGATGCCCATGCACGCAGTCTCCGTGATGCGCCGGCTCATTGCCGGCGAGCTCCAGCCCGACCAGCTTGTGCCGCGGATGCGCACTGCGGGTAAGCAACGCGTCACGGCCGATGAAGTCGTCGGCTTTGCTCTTCAGCGGCACCGAGAAGCCGATGCCTGCTTCGAACGGATCGGTCTCGTCGGTGAACTCGTACCCGGCGAAGATCAGGCCGGCTTCAACGCGCAGCATATCGAGCGCGTTCAGTCCAAGCGGAACCATGCCTAGCGGTTGCCCCGCGGACCACAGGCGGTCCCAGACGCATTCGGCATCCTGCGGATGACACCAGACTTCGTAGCCGAGTTCACCGGTGTAGCCGGTGCGCGAGACCATGATCGGACAGCCCTCGTAATTGTCGAGCCTGCCAACCAGAAAGCGGAACCAGCCGAGGCTCTCGAGCGCCGGCTGGGTGGGCGGCGCCCACACCATCTGCTTGAGCAACTCGCGGCTCAGCGGCCCCTGAATCGACAGATTGTGAATCTGATCCGAGGCCGATTTGATCCACACTTTCATGCCGAGCGCCGCGGCCTGCTCGCGCAGCCAGACACCGGCGTAGTCTTCACCGCAAATCCAGCGGAAATTGTCCGGGCCGAGGCGCAGCAGCGTGCCGTCGTCGAGCATGCCGCCGTGCGGATAGCACATCGCCGAATACACGACCTGGCCGACCGCGAGGCGCCGGACGTCGCGCGTCAGGCAGTATTGCAACAGGGCTTCCGCGTCGGGACCGATGATCTCGAACTTGCGAAGCGCCGACAGATCCATCATGGCGACGCGCTCCCGGCAGCCGAAATATTCGTCGACGGTGCCGAAGCCCTCGTAGTGCGTCGGCAGCCACCAGCCGCGGTAGTCGGTGAAATGGCGGGTGAGCGCCGCGGTCTTCGCGTGAAAACCTGACTCGCGGGTCAGTACCGGTTCGGCATCGGGCGTGGTTCGGGTAGCCATGGCAATGGAGAAGCGTTCCTTGTTCGGATAGACGCGGATCTGGATATCGGTCGGATTCCAACCGTTGGCGGGATCGATGTCGTCGGGGCAGGACGAGCTCACGCAGACGAGATCGGTCAGCGCGCGCATCAGCACGTAGTCGCCTGGACGCGACCACGGTTCATCGAGCGTCATTTGCTGATGCGCGTTGATGCCTGTATTGAAGAAGAAATTGATCGCGGGCCAGCCGGTGCGCGGCGCCACGTTGAAAGCGGCGAGGGCGCGGCTCATGTTGTCGCTGCAGTTGACATGGCCGAAGTAGCCCTGGCTTTCGTAATAGCGCGCCGTGCACGCCAGTGCAAACGAGTCGTGACGGCCAACCGTGTCGCGTACGACTTCGAGCATTGGCTGCATGTTTCGATTAAAGAACTTCGAGAACAGGCCGGGAGCGGGATACGCGCTGCCATTCAGCGTTCTCGTCACGGTCTGGTCGAGGTCGAGTTCTTTGTTTTTGTCCAGAGCGGCGAGATCGAAGGCGACGAAATCAGAACATTGCCGACCCGCGACGTCCAGTACCTGAATGTATTCTCCGGCGCGCACCGTGTACGCGGTGGCAGTGCCGGGCTGGATCGTGAAGTCGTTCAGCGTGTCGGCCAATGGTGTGGGAAGCGGTGGCGCGCCGAGCAGCGCGGGATTCGCGCGATCGATCGTGAGACGCAAGCCGGTGGGCGGGTTCTGCGAATCGATCGCCGTTGCGGCACCTGGCGCGGCGACGATGACGAGCAGCGCTTCGGAGGCAATGAGTTTTCGCGTAAAACCCGCCGGTGTGTCGCCGTTCCAGATAGCCGCCGCGCACTGCAATGCGCTCGCATCGGTGCCACGCCTGAGCAGAGCGGTCAACACATGTGAGGCCTCGCTGTCACGCAACAGACTAGCAATGAACGAAGCGCCCGCCGACGCTTGTAGCTCGAGCGCCGCCAGCGCCGCTTCGCCATGTGCATCGAAAGCCATGAGTTCGCAGGGCTGCCGGCCTTCGATATCCACGATCTGCAATGTATCGCCGGGCGTGAGCGCGACGACCGTGAGGCCGCCGCCCGTCACGCGATATCGTTCGCATCCGGCCGCGCGGGCAAACAGCGCCGGCTCGGCGGGACGCGAGCGTATGGGGCGACGTATCAGCATGTTCTTCCCTGGCTGGCGCCGGTTAGCTGGCGGTTTTCAGCGCCGGGACAGGTTCGCCCAGATACGCGTCCATCGAGTCATCGTGTGCCGACAGCCACGGCGTGTGATGAGGCGGGGATTGCGTGCCGGTCATCAGCGAGCGATAGGACTTGTCGCGGTAGCCCATGATGTCGTCATGCTTGTCGTGTTTCCATTCGAGAAAGGTGCGGTTCACCCCTTCGATATCGAAACTCGGGTAGTCGGTTGCATCGAGCAGCTCCTGGATATAGCTGCCCTGAAACTCGAACATTTCCTGATTGGTGACGAGTTTTTCTTCTTTCGCGCGCCATGCGAGGCTGTGCGCGGTCATTTCCGCTTTCGACGGCAGCGTGATGCGTCCGAGGATCACATCGCGCGCATACCAGGCTTGAGCGTCGAACATGTTGAACGAATACCAGAGGTCCTGCATGCCGAGGTAGAGCAGGCCGGGATTGTCTTCCCAGAAAATGCCTTTGTAGAGGTTCAATGGCCACAGGCGATTTCCGGTCTTCAGGCGTAGTTCGTCGGGCAGGAACGGAAAGTGATGCTGATACCCGGTGCACAGGATGATCGCGTCGATGCGCTTGTGCGTGTCGTCGGCGAAGTAGGCGATGTTGCCGCGCACGCGCTGCAAGAGCGGTTTCTCTTCCCAGTTGCCGGGCCAGTGATAGCCCATCGGCGCGGTGCGATAGCAACTCGTGATGCTCTTCGCGCCGTACTTGTAGCACTGGGAGCCGATGTCTTCCGCCGAATAGCTGCTGCCGATCAGCAGCACATCCTTGTCCTTGAACTCCAGCGCGTCGCGGAAATCGTGCGCATGCAGGATGCGGCCGCCAAAGCTCTCGAAGCCGGGGAAGGTCGGCGCATTCGGCGTCGAGAAGTGGCCGCACGCGTTGAAGACGTAATCGAAATCTTCCGACATCGTCGTGCCGGCGGAAAAGTCTTGCGCGGTGACGGTGAATTTTTTGGTTGCTGCGTCGAAGCTCACCTGACGGACAACCGTATTGAAGCGGATAGAAGGCCGCACGCCGGCTTTCTCGACACGTCCGCGAATGTAGTCCCACAGCACCTCGCGCGGCGGATACGAGGCGATCGGCTTGCCGAAATGCTCCTCAAAGGTGTAGTCCGCGAACTCCAGACATTCCTTCGGCCCGTTGGACCACAGGTAGCGATACATGCTGCCGTGCACCGGCTCGCCATTTTCGTCGGTGCCAGTGCGCCACGTGTAGTTCCACATACCGCCCCAGTCTTGCTGCTTCTCGAAGCAGACGATATCGGGAATGTCTGCACCCTTTTCTCTCGCGGACTGGAAAGCGCGCAATTGCGCCATTCCGGAAGGGCCTGCACCGATGATTGCGACGCGCTTTTTCATGGTCTTAAACTCATTCGATATCTGGTACGGCAACACAGGATTTCCCGCTGGAAAGCGATGCTGTTACGCCAGTCAGGAAAGCGGATTCACCGGTATGCGGCAGCGTCGGCGCCTATTGCACTAATTACCTCGATTGCGCCAAGTGCCGCGACTGGCGTCTTGCAGCCAGCACGGTGTTCTTCATCAGAAAGCCGATCGTCATCGGACCCACGCCACCGGGCACAGGCGTAATGGCGCCGGCGACGCGCGACACGCTCTCGAACTCCGTATCACCGACAAGGCGCGTTTTGCCGCCGATTTCGATGCGATTGATGCCGACGTCGATGACCGTCGCGCCCGGTTTGATCCAGCTCGCGTCGATCATCTGCGCCCGCCCGACCGCGGCGACGACGATATCGGCCTGGCGGCACAATTCGCGCGCGCCGACGCTGCGCGAATGGAGCACCGTCACCGAGCAGTTCGCCTGCAGCAGCAGCGACGCCATCGGCTTGCCGACAATGTTCGAGCGGCCGATCACCACCGCATGCTTGCCGGACAGATCGCCGAGGGTCTGTTCCAGCAGGAACAGGCAGCCGCCCGGCGTGCACGGCGTCAACGCCCGCTCGCCGAGCACCAGCCGGCCGACGTTCTCGCGATGAAAGCCGTCTACGTCCTTGTCCGGATCGATCGCACCGATCACCGCGCCTTCGTCGATCTGCGCGGGCAGCGGCATCTGTACGAGAATGCCGTTCACGTCGCGATCGGCGTTCAGCGTGCCGATCAGCGACAGCAGGGCGTCCTGTGCGGTGTCGGCCGGCAGGCGGTGTTCGATCGAACGGATACCGACTTCGCCCGCGCGCAACACCTTGTTGCGAACGTAGACATGGCTCGCGGGATCGTCGCCCACCAGCACGACCGCAAGCGTGGCGCTCACGCCGGCGGCCTGAAGCGTCGCGACGTCCTGCCTGATCGTCTCGAGCAGCCCGGCAGCGGCGGCTTTGCCGTCAATGAGTTGGGCGTGGTTCATCGGAAAATCACGGTGCGGTCGCGGTTGACGAAGACGCGATGTTCGGTGTGGAATTTCACCGCGCGCGACAGCGCCACCGTCTCCGTATCGCGCCCGATCGCCACGAGACCGTCGGGTTGCAGCACGTGATCGACGCGTTGCACTTCCTGTTCGATGATCGGTCCTTCGTCGAGATCCGACGTGACGTAGTGCGCAGTGGCGCCGATCAGCTTGACGCCGCGTTCGAATGCCTGGTGATACGGCTTCGCGCCTTTGAAGCCCGGCAGAAACGAGTGATGGATGTTGATGGCCCGGCCGGCGAGCTGCTTGCAGAGGTTGTTGGAGAGGATCTGCATGTAGCGCGCGAGCACCACGAGTTCCGTCTCCGTCTCGGCAACGATCTTCAGCAACTCGGCTTCCTGCTGGTCCTTGGTTTCCGGCGTCACCGGCAGATAGACGAAGCGGATGCCTTCGCGCTCCGCCATCGGCCGCAGGTCCAGATGGTTGGAGACGATGGCGGTGATCTGCATGTGCAACTGGCCTTTGTGATGCCGGTACAGGAGGTCGGCGAGGCAATGATCGAACTTGCTGACCATCAGCAGCACCTTCATCGGCTGCGCGGCGCTGTAAAGCTTCCATTGCATCGCGAAGTCGTTCGCGATGCTGCCGAAGTCGTGGCGCAACTTGTCGATGCTGCCGGTCTTCGCTTCGTTGAAGCGGAACACCGCACGCATGAAGAACGTGCCGTTGGATTCGTCGTCGAATTGCGCCAGCTCGCTGATATAGCAGCCCGATTGCGCGAGGTAGGACGAGACGGCCGCGACGATGCCGGAGGTGGCCGGGCAACTGATCGTCAGTATGTAGTTCTGGGTCACTGCGACACTCCTGAAATTACGTGAGACACGTAAGAGACGTAGGGGGCCGTCCGTGGATTAGCCGATCGCCGTGCGCTTCTTCTTTTCCGGATCGTCGAACGGCAGCTCGGCGGCGTTTGCGCGGGCCTTGATGCGGCCGCGCACTTCGAGCGGCGCGCCGGCGCGTGCGTAGTCCACATCGAGGCGGGCGATCGCCATCGAGCGGCCGGTCAACCGCGAGTACATGCCGCAGGTGACGACGCCAACCTGTTTGCCGTCGTTCCACAAGGCGTCGCCGCCGTTGGCCGCTTCGGTGGAGTCCACCAGCACGCCGAAGATCTTGAAGCGCTCCTTGCCCTGCAGACGGAAGTGTTCGCCCGCGCCGCAGAACTCGGTTTTCCCCGGTGACACGGTGAAGTCGAGTCCGAGTTCCCACAGCGTGTCGCCCGCCTTTTCGTTCGCGAACGGATACATCTCGGAGTTGTCATAGGGGAAAAACAGCAGATAGCTTTCGACGCGCAGCCAGTCGAGCGCGGTGAACGCGCACGGGATGATGCCGGACGTCGCACCCTTATCGAGGACGGTGTCCCAGATGAAGGGGGCGTCCGCGGCTTTGCAGAAGATTTCGTAGCCGCGCTCGCCGGTGTAGCCGGTGCGCGAGATCATCACCGGCTTGCCGAAGAGCCGCGTTTGCAGATGATGGAAATATGGCAGGTCGCGAATGCCCGGCACGTGGTCCGCGAGAAAGTCCACGGCGGCGGGACCCTGCAAAGACAGATCATGCAGATCGTCGTCGAACAGCACGGCCACCTGGCGGCCTTGCGCCGAGCGCACGAGGCGTTCATAGCCGGTTCCGGAGCCGTGCACGACCATGAATGCGTTCGGCCCGGTCCGGTAGACGATGCAGTCGTCGATAAACTTGCCGTCTTCGTTGAGCATGGTGGCGTACACAGACTTGCCCGGGTAGAGCTTGCTGACGTCGCGCGTGGTCGCCCAGTTGACCAGGCTTTCCGCATGGGGCCCCACGTAGTGGACTTTCTTTAGACCCGAGACGTCCATCAAACCGGCCTTGTTGCGAATCGCCTCGTGCTGGTCAGCGAGGTCGCCGGAATACGTCCATGCGGTGCCCATGCCATTCCAGTCTTCCAGGTTCGAGCCCAATGCGCGATGGCGATCGGCGAGCGCGGAAATACGCCATGAATTAGCCATGTCTGTTACTCCAGAGGTGAGGGTGTCTGTGTGTGTGCGTGACTTGTGCGACGTGTTAGATGCCGTCGTCGAACTGGCTCAACCAGTCGACGAGAGTCTTCCGGTAACGGGTCATGCCCTTGTAGTCGGCAATCGGCTCGGGCAGGTCGCGCAGCACCCGATGAAGACGACGTGCCCACTCAGGATGAGTAACGAGCTCGGCCATGCTGGCGAGATACGTGCGGATGCTGAACATCAGCGCGTTGCTCTGCGGCAGCCGCGCCATGAATTGCAGTTCGACGCGCAGGTGCACGCATTGCGCGACGTTTTCCGGTGTCACCTGGCCGCGCTCCGCACCCCACAGGTGGTAGTTCTCGGGCGCGGTGTCGAGGCGCGGATTGATCGTGAGCGTCCAGTTCAGACGCCGTACCGGACGGTCCACCTGAATGTTTAGCAGATACTTCAGCGCGCGATCGAAGATGCCCATCTCGTGCGCCATCGGCACCGGCGAATGCCATTGCCTGAAACTCATTCCCGCATCGAATGAGAGCGACCAGTCGGCGGGACCGGTGATGACCCCGGCATCCATGAAGAGGTCGCCGTCGCGTTGATCGAGCAGTGCGATATCGCCTTGCGTCTGCCGCATGACGTATTCGAGCGGCTCGCACGGCAGCGTCTGCGCGTCGCCGAAATGGAACGCCTGCTCGATGCCGAGTGCGCGATTGCGCCATAACCACTGATCGCCGGTGCGCTTGAGCGAAAACAGCTCGGAATAATCCTGGGCGAGGTGCTCCATGATCATTTCCAGCGCGTCCCACGACGCTTTCTGCATGTGCGGCATCACCATGCAGCGGCGCGGATCGTTTTGCAGCACGATTGCTCGCTCGGCGACTTCGGAGCGATAGTGCTCGTCGATATCGAACCAGTGCTCGAAGACCGAGCCCGGATCGCGCGGCGTGGCCGGCTCGATATTCACCGAATACATGTAGGCGTCTTCGGGAAACGGAAAAGGGAAGCGCGCAATGGCGGCTTCGCTGTTGCGAAACGAAAACGCCTCACGGTAGCTTTCGGCGGGTTTCAGAATGACGCTCATGGCGCGATCCTCAGAGGTCAAGGAAAAGAGAGGTGCTGTGGGCACGCGAGACGCACGGCATCAGATGCGTGGCGCGCTCGGATTCGTGCAGGAACAGATCGCGGTGGTCGACTTCACCGGCAACATGACGCGTCGCGCACTGACCGCAGACCCCGCCGCGGCACAGGTTCGGAATCTCGAGTCCGCTCGCTTCGAGCGCTTCCAGCAGGCTCTGGTCTGCCGCCACGTCGAGCCTCGAGCCGCTGCGCATGAGTGTCACGACGAACGGCGCGCCCGGCTGCGGCGCGGTGAACGCTTCCCAGTGCACGCGACCGTCAGGCCAGCCGAGCGCGCGGGCTGTCCCGCGCACGGCATTCAGAAGCGCTTGCGGACCGCACACATAGACATGCGTTCCCAACGGTCGGCCACGCAGCACCCGTTCGATATCGAGGCGCGCGCACTCGCCGTCGTAACCATGAAAACGGCTGCCCAGGCGCTCGCTCAACTCGGCGTGATATGCGTCGGTGAGCCCTTGCCGGTAGGCGTAGTGCAGTTCGAAATCGGCGGCGTCGCGCTCCAGCGCGGCGACATGCGCGACAAACGGCGTGATGCCGATGCCGCCCGCGATCAGGATGTGAGCACGAGCACCGGAATGCAGTGCAAACAGATTGGCCGGTGGCGTGATTTTCAACGCCGACCCTTCACGGACCCGCTCATGCATGAACACCGAGCCGCCGCGCGAATCATCCTGCTTGCGCACGGCGATGCGATAGCTGGACGAGTCCGCCGGATCGCCGAGCAGCGAATAGGCGTTGCGCACTGGGCGCTCGTCCAGCGGCAACCGCACCTGGATGTGGCTGCCGGAAGAGAACTTCGGCAACCGGCCGTGCACGGCGCTCAGGGTGAACTCGCGCACCACGGGTGTCAGCAGCCGCGTCGCTTCGACTCGAACCTTGATCGTGTTCATGCGCGGCGCTCCAGGTAAGGACGATCCGGATCGGCGCACACGCCCAGATACGCGCCGACGCGCTGCGAGAAATGCTGGCGCACGCCCAGGTTGATGCCACAGTTGGCGCATTCGACTTCGGGCAGTGCGTCGTACACGTGTGATGCGCTGCAATGCACGCAGTAAACGGCGCGCGGTGCGGCATCGAGTTCGGCGCTGATTTCCTCTGGAAGCAGCCCCGCGTCGCAGGCAAGACGCCGGATGCGCCAGATGAACGCTTCGTCGCCACATACATAGAGCCGCAAGCCGATGGCCGCGCGATCCAGAATCGCGAGAAGGTGGCGCTCGAGCCCGTCGCGCGCCGGGAAGAACGAGGCACTGCGAGCTGCTGCGGACAGATCGCCTTGCACGAGCAATGTGCTCTGGTCGGGCTCGGCCGGCAGCGTCGCGATGAAAGCGGCGATCTTCGCAAGTGCGCCGTCCTGAACGACCACAATGTGCCGCCGCGCATCCTCACATAGCCGCAGCGTCTGATAGCGCGGAAGGCTTGGAGGAGAGCCAGGTGTTCCGTCGTGCGTCGAAGTCATGTCCGATGTCATGTTGAGTCGCTGGTTCTGTCGATGTGGGCCAGGCACGTGGACCCTGTTTCGCTTCAAACGTGTGCATTTACCTCTGAACTAAAACAGGGCGTCTGCTCCATTCGAGTGCGCTGCGAAGTGCGGATCAGTGCGGGTCGATGCCGGTCCGACGGATTAATCACTCAAAAAACTGCGTTCCCCGCAAGCAAAATAGTTTCTTAAAGGGAAACGTCGTTCAATCCTGACAACGAGGTATGTCCAAAGGAGTAGCGCCCGGATGGTGCGGACAACGGCACAGTTCTTGCCTTAAAAAGGGTTTTCTCATGGGATGCCCTGCATGGCGTTGAGCCGGACCCCGATGCGGCGACACGCATCCTCACAAGCGGCTGGTGAGGTCGATGGCGTCGATCTTTCGCTGCGTTTCCGGGATGCGCTGTTGCGGGTCTTCGTCGACATCGCGGGCGGGCAAAGGTCCACGCAGCCGTTGCAGCGTTTTCTTGGCTGGCTCGAAGCGGAGATTCCCGGCAGCTGCGCCGCGCTGGTGATCGCGGGCGAGACGTTGCGTCCGGGAGCGTCCGGAGGTTCCCTCTCATGCGATGAACATCGCGACTGTGCGCTGAAGGCGTCGCGAGCCAGATCGTTGAGCCATTTGTGTTCGGCATGCTCGCGCAGCGGCCACACGCGACTGGTCTCGAAGGTTGGCGGCGCTGCGCTTCTGCTCGAACTGGCGTCGCCCGCGAGTTCGACACTGGCAGAGGAAGTCGGCAATGCAGGGCCGGCGCTCGGTGCTGCGATCGGCTTGATTCAGGAGGCACGGCAGGAAGACGCGAACATCACCGACGGCGGCACACAGGTGCTGATCCGCGAGCTTCACGATTCGGTTGCGCAGCAGCTTGGCTTCATGTCGTTTCTCGTCAGCCGGGTGCAGCAGCATTCGCGCAAGCCCGAGGTCGCGGAGCCGCTGATTGCCGAGTTGCGAACCATGATGACACGGCTGCAACGCGACGTTCGCCAGTTGATCACCGGCGCGCGCCTGACGCTCGAAGGGCGTTCGTGGCGCCAGGCGCTGGCCGATTCCGTCGATGAATTTTCGCGCCGCTGCAACGTGGTTTTCGAGCTGGATAACCGCATGCCCGAAATCGAACTCGCGCCGGATGTCGCGCTGCACGCGTTGCAGATCGTGCGCGAAGCGTTGTCGAACGTGGTCCGCCACGCCCACGCGCGACATGCGCGGATCGAAGTGATGGACGATCCCGCGGACGCCCTGTGTGTGACCGTGACCGACGATGGCGTAGGTTTGCGGCCTGCTTCGGTCGACGAAAATCACTATGGGCTGGAGATCATGCGCGAGCGGGCGCGTGCGATAGGCGCGCGCGTCGCCATCGAGAATGTGCAGCCCAACGGCACGCGGGTTCGCCTGCTTGTCCCGAATGACGCTTCCAGGAGGGAGTCCCTTTATGGGTCCGACGACGTTGCTTCTGATTGACGACCATCCGCTGTTCCGGCGCGGCCTCGCCGAGTACTTCAACTCGACCGGGGAGTTTCAGGTGGTCGGCGAAGCGTCCAGCGGCCGGCAGGGCATTGCGCTCGCGGAGCAGTTAAGGCCTGGCCTGATCCTGATCGATCTTCACATGCCGGGACTCGGCGGTTTGCATGTGCTCGACGAGCTGGGCCAACTCGAAATCGAGAGCCGCAAGGTCGTGCTGACTGCCTCGCTCGATCGCAACGAGTTGTTGAGCGCGCTGCGCCTCGGCGCAGACGGCTATATGCTGAAGGAAACCGAGCCCGAAGATCTGCGCTTGTACGTTCGCAACTGCGTGCAGGGCGTGATCGTGCTCGACGATTGTCTGGTCACGCTCCTCGCGCAGGACGACGCTGTGCCCGAAGGCGAAAGAGGCACTCGTCAGGTCGAACTGACCGGGCGTGAAGCGCAGACTTTGGCGCTCATCTCGGAGGGCATGAGCAACAAGCAGATTGCCCGGCAGTTGGGCATTAGCGACGGCACCGTCAAGGTCTACGTCAAGAATCTGCTACGCAAGCTGAATTTGCGTTCCCGGCTTGAACTGGCCGCGTGGGTTCACCGCGATGCCCTGGCGCGTCAATGATGAAGGCGTAAAACGAATGCAAGACAATGCTGTTGTAAGCGAATTGGCCACCAGCGCGTTGGGCCTCGATGCCTATCCGGTCGCGCTGCTGCAAGTGGACACCGAGGGCTGCATTCGCCACGCGAACGCTGCATGGGCCGAACTGATGGAAGCGAGCGCGGCGGGCGTCGAGATAGCCGCGTACGTGCATCCGGAAGATCGACTGATCTGGCGCGCGGTGCTGGAGCGGCTGCGCAACGAAAGCGGAGTCTGCATGCGCGAGCGGATTCGATTCCTTCATCCGCACGGCCAGCTTCGCTGGCTGGAGGTGGCATGCCGCCGGCACGAAGACGCCTTCTTTATCTCCGCATTCGACGCCACGGCGCAAAAACGTCAGGAGACTTCAATTGAAGCCAGGCTGCGCAGCGCGATGGGTCTTCTGAACGGCGTGCCGGGCCTGATCTATCGCGGCCGCAACAATCCGTCGTGGTCGATGGAATTCGTTAGCGACGGCTGCGAAGAGTTGACCGGCTATCCGGCGGCCTGGTTTGTCGATAGTCACGAACATAGCTACAGCCAGTTGATCGTGCCGGAAGACGTCGATTACGTCTGGCGTGGTGTGCAGGAGGCGCTGGCGGATCGCAGGCCGTTCGAACTGCGTTATCGCATTCGCGGCGCGAATGGCGATCTGAGAGCCGTATGGGAGCGCGGCATCGGTATTTATTCGGCCAGCAGCGAGGTGCTGGGTATAGAAGGCGCGATCTTTGCAGTGCGATGAACTTCGCCCGTGTTGCGCGGAGATTCGCGCAACACGGGCGTTCGATCTTCAGCAAACGTGCGCAATCAGGTCGTGATCCAGTGGCTCACGAAGACGACCACCACGCCGAGCACTAACGCGGCATACGGCAGAAAACCTGCGCGCCGCTCGGTGCTGGAGTTCGACAGGTCCATGTCGTCCAGCATCGCATCAGGGAAACGGCCTTTGTCCGTCACGTAGTGACGCCAGATGAACACCGGCACGATCAGCGCCGAGAAGACGATGCCCGAAATCAGGGTGCCTTTGCCCCATACGTCCGCGCCCAGTCCCATCAGTGCGAGATTGACGAACGACAACACGGCGCCGGCGCCGAGCACCCATTTCGGTGCCTTGAAAGGGCGCTCCCAGCTCGACCGGTCGAGCCGGTGGATCCACGCGGCATTGAGATTCAGAAAGTTGAAGATGATGTAGCCGACATTCGACATCGCGAGCACGACGACATAGTCGGACATCAGCAGCAGCACGAGATTGAATACGAGGTCGGTCCACATCGCGCGGGTCGGCGCGCCGTTGTGGTTGACGTGCGACAGATATTTGGGCAGCCAGCCGTCAACGGAAGCCTGATAGAGCGTGCGCGACGAACCTGCCATCGACGTCATGATGGCGAGCACGAGCGCGAACACCAGCATCGGTTTCAGAATGAATGCGCCCAGGTTGCCGGCGTGCACGATTTGCGCCATCGCTTCGGAAACGCCCATGCCGCTGTAGATGCCTGGCGACAGAATGCCGTCATAGACTGCGGGCTGCGTGACGTTGCCGGCGGCGTCCTTGACCTCGGGCGAGACGAGTTGACCGAGACCGAGGGCACCCTGGAACGCGAGTGGGACTAGCGTGAAGAACACGAGGCACAGGAGTCCGGAATAGACAATCGCCTTGACCGTGTCGCGGCGCGGATCCCCTGCATCGGCAGATCGCCCGTCAGCAGCGGATAGACGCCGACCAATAGGAGCGGCAGCAGCGCGGAGATCGCGAGAATCATCTGGAGCCGAGCGGCTTGAAGAATGCCGCGGTGCTGGATCGCGAAGGTTGTCAGCAGAATCGCGGCACCGATCACGAAGGTGGCATTGACCCGTAGACTCAGGCCGCTCGACAACCAGCCCAGATCGACCAGCGTGATTTGCCAGGTGTTGATCGCGGCAGTCGCCGGGAACAACATGTTCAGCACGTAGCCTGCGCCCAAGCCTGAGCCGATTGCCAACACCGGCGACCACGCGAACCAGTTACACCACACGGAGAGCGGCGCGAGCAGCTTGCTGTAGCGCACCCACCGATGCGCCGCCGGACTTGTGCGGAAACAGCCCGGCGATTTCGGCATAGGAAAAGGACTGGATGAAGCCGAAACAGATCGAAATTGCCCAGATGATCCACGACGGCTTGCCGACGGTCGCTGCAATCGAGCCGATCGAGAACAGCACCAACGCCGGTACGCCGCTGGCTACCCAGAATGCGCCTGCCCAGCCGATCTTTCTATGAAGTCCTGTTGCGTCTACTGGCGCGGCAAAATGAAGCTCCTGACCTGCATCGTTTACTGAACTCACGTTCGGGTCTCCAAAGGTGTCATCACTCTGGCGACATTCACCGGCCAATATCGGTGGGGCAAGGGGCGCGAAGAGGTACTCCCTCGGAGGGATGCGTAAGGAATCCTTGAGGTAGGACCGAAGCTCGATGCATCTAGTCCCGGCTGGCTTCCTGACGCCGAGACAGATGAATCCCCGCGAGCCTCGCGGAGGACCGCGCGCGATACCGATCTCGTTTTGTCGATTCGAGACGCGTCGCGCAGTCCCGTACCGGTCGTGTATTCTGGACTGGAACAGACAACCGTCGGATATTCAAATTGGTGCTGCGAGGAAAACGCTAGTCAGCCGGCCGATACGGCTCCCATGGCGTAGCATGTACGCTCTGCACCCGCTACAGGATGTAGAGCGTGAGTGAGGATAAAGCATAAGTCTGCCGGTTTTCGCGATAAACCATAAGGTGTATTTGGCAGCCAACTTATGCTTTATTTGTCACAGTTTTCACACACCGAAACCCCGCATACACATACTGATAATGCGGCTGAAACCAGTTGCGAAACGCCGGCCGCATCATGCATTGCGCGGTGCGCGCCGAACCGCCTTTGATCACGTAATGCTGGCCGTCGAAGAAGTTGGCGGAGTAGCCCGGATAAAACGGAAACGCTTCAAACCCCGGCAGTGCGTCGAACACCGTGGAGGTCCACTCCCAGCCATTGCCGAATTGGCCTTCCACCCCGAACGCGCTGACGTTGTCCGGATGCGCGTCGACCGGCTGCGGGTCCCAGCTACGAAAATCGAAATTGCCCGACATCGCATGCGGTGCGCCATGTGCCGCGCGTTGCCATTGCGCTTCACTGGGTAGTGTCTTGCCGGCCCAGCGCGCGTAGGCGCTGGCTTCGGCGTGACTCACGTACGCTGGCCAGTCGAGCGGCAGTGGCACTTCGGCGAACATGGTGCGCAGCATCCATGCGCGGTTCTGATCGCTTCCGGTGTGCTGCGACCAGCAGGCGGGATGCTCGATATGTTCGGCTTCTTTCCAGGCCCAATCCTTGTCCGTC
>DASZIR010000077.1:0-18813 GCA_035948995.1 Paraburkholderia sp. | reverse complement strand
CCGTTTCGTGGTTACCCGGACCGTGTCTGCAGCCACCGCTTCCAGAGCGCCGCGCTGAGGAAGCACGCGGCGGTGGGTCTGCTCACTTCGTTACAACGTAGCGGGTTGATTACCGCTCCCCCTGGTCAACCCCGGGCATGCTCAGTTGCCTGAACAAGCCCCGTACTTCAGTGCGGGGTGGTTGACGGGCAAAGGCGTCAAAAGAGATTCGCCCGTGCGGGCGGCAGTTGCAGAATTATGCCGTGAATGCCGCGCGGCAGCATAGCAAGCCTTCCCCGCATGGCGGCGGCGCCGCTAGTGCCGGTCCGCTTCGCCTTGAGGTGGCAATGTGATCCGGACTACCCGACCTCACCCGGTCTTTGCGCCTCGACGCGAGTCAGGCGTCACCGTGAAGCGGTTCAACCGGGTGCTCCAGGCGTTCGATCAGGTTCCCGGCTCCGCACAGATGAAGCGCGCCGACCACCACCAAGGTGCGCTTCGGACTGTCCAGCGCGTCACGCACCCGCGGCGCCCAAGCGCGATTTCGTGCATCGAGGATCGCACTGCGAATGCCGGGCAGGCTGAACATCGGCGATTCGGCCGCCACCTGGTGGACCGCCTGCAGATCCCGCTGGAGCCACGCGAGCTGCATGCGGTCCAGCGTGCGTTGAGGTTCGGTGAGATCGGCGAGCAGCAACTCGAGCCCGGCGCATACCGCTGATAACGGGATCGACTCGAGTGACGCGACCACCTCGTCGGCTGTTTCGAGAAACTGGTAGGGCTTCGATTGCGCCGCGGCCGCTCTGAGCATCCTCGGCTCAACGCCTTCAACGACCCGCTGGCACAGCGTCGGCGCGACCATCAACGCGGCCCAGGGCCGAAGCTCGCTGAGCGGCGCCAAGGGTCCTGCGGAGGGCCAGGATGCGTCCAGCCTGCTCCAGACTTCCGGCGGCAACGCATGCTCGAGGGACTGCCCTCGTTCGCGCTTCAGGAACGGCAGTATCGCCGGCGCGTCGGATTCGAAGATGAGCGCTTCCGACCAGTCAAACGCCTCCGATACCCATGAAGGCATCCGCGGGCTGGCTGCGGAGAAAAGATGCATCGAGCCGAGCAGCCGCACTTGAGTGCCGGCGAGCTGTACGTACATGAGTGGATCGGCAGTTCGTGAGATGACTGACAGTATTTCATAGGGCGGGTCCCCAATGCGGGCTGGGTTCCGCTGGCCCGGCTTCGAGCAAAACCGTCGCTGAAAAAAGAAAGGCCCCGACAAGTCGGGGCCTTTCTTTGACTGCTGGAGGCGCGAGCCGGAGTCGAACCGGCCTAAACGGCTTTGCAGGCCGCTGCATAACCGCTTTGCTATCGCGCCGTAAGCGGACTGCTGAAACCGTGGCAACAAGTTGCATGCACAACGGGTTCGCAGATTTGTTCGATGGCCGGTCGGTCCACCAAACAAAAAGGGAAGCGTTGCTTCCCCGAATGTCTGGAGCGGGAGACGAGTCTCGAACTCGCGACCTCAACCTTGGCAAGGTTGCGCTCTACCAACTGAGCTACTCCCGCATGGTCCTGCACTACAACGTTTTGCCTATTACAAGAACGCGCCACACAAAACGCTGCTTCAAAATCTGGAGCGGGAGACGAGTCTCGAACTCGCGACCTCAACCTTGGCAAGGTTGCGCTCTACCAACTGAGCTACTCCCGCGTTTTGCTGCTGAACTGCCTGCGACCTTACTGCGCCCCGGCGTCTAGAACTGCCGGCACCGGAGAAACGAGATTATGTATAAAGCGCTGAAACGTGTCAACCCCTTTCACACAGGTGTTTTACGTGACATTTTTCGCTCACACGATCCCGCCCCGTTCACGAATCTGCGGCCACGCGAGCTTCATATAGTAGAGCATCGACCAGATCGTCAGGAACGCCGCCAGCACGATCAGCCACATGCCCCACACCCGCGTATCGATCGCAAAACCAGGGGCGAGCGGCAATGGGCCGAAAAACAGCAGCATCGGAATCGCGATCATCTGGCACGCCGTCTTGAACTTGCCAAGCGAATTCACGGCGACGCTCTTCGACGCGCCAATCTGCGCCATCCATTCGCGCAATGCCGAGATCGCGATCTCGCGGCCCACGATCACCAGCGCAATCGCGGAATCGAGCCGCGCCAGCTGCACCAGCACGAGCAGCGCAGCCGTCACCATCAGCTTGTCGGCGACGGGGTCGAGAAACGCGCCGAATGCCGAGGTCTGGTTCCACCTGCGCGCCAGGTAACCGTCGAACCAGTCCGTCAACGCGGCCATGATGAAAATCGTCGCGGCCGCCAGATTGCGGTGCGCGGGGCTCATCATCATATCCGGCAGATAGAACACGCCGACAACGAGTGGAATCAGGACGATTCGCAGCCACGTCAGGAAAATCGGGAAATTAAACGGCATGGGCAGGCGCAGCGTCTGACAAGGGAGATGCAATTGTGCCGCGTGATCAGGCCTGCCACAAGCAAACACCCGGCAAACATCCCGCAAACAGCCCGCAAAGCGGTGCACGAGGCCTCATGCGTGCGCAGCGCGCCCCGCGCGGGCCGCGCCGCCGTTTCGCGCAATCAGTGCAACTGCCGATAGATCTGCTCGGCCAGCGAGCGCGAAATCCCCTCGACGCTCGCCAGATCGTCGACGCTCGCCGCCACCACGCCGCGCAGGCCCCCGAAGCGCGCAAGCAAGCGCTGGCGACGCTTCGCGCCCACACCTTCGAGCTCTTCGAGACGCGAGGTCTGGCGCGTCTTGCCGCGCTTGGCGCGCATCCCGGTGATCGCAAAGCGGTGCGCTTCGTCGCGGATCTGCGCGACCAGCATCAACGCCGCGCTTTCCTTGCCGAGTTCGAGCGGTGCACGGCCGTCCGCGAAGATCAGCGTCTCGAGTCCGACCTTGCGCCCCTCGCCCTTTGCCACGCCCACCAGGATCCCGCAATCCAGACCCACCTCGGTAAACACCTGCCGGGCGATCTCGACCTGGCCTTTGCCGCCGTCGATCAACACGATGTTCGGCAAGATGCCGCCGCTCGCCGGCTCGGCGGCATCGGTGGCCAGTACCGGGTCGGCGCCCGGCCCGGCGGGCCGTTCGAGCGATTCGTCGGCGGCGTTCGCAGCGGCTTGCGCCACCATCTTCTCGTAGCGGCGCGTGAGCACCTGGCGCATCGCGGCGTAATCGTCGCCCGGCGTGATACCGGTGATGTTGTAGCGCCGGTACTCCGACGATTGCATCTTGTGATGGTGATAGACCACGCACGATGCCTGGGTCGCCTCGCCCATCGTGTGGCTGATGTCGAAGCATTCGATACGCAGGTGGGCAAGGTCGTCGCACTCGAGACCGAGCGTATCGGCGAGCGTCCGTGTCCGGGACTGCTGCGAGCCCTGCTCGGACAGCAGCCGTGCCAGCGCGAGCCGCGCGTTCTGCTCCGCCATCGCAAGCCACGCGCGCTTTTGCCCCTGCGGCTGACGCAACACCGTGACCTTGTGACCCGCCTGCTCGATCAGCAAATCCACCAGCTCGCGATTGGCCGGCGCATGACTCACGACCAGCACCGGCGGCACGCGATTGCCGAGGTAGTGTTGCGCGATGAAGGCCTCGAGCACTTCGGATTCGATGCCGCTCACGCGACGGCGTGCGGACTTGCCGGACGGCGCGCCCGTTGCGTTCTCATCTGCCCCGTCGGCTGGTTCGTCGGTCGTCCCGTCAGTCGCGTCTTCCAGCTCATCGGCCGCCTGGCCTGCTTCGGCCGCTTCTTCGTCTGCTTCTTCGTCTGCCTCCTCGACCTCGTCATCCGTATCATCCGATTCAGGCGGCAGATCCTGTGCAATCGCCAGCGCATCGGGTATCTCGTCGGTATCCATTGCGCGCGCCCTGCGGTTCGGCTTCGCAGTCGTCCTCGACGGATCTTCACCCGCCGCACGCAGCCCTTCCCGGGCCGCAGCCGTCACCGCTTCCGCTGCGTCGTCCGCCTCCAGACCGCCCTCGTCGATCGTCAACGCGCTTTCGACATGCGCCGGGAAATAAGCCTTGTCGCCCAGATGGCGCCCGCCCCGCACCATCGCCAGGTTCACGCACACGCGGCCGCCGAGCGCGACGACCGCGAGAATATCGACATCGCTGTCGCTGCCCACTTCGATCGCCTGCTGATGCAAGACGGTCGACAACGAGCTCATCTGGTTGCGCACCGCCGCGGCCTGCTCGAACTTCAGCTCGGCAGCGAACGCGTGCATCTTCTCCTCGAGCTCCTTCATCACTTCGCTCTGTCGTCCGAGCAGGAAGCGCGACGCATTGGCAACGTCACGCGCGTAATCCTCTTCGCTGATCGCCCCAACGCATGGCGCCGTGCAACGCCCAATCTGATGCAGCAGGCAAGGCCGCGTGCGGTTGTTGAACACCGAGTCTTCGCAGGTGCGCAGCTGGAACACGCGCTGCAGGATCTGGATGCTCTCGCGCACCGCCCACGCGCTGGGGAACGGTCCGAAGTACTGGTTCTTGCGATCCACCGCCCCACGGTAGTACGCCATGCGCGGAAACGTATGGCCGGTGAGCTTCAGGTAGGGATACGACTTGTCGTCGCGAAACAGGATGTTGTAGCGCGGCGCGAGCGCCTTGATCAGGTTGTTCTCGAGCAGCAGCGCTTCGGCCTCGGAACGCGTGACGGTCGTTTCGAGGCGTGCGATGCGCGTCACCATCATCGCGATGCGCGGCGACAGCAGTGTCTTCGTAAAGTAACTCGAGACGCGCTTTTTCAGGTCGCGCGCCTTGCCCACATACAGCACGGCGCCGTGCGCGTCGTAATAGCGATAGACGCCGGGCAGATGCGGTAACTGGGCGAGCACCTTTTTGGGCTCGAACGTGTCGGAAGCTTCGGAATCGGTCATGCAGAATCGGGCTGAACACCGCGCCTGGATTCACGCGGAAATTAGGGTGAGTGCTTTAGAATCGCCAGTTTAGAACATTCCGCACGCGTCCGAGCCCCGGATGCCGGCCATCATGCCCTCCGCGCGCCCTCCTGCTCCTGCCGCACCGCTCACGTCGCCTACGCCATCGCCAGCGCCGGCCAACGCGGCGATCGCCTGCGATCTCTTTTGCGCCGTGATCGACAACTTCGGCGATATCGGCGTGTGCTGGCGGCTCGCGCGCCAACTGGCGAGCGAGCACGGCTGGCAGGTGCGCATTTTCGTCGACGACCTGCACGCGTTCCAGAAGCTTTGCCCCGCGCTCGCCGTCGATCGCAGCCGCCAGGCCGTGAGCGGCATCGTAATCGAACACTGGCATGAGCCGTCTCACGCGGGCGAAACGCTCGAGGTGGCCGACGTCGTCATCGAGGCGTTCGGCTGCGAATTGCCGCACGTCTACGTGGCCGCGATGGCGCGCCGGGAGCGCGCGCCCGTGTGGCTGAACCTGGAATACCTGAGCGCCGAAGACTGGGTCGCCGATTTTCATCTGCGCCGCTCGCCGCACCCGCGCTATGCGTTGACCAAGACGTTTTTTTTCCCAGGACTCGGCGCGGGAACCGGCGGCGTGCTCAGGGAACATCATCTCGACGCCGCGCGCGCCGCCTTCGAAGCCTCGCCGCAAGCGCGCGAAGCGTGGTGGCGGAACCGTACCGGCCGGGCTGCGCCGGGAGCTGACACAACGGTCATTTCGCTCTTTTCCTACGAGAATCCGGCCGTCGGCAGCCTGCTCGAACAATGGCGCGACAGCCCGACCCCGATTGTCCTGCTGGTGCCGGAGGGGCGGATTTCGGGCGCGATCGCGCGCTTTTTCGGCCTGCGATCGTTTGCAGCGGGCTCGCACGCCGAAAGCGGCAATCTGCGCGCCCACGCACTCGCGTTCACCGACCAGCCCGGCTACGATGCGCTGCTGTGGGCCAGCAACCTCAATTTCGTCCGCGGCGAAGACTCGTTCGTGCGCGCCCAATGGGCGGCACGGCCGTTCGTCTGGCATATCTACCCGCAAGCCGACGACGCGCACCTGCCGAAGCTCGATGCCGCGCTCGCCCACTACGCCGATCCGTTGCCAGCCGACGCCCGCGCAGCGCTGGCGCGGCTCTGGCACGCATGGAACGGCGTCGGCCAGCCTGACTGGGCCGGTTTCATGCGCCACCGCGCCGTTTTCGAGCGGCGCGCAGCCGATTGGGCAGTTGAACTGGCAAGGCCCGGCGACCTCGCCGGAAATCTGGCCGAATTTGCAAAAAGTCAGTTAAAATAAGCGGTTATCCAACGGCCGACGACGCAAGCGCGGCACGATGGCGGCGGCGAACCCTGCATCGAACGGCTTACCAACGGTGCACCTTCAGTCAAACCGGGGTCGTCCTCGCGCATCGGCGCCACTCACGTACGCGCCCGCTCCGGGTAAACAGCAGTTATCGGAAGGTGACGGGCCGCGGGAAACCGCGGCAAGCAGGAGCGACAGGCGCCGAGCCCGCTTACGCCGTATGCCGTTGAGCACAGTTGAAGCTACTTATTTCGTACAGGACAGTTTTATGAAGACCGCACAGGAACTCCGCACCGGTAACGTCGTAATGATCGGCAGCGACGCGATGGTCGTGCAAAAGGCCGAATACAACAAATCGGGCCGTAACTCCGCCGTCGTCAAGATGAAGTTCAAGAACCTGCTCACCGGCGCAGGCATGGAAACGGTGTACAAGGCGGACGACAAGTTCGACGTCGTCCTTCTGGACCGCAAGGAAGTGACCTACTCGTACTTCGCTGACCCGATGTACGTGTTCATGGACGCCGACTACAACCAGTTCGAAGTCGAAGCCGAAATGATGGGCGAGGCGCTGAATTACCTCGAAGACGGCATGACTTGCGAAGTCGTGTTCTACAACGAGAAGGCCATTTCGGTCGAACTGCCCACCACGCTGGTCCGCGAAATCATCTACACGGAACCGGCTGTGAAGGGCGATACGTCGTCGGGCAAGGTGCTGAAGAACGCCAAGCTGAACACGGGTTTCGAACTGCAGGTGCCGCTCTTCTGCAATATCGGCGACAAGATCGAAATCGACACGCGTACGCACGAATACCGCAGCCGCGCGTAAGCGCCAGAGCTGCCAGGCGCCACGCCCGCAGAGCTGCGGGCGTGGCGGCCGAATTTAAAAGCGCCCTTCTGGGCGCTTTTTCTTTTTTTTAACGTCTGTGCAGACGCTTTTTCTTTTTTTTGCGACCGTGTAATGTTGAGGAAAACTTTACCGGCAGTGTTCCAGATTTTGCCAGGCTGAACGCATTTCGCTGCCGGGTTGCACATCGCAAACCATTGATAAGCTTAAGTAACTCCCAGTGGCACAGTCTCTGCTTCATCGACGAACAGGCTGCGGATTCACGATTCATGTTTCCGTCAGTGCATCCGTGAGTCGGTTACACGCCCGTTACGCGTTCCCTGCTCGTCGCGATCCATTGCGAACCAGAACGACTGCAACGAATGAATCAAACTGCCGTTTCGCTTGCCGCCCCGCTCCGCCCGACCGCCTGCCTTGTGCCGGCGGCCGCAGCCACAGCGCGTGCGGCACGGCGCCCCATCAGGAACGACGGCCTGCTCTGCTCGCACCCCTGCCCGTCGCCGCAACCGCGGCGCCGCGGCGCGGGTTTCCGTCCACCTAGAAAATTGCGCTCGCCATGCCACACGCCCTGATTGTCGAAGACGATCCCAATAGCCTGTCCGGCCTGTCCGCGATCCTCGCCGCCGACGGTTTTTCCGTCGACACCGCAACGACGCTCGCCGAGGCACGGGCTGCGCTGACGCGCTTCATCCCCGACGTCGTGCTGGTCGATCTGAACCTGCCCGACGGCAGCGGTCTCGACCTGCTCCAGCATCTGCCTGCGCAGCCGCCCGGTGGCGCGCTGCCTGTCATCGTGATGACCGGCAACGCCACCGTCGAAAGCGCGATTGAAGGCTTGCGGCATGGGATCTGGGACTACCTGCTCAAGCCCGTCAACATCCCGCGTCTGCGCAGCCTGCTGGCGCGCATTCCACGCCCGTATGAACTGACCGAGGAAGTGCAGACGCTACGCGCCACACTGCGCCAGCTCGGGCGCTTCGGGCCCATGCTCGGCAGGAGCGGGGCGATCCAGCACGTGTACGACATGATCGAACACACGGCGCCCACGGAAGCGGCCGTCCTGATTTCCGGGGAAGCCGGTACCGGCAAGGAGGTCGCCGCGCGCACGCTGCACGAGATGAGCCGCCGCCGCAAAGGGCCGTTTGTCACGTTCGATTGCCGCACGGCAGCGAGCCTTGCGGCCAACCACTCGCTCGACAGCCTGCTGTTCGGCCATGAGCGCGGCGCGTTCAGCGGCGCCGAGCAACGTGAACTGGGCCTCTTCGAGCAGGCGAGCGGCGGCACGCTTTTCATCGACGAAATCGCCGAGTTGCCGCGTCCCCAACAGGAGGCGCTGCTGCGCGCGCTCGACTCGCAGACCTTCACGCGGGTCGGCGGCACCCATCAGGTGGTGACCGATTTCCGCCTGATCGCTTCGACCCGCAAGTCGCCGCGCGCGGCCGTCGCCGACGGCAGCCTGCACGAGGATCTCGCGCTGCGCCTCGAGGCTGCCGCGGTCACGCTGCCGCCGCTGCGCGAGCGCAGTGAGGATGCCGCGCTCTTTGCGCAAGCCATGGTCGATGAACTGAATCGCGAAGCCAGTGCCCGCGGCGTGGCCGACGTGACCAAGCAGGTTAGCCCCAATTTCCTGCGCGAATGTCTCGCGTATGAATGGCCGGGCAATGTGCGTGAACTGCAGGAGCGGGTGCGGCGCGCCTACCAGGCGTCGGGCGACGTGCTCGAAACGCTGCGCGCCGACGAAGCAGGCTCGGCCGGCGTGCGCGATCTGAACGGCAGCCGCGTGCAGGTCACCGTCGGCACGCCGCTCGCGGATGTCGAGGAAATGCTGATCCGCGCGACGCTCGATGCGGTCGGCGGCACGCGGCATCGCGCCGCGTCGCTGCTGGGAATCAGTCCGAAGACGCTCTACAACAAGCTGCAGCGGATGCGGCTGAACTGACCCGGCTGAAAGAAGAAAACGGTGGCGGCGCCAGGGCGCTGCCACCGCTTCGCCATACCCTCCTGGTGAGGCGCTTCAGTTTCAGGCAAAAGCGCTGCGCAACAGCGTTTGCGCCCGCAGATATTCAGGCTCGGCAACCAGCTTGCTCCACTTGAGCGCCTTGCCGCGCGGGTGCATCCGCTTGATGCGCTGCTGCGAGTCCTTCGACGGCGTGAAACGCAACGCGTCGAGCACCTTTTCCGCTTCCGCCGGCTGGTTGCAGATCAGCACCATGTCGCAGCCCGCCTGCAATGCCGCGGTTGCCGCTTCGGTCAGCGTACCGCCCTGGCGCGCAGCGTCCATCGACAGGTCGTCACTGAAGATGGCTCCGGGGAAACGCAGCTTGCCGCGCAACACGTCCTGCAGCCAGACCCGCGAAAAACCTGCCGGCTTCGAGTCAACCTGCGGATAGATCACATGCGCCGGAATCACCGACGCCAGCGACAGGCCGAGCCAGTCATACGGCGCCACATCGTCACGCAGGATGACGTCGAGCGGCCGCTCGTCGACCGGCACCGCGACGTGCGAGTCCGCTTGCGCGAAACCGTGTCCGGGAAAATGCTTGCCGCAGTTCGCCATGCCCGCCAGCGCGAGGCCGTGATTCAGGCTCTTCGCAAGCATCGCGACGACGCGTGGATCGCGATGGAACGCGCGGTCGCCGATCACCTGCGACTGGCCGTAGTTCAGATCGAGCACCGGCGTAAAGCTCATGTCGACGCCGCACGCAAGCAACTCGGTCGCGAGGATATAGCCGACCGCCGTGGTGACCTTGGTCGCGTGCAGCACGTCCGAATCCCACAGCACGCCGAGCTTGCCCATCGCCGGCAACACGGTGAAGCCATCGGTACGGAAGCGTTGTACGCGGCCGCCCTCGTGGTCGACGGCGATCAGCAGATCGTCGCGCACCGCGCGGATCGCATCGGTCAGCGCGACGAGTTGCGCGCGGTTTTCGTAATGACGCGCAAACAGGATCACGCCGCCGGTCATCGGATGGGCGAGGCGGCGCCTGTCGTCGTCAGTCAGCGTTGTGCCGACCACGTCGAGCATCACCGGTCCGGGATTGGTTTTCATCGAATTCCGCAGGAAAGAAGATGACGCGGCTTGAGCATGCCGCGTCGGGAGAAGTCAGGGGTTCAAGGAGTAGCGGGATCCGCAGTCTCGGCAATCACGAACGACACCGCATAATCGCGCTCGTCGCTGATCGTCACACGGGCCGTGATGCCGCGCGCTTCGAGCCATTCGGCCAGCTCGCCCGAAGCGACGACCATCGGCTTGCCGCTCGCCTCGTTCAGTGTCTGCAGTGCACGCCACGTCATCGGCCAGCGCATGCCGAGGCCGATCGCTTTCGAGAAGGCTTCTTTCGCTGAAAAACGCGTGGCGAGAAACGCGAGGCCGCGCGCGGCCGAGCGGGCGTGGCGAGCGTGAAAGACGCGCAGTTCGTCGGCACCAAGCACTTTCTCCGCGAAGCGTCCGTTGGTGCGCGTCATCACTGCCGCCACGCGACTGACCTGAACGATGTCGGTGCCGATGCCGTAGATTGCCATGCGTGGGAGGTGTCCTCGTTGTGTCGTTACGCGACGCGTTGTTCTACGCGTCGTTTTACATCAAGCGCGCGCGGCCAGACGCGCGGCGACCATGATCGCCTTCATCTCGCGCACCGCGTTATCCCAGCCCGCGAAAATCGCATGAGCGACGATCGCATGACCAATATTCAGTTCGACGATGCCGTCGATCGCCGCGATCTGCTGGACGTTAGTGTAGTGCAGGCCGTGACCGGCATTCACCTTGATGCCAAGCGACAGACCCAGTTCGACACCGCGTACCACGCGCTCGTATTCGCGCTGCTGCCCGGCGGCCTCATGCGCTTCGGCGTAGCGGCCGGTGTGCAATTCGATCACCGGTGCGCCAGCTTCATGCGCGGCGCGGATCTGGGTTTCGTCGGCATCGATGAAGAGCGACACGCGCGAGCCCGCTGCGGCGAGCTGCCTGCACGCGGCGCGCACGGCCTCGAACTGGCCGGCGACGTCGAGTCCGCCTTCGGTTGTCAGCTCCGCGCGCTTTTCCGGCACGAGGCAGACATCGTGCGGCTGCACTTCGCAGGCAATGTCGAGCATCTCCTGCGTGACCGCGCATTCGAGGTTCATGCGCGTCTTCAGCAACGGCCGCAGCTTGCGCACGTCGGCGTCGACGATATGCCGGCGGTCTTCGCGCAAGTGCAGCGTGATCGCGTCGGCGCCGGCCTCTTCGGCGTCGAGCGCGGCGCGGATCGGGTCGGGATAGGACGTACCGCGCACATTGCGCAGCGTGGCGACGTGGTCGATATTCACGCCCAGGTCGATGACAGTCGGCGACGTAAGAAAGAAGCTCATAAGTTCTGCAGGTCGATCAGGATCTGGCGCGTCGCGAGCGGCGTGCCGCCAAGGTAAGTGTTGAGCAGAAAGCGCATCAGCGTTTTGCCTTGCGCCACGGTCTGCGACCGATGGTAATCGTCTGCTTCCATATCGAGCAGGGTCTGTCCGGCAATCACCGGCCATTGTGCCGGCAGATCATCGGATGCTTCGCGCACGCCGCGCTCGGGATCGAACACGTAGCGGCCATCCGGCAGCACCGCCTTGCGGGAAACCGTGCGGTTGAGCGCTATCGCGTAACCGGTCTCGCGCAGCAGCACGCGCTCGAACGAACGCAGCACCTGCACGGGCGGCTCGTCGTGCGCAAGACGCGTCAGCGTGACGACATAGTGATGGAACAGTTGCGGATGGGGATCTTCACGCGCGCAGAACTTGACCAGCAGTTCGTTGACGTAGAAGCCGCACAGCAATGCGTCGCCGGCGAGCGGCAACATGCCCCCTACCCATTCGGCGCCGGTCAAGGTGCGTACTTCGGATTTGCCGGACCACGACAGCGCGAGCGGCTGAAAGGTCTGCAGCACGCCGCGCAACGCGGAGTGCGGGCGCTTGGCGCCTTTGGCCACCAGAGCGAGACGGCCGTGATCGCGCGTCAGCACGTCGATGATCAGACTGGTCTCGCGATGCGGATAGCTATGCAGTACGAAGGCCGGCTGTTCGGTGATCCTGTGCTCGGAACCTGAACTGCGCGGCGTCCGGCGTGGCGTTGCCTTGCGCGTTTCGCCGTTGGCGGAGGTACCCTCGGTGCCCGTGGTGCCCGCAATGGCCGATGAGGCGGTGGACGATTTCTTCGACGCGCGCCCCTTCGACGGCTCGCGCACCGGCGCAGCCGGCCCGGAGTCGTCCGGTTCAGCGTCGTTTTGCAGCGTCATCCACGCGTCATTCGTACCCATACGCGCGGAGTCCGGCTTCGTTGTCGGCCCAGCCACTCTTCACCTTGATGAAGGTTTCCAGATACACCGGGCCGTCGAACAGCTTTTCCATGTCGAGACGCGCTTCGGTGCTGATCTGCTTCAGCTTGGCGCCCTTCTGGCCGATGATCATCGCTTTGTGCGTATCGCGCTCGACCATGATGGTCGCGAAAATGCGGCGCAGGCGCCCTTCCGTTTCGAACTTGTCGATCAGCACGGTGCTCGTGTACGGCAGTTCGTCGCCAGTCCAGCGGAACACCTTCTCACGCAGGATTTCAGCGGCAAGGAAGCGCTCGCTGCGGTCGGTCAGGTCGTCTTCGCCGTAGATCGGCTGCCCTTCGGGCAGGTACGGCTTGACGGTCGCCATCAGGCGCTTGATGTCATCCGGGTTCTTGGCGGACAGCGGCACGATTTCGTTGAACTGGCGCAGCGCGCTCACCTGCTGCATGAACGGATACAGCGAGTCCTTGTCCGACACGCGATCGAGCTTGTTGGCAATCAGCAGCGCCGGCACCGATGGCGGAATCAGATCGAGCACCTTCTGGTCGTCCGGACCAAAGCGGCCCGCTTCGATCACGAACAGGATCGCGTCGACCGACGTCAGCGTCGAGGTGACCGCGCGGTTGAGCGAGCGGTTCAGCGCGCCGCTGTGCTTGGTCTGGAAGCCCGGCGTATCGACGAAGATGTACTGCGCGTCTTCGAGCGTGTGAATGCCGGTGATGCGGTGGCGCGTGGTCTGCGCCTTGCGCGACGTGATACTGACTTTCTGGCCGACCAGCGCGTTCATCAGCGTGGACTTGCCGACGTTGGGGCGGCCGACGATCGCGACCATGCCGCAGCGAAAACCAGTGGGGGTGGGAGCGTTCATATTCAGGCTACAGCAGGTTCATATGGACGCGCGACGAAAGACGCGTCCATGGCATCAGTGGCCCGCATCGGCGACGCGCGTTTGCACCGCGTCGGCAACACCGGGTTCGAGTTCGGCTGGCGCCGGCGCGCCGGGCGCGGGTTCGCGGGTGCGGGAGACGGCGGGTTTGTCAGTGCTGCGCGAGGGGGTGTCGGCCTTGTCAGCAGCGGGCCTGTCGGCGGAGGCTTTATCGCCAGCCGCTTTTTCAGCCGGTCTGTCAGCCGGTTTATCGGCCACGCGCAGGGCAGGCTCGGGCCTTTCGACAGGCTTGTCGGCCTTTTCCAGCTTGTCCTGCTTGTCCTGCTTGTCGCCGCGCTCCGCTTTCTCCGCCTTTTCCTTCTCGGACACAGCCTGATTGCTGTATTCGACGTGCGCCGCACGAATCACGGCAAGCGGCGCGGGCGCCGCACCAGGCGCCGGGCGCTCGGCCACAGCCTCAGCCGCGGCCGCGGCCGGCCTGGGTTCGCCGCGCGGATGGCGGTCAGTCTTACGGTCGGGCGCGCGCAAATCGAGCGCGGTCTGCACGCCGGTTACGCCCGGGACAATCTCCGATTCAGCCTGCTTCGCCGCCCGGGCGCCCTTCGAGCGCTTCGGTTTGGCCACCACGGCCGGTGCAGCGGCCATGACCTCGTCGAGCGCCTTCTTGGCGGCAGCCTGCTCGGCCGCCCGGCGGCTGGCGCCGGAACCGGACACCTTCACTTCCAGCTTCGGAACCGTGCACTCGACCTCGAACTGCTGATTGTGCGCTGCACCATGCGTCGCGACGACGGTGTAGGTGGGCAGCGCAATCTTGTGACCTTGCAGATATTCCTGCAGGAGCGTCTTGGAGTCCTTGCCGAGCGTGCGCGGGTCGATATGGTCGAGAATCGGCACATAGAGGCGCTTGATGACCGTCTGCGCCGCCTCGAAGCCGCCGTCGAGGAAGATGGCGCCCAGAATCGCTTCAAGCGTGTCAGCGAGGATGGACGGGCGGCGGAAGCCGCCGCTGCGCAGTTCGCCCTCGCCGAGCCGCAGACCGTCTGAAATATTCAGGGCCTGAGCAATTTCGTAAAGCGACTGCTGTTTGACCAGATTGGCGCGCACGCGCGACAGATCGCCCTCGTCCAGTTTGCCGAAACGTTGGAACAATAGCGCAGCCACCGCGCAATTCAGAACGGAGTCGCCGAGAAACTCGAGCCGTTCGTTATGCGTGGCACTGTGACTGCGGTGAGTTAAAGCCTGGCGCAACAATTCCGCATTGCGAAATTCGTAGCGCAAACGGCTTTCCAACGGAGATAGGGGCATGTGCAGAGTATAACGCGGGCGCCTGCCCCGGCGAAAACGCGGGGCGGCCAACGGAAAAAGCGTGGTGAAGCGACCTTACCGCACGTTCTTAAAGTAGCGTGATAACACGCCGCGCCCGATGAGCGAGTCCTGCGCGGCGTGCTGTGCGGTCAGTGCAGTGACGATCAGTTGAACGTCCCGATGCGTTTCAGACTGCTGAAATTCATCCAGATAAAGAACGCACGGCCGACGATATTCTTGTCCGGCGCAAAGCCCCAATAACGGCTATCTGCGCTGTTATCGCGGTTGTCGCCCATCATGAAATAATTGCCGGGCGGCACCTTGCAGATCACGCCGCGCGCGTTGTACGAACAGTTATCGCGATACGGATAATCCTCCGCACCGACGATGAACGGCGGCACCGCGGGATTGTTCAGAATCCGGTTCTTGCGGCCATCAATATCCTCTTCGAACTGCTTCGCGTAACCAATGCGCTCTTCGTCGAAGTAGTCGGGCAGCGGCGTCTCCGGCACCGGCTTGCCGTTGATCGTGAGCTGCTTGTCCTGATAAGCCACCACGTCGCCCGGCAGGCCGATCACGCGCTTGATGTAGTCGACCGACTCATCTTTCGGATAGCGGAACACCACCACGTCACCCCGTTCCAGCGGACGGCCTTCGGTGATCTTGGTGTTGGTGATCGGCAGGCGGATGCCGTATTCGTACTTGTTGACGAGGATGAAGTCACCCACCAGCAGCGTCGGCACCATCGATCCCGACGGAATCTTGAACGGCTCGACGACGAACGAGCGTACGACGAACACCACCAGAATCACCGGGAAGAAGCTCGCCGAGTATTCGAGCCACCACGGCTGGCGCAGCTTTTCGTCACGCAGGCGCGCCCGCGTTTGCGGCGCGTTCTCGTCAGCGAAGCGCTCGCCGACCCGTTCCTGCTGGCGGTCGAACTCGGCGACTGCGGCCTCCGCCGCGCGGCGCCGTTGCGGCATGAAAACCAGTTTATCTGCGACCCATGCGACGCCCGTGATGATGACGAGCACAAAAAGAATCAGCGCAAAATTCATAAAGTTCCGTTCTTCGTCTTATTTGTCTTCGACACGCAGGATCGCGAGGAAAGCCTCTTGCGGAATCTCGACGGACCCGACCTGCTTCATTCGCTTCTTGCCTGCCTTCTGCTTTTCCAACAGCTTCTTCTTGCGCGAAATGTCGCCGCCGTAGCATTTTGCCAGCACATTCTTACGCAAAGCCTTGATGTTCTCGCGGGCGATAATATTCGAGCCGATCGTCGCCTGGATCGCCACGTCGTACATCTGACGCGGAATCAGTTCGCGCATCTTCGCCGCCACTTCACGGCCGCGGTACTGGCTCTGCGAGCGGTGCACGATCACCGACAGCGCGTCGACCTTGTCGCCGTTGATCAGCATGTCGACCTTGACGACATCGGCCGCGCGGTATTCCTTGAATTCGTAGTCCATCGACGCATAGCCGCGTGACATCGACTTCAGACGATCGAAGAAGTCGAGTACGACTTCGCCCATCGGGATTTCATAGGTGAGCTGGACCTGGCGGCCGTGGTACTGCATGTTGATCTGGTTGCCGCGCTTTTGCGTACACAGCGTGATCACCGCGCCCACATAGTCTTGCGGCATGTACAGGTTCACGGTGACGATCGGCTCGCGCACTTCTTCGATCTTCGACGGATCGGGCATCTTGGCCGGGTTCTCGACCATGATGGTCGTGCCGTCGCGTTGCAGGACTTCATACACCACGGTCGGCGCCGTGGTGATCAGGTCCATGTCGAACTCACGCTCCAGACGCTCCTGCACGATCTCCATGTGCAACAGACCGAGGAAGCCGCAACGGAAGCCGAAGCCGAGGGCCTGCGAGACTTCCGGCTCGTAGTGCAGCGAGGCGTCGTTGAGCTTCAACTTTTCCAGCGAGTCACGCAGCGCGTCGTACTGGTTCGCTTCGACCGGATAGAGACCGGCGAACACCTGCGGCTTCACTTCCTTGAAACCAGGCAGCGGTTCGGCGGCCGGGCGGTTCACCAGCGTGACGGTGTCGCCCACCTTCGCAGCGGCCAACTCCTTGATGCCGGCGATGATGAAGCCCACCTGCCCGGCCGACAGCACTTCCAGATTCTTCGACTTCGGCGTGAACACGCCGATGTGCTCGACCGGGTACTGCGCGCCGGTCGCCATCATACGGATCCTGTCCTTCGGACGCAGCGTGCCGTTGACGATACGCACCAGCATCACCACGCCGACGTAGTTGTCGAACCACGAATCGATGATCAACGCCTGCAGCGGCGCTTGCGGATCGCCCTTGGGCGGCGGCACTTTCGCGATCAGCGCTTCCAGCACGTCTTCGACGCCGAGGCCCGTTTTCGCGCTGCAACGCGTCGCATCGGTCGCGTCGATGCCGATCACGTCTTCGATTTCGGTAATTGCGTTTTCCGGATTCGCCGCCGGCAAGTCGATCTTGTTGAGCACCGGAATCACGTCGACGCCGAGCTCGATGGCCGTATAGCAGTTCGCCACCGTCTGGGCTTCGACGCCCTGGCTCGCGTCGACCACCAGCAGCGCGCCTTCGCAGGCCGACAGCGAGCGGCTGACTTCGTACGAAAAGTCGACGTGCCCAGGGGTGTCGATCATGTTGAGGTTGTAGATCTGCCCATCGCGCGCGCGATAGGACAATGCAGCCGTCTGTGCCTTGATGGTGATGCCGCGCTCGCGCTCGAGATCCATCGAGTCGAGCACCTGGGATTCCATTTCACGGTCGGACAGGCCGCCGCAAATCTGGATGATGCGATCGGCGAGCGTCGACTTGCCATGGTCGATGTGCGCAATGATCGAGAAATTACGAATATGATCCATTCAGTACCGATCAAGCGAAAAAGGCGCGCTCGGACGATTGCGGAGCACGCCTTGTAAGTAGGTGAAAAACCTGTCTATTTTAGCCGAAAAAGGCTTGTGCCCGGCATATCTTGCAGGAGAGCACGGAAAGTGGGCTCAGACATCGTGTCAGGTCCGGGGACTTTCCATGCGCTAGCGGGCCTGCCCGGCACGTGCGCTCAGCGCCGCACGGACCCGCCCTTCGTCGAGATGATAGTGGCACAACTCAATACCATCGCACACCAAAACCGGCACTAACTCGTTGTAACGTGCTTCGAGTGCCGGGTCAGCGTCGATGTCCATGACTTCGACCTGCGCGCCGAACTCGGCAAGGAGTGGCTCGAGTTCAGCCCGCATGTCATCGCAAAGGTGGCACCACGCGCGCCCAAAGAGCGTGAGCGGTGCCGTCATCGTCATTTCTGCGCGGAGCTGCTACGCGGACGCAGCGGCACAAACTGCGTGTTGTCGCCACGACGCACGAGCAGTGCGACCATCTTCTGCGGATCGAGATGCGCGATGACGTCGTCGAACTGCTTGGCGCTGGAGATATCCGTGTCGCCGACGCGCAGGATGAGATCGCCCTTCTGCAAGCCGACTCGGGCAGCCGGCCCGTCCACCTGATCGACCAGCACACCGCCGTGCACCTTCAGCGTCTTTTGCTGGTCGGCCGGGATGTCGCTCACCGCAATACCGAGCGAGTTGGTGGCGCGCTGCTTCGGTGGCGGCGCCTGCTTCTCATCGACCTTCGCCGTCTTGTCCGGCTGCATCTCGGCAATCGTCACCGGCAAATCGCGCGTTTGACCCTTGCGCCACACGGTGATATTGGCCTTGGTGCCAGGCTTCGTATCGCCGACCATGCGCGGCAAATCGGTGGCCGTATCGACGGAATGGCCGTTGAACTTCAGGATGATGTCGCCCGGCTGCACGCCGGCCTTTTCAGCCGGGCCGCCCGGTTCGACGCTGCTGACGAGCGCACCTTGCGCCGTCGGCAAGCCGAGCGAATCGGCCACATCCTTGGTCACCTCACCAATCGCCACCGCGATGCGGCCACGCGTCACCTTGCCCGTGGTCTTGAGCTGGTCGGCTACGCGCATCGCTTCGTCGATAGGGATCGCGAACGAAATGCCCATGAAACCGCCGGTACGGCTGTAGATCTGCGAGTTGATGCCAATCACCTCGCCCTGCATGTTAATCAGCGGACCACCCGAGTTGCCCGGATTGACCGGCACGTCGGTCTGGATGAACGGCAGGTAATCGCCCGTATCGCGGCCCTTGGCGCTGACGATGCCCGCGGTGACCGTGTTCTCGAGCCCGAACGGCGAGCCGATCGCCACCACCCATTCACCCACGCGCACCTTGGTCGAATCGCCAATCGTG